>NZ_CP030139.2:1200000-1500000 GCF_003846445.2 Synechococcus elongatus PCC 11801 | reverse complement strand
GGTTTGGCCGCCGTTTTTACTCTGGGTATCGTGACAGGCGATCGCTATCGTCAACTGCTCACGGACAGCGCCCTACCGCGATCGCAGCTGAGTGGTGGTTCAGCGGGGCTAGCCGTTTTAGCGCTGCTCCTACCCTTCGACTCGCATTGGCTGACTGGTGGTCTTACCCCCGTTCTCCTCGGGGTGAGTCTGGCGATTCCTTGGACGCGATCGCGACCGCTTCGTTTGCCTGCCGCCGTAGATTGGCTCTTGCTGGCTGCTCTTACCCTTCAGGTCAATAGCGCCTTTTGGGCGGCACCGCTGGCTTGGAGTTGGTTGGTGATTCGCCTGATTGAGCAACTCCATCAGCGAGACTGGCGGGGCTTATTCTGTTGGGCCGCGATCGCCCTCTTATTTTTGCCGCCTTTATTTTGGGCGAAGCCGACGTTCGATCCCTCCGTGAGTTGGTCGGCCTATGTGCTTTTGGGACTAGGACTGATTGGTGCTACAGGACTCGGTCGCGATCGCAGTCTGCGGCTCTTGCGCTGGATAGGCCTACTGCCGCTGCTGTGGCTCTTGGCGAATCTCCAAGCGATCGACTGGACCATTCGCATTGGCATGGGAGACCTCTACATCAACCAAGTCGGCATTTTGACGGTGATTGCGACGGTGCCTGCCCTGCTGCTGACTTGGCATGACCGATCGTGGCGAGGTCTCTATCTGCTCTCGACTTTGGCTGGCACGATCCTCGTTTTGGGAACTGCCTCTCGCATCTGCTTGGGGGCTTTGGTGTTGGTGTTGGGTCTGACCGTGGCCTTAAATCTGCGGACCTGTCAGTGGCGATCGCTGCTCTGGTTATTGCCGAGCATTGGTCTCTTCGGCCTCGGTCTGGCAGGACTGCGGCCTGACCTCGTGGGACGCTATCTCGAGTTCTATGACCCTGCACGTCTGGCGATCGCTCGCTGCTATGCCACGCAAGCTTGGATCAACTGGCCTCTCAGTTTCTGGGTAGGGAATGGCTATAGCCAAGCCGCCGCGATTTGTCAGCCACCGCTCACTCTCAATCGGGTCTCCCACGCTCACAATTTTGTACTGCAACTCTTAGCCGATAACGGCGTGTTAGTCCTAGCAATCGTCCTGATCGGTCTGGCTTTAACGCTGGCACGACTCTGGCAGCAGACACGCTCTGCCCGCGAGGAGGCCGATCTGCTGCTGGGGCAGTGGCTGCTGATCAGCTTGGTGATTGGTGTTGTTCTGCACCTCTTTGAAGGCAGCTTCTTCAAGCTCCCCCTCTTGCAGCTCTTAATCGGTCTTGTGCTGGGCTTGCCGTGGTTGGGGAACTTAACCCCTGCTCCTCAACCTACGTTGCAGGGACGGCCCGTGTCTGACGTTCCCCTTGTCTGAATGAGGTTTTGACTGTGCAATTGCTCTCCCGTCGAATGGCATGGCGACGCTACCGAGAATCACTGGCGATTGCCGCGATCGCCTTGGGTTTCCTCGGCGGCGTGGCGCTGCGGATTCACTGGGACTTTGCCTCGCATCAAGCGCGTCTACAGGCGCTTCAAGCTCAGGGTGCACTCCCCCTTGCAACTCCTGACTCTCAGACTGCGCCCAATCAGACGGTTGAGGCCGCCATCCGCCATGCGATCGAACAAAACCTGATACCCCAAGGGGACAATGACTGCCTTACTGGAGCGTATCGCTATCAACTGGAGCGCTACGGCATTCGCATTGACTGCCGTGCCAAGACGGAAACTGAGTGGCAGGGCTATGGCATTGTGCCGCCACCACCCGAGTCTGTCTTGCTACAGCCTGCATCAGCGTCACAACCCGACTTGCTGTCTGCTCCTACAGCGCAGTAGCGTGGGCGATAACTCTCGCTGGGGAGACCTCGATGGCCGATCCCATTCGCATTTTCATTGGCTCCGGTGAAGCCAGTCGCATTGAGCGACAAGTGGCGATTGACTCGCTGCGGCGTACCAGCGATCGCCCGCTGGCAATTACGGTCTTTAACGGCACACATAATGCCCTGGAGGTCTTGGGTCAGCCTCCCTGCCTAGCCCCCATGTCACTGCGGGTCAAATACTGGAATGCGACGGAATTCAGCCTTTATCGTTTCCTGATCCCGGAACTGTGTGGCTACCAAGGGCGTGCCATCTACATTGACTCGGATGTGGTCTGTCTGCGGGATATTGGCGAGCTGTTCGATACCGATCTGCAGGGTGCGGATTTTCTCGCGAAAGCCGAAGCTTATCCCAATCGTGCTGAGGCTCTCTGGGGCTTGAGTGTTGTCCTCTTCGACTGCGATCGCTGTCGGTTTCCCCTCGAACAGTTCATTGATGACCTGGAAGCAGGCGAGTATTCCTATCGAGACTTGCTATGTATGAGTCCACGCTTTCTGGCAAAACATCCTTACCAGATTGGTGGACTCGATCCGCGCTGGAACAGCTTTGATTACGCCGATCGTGAGACCCGACTGATTCACTACACCGATCTCAAACGACAACCTTGGAAACGCCCAGGACACCCCTACGGTGATTTCTGGTTTAAGGCAA
This sequence comes from Synechococcus elongatus PCC 11801, assembly GCF_003846445.2. Taxonomy (NCBI): domain Bacteria; kingdom Bacillati; phylum Cyanobacteriota; class Cyanophyceae; order Synechococcales; family Synechococcaceae; genus Synechococcus; species Synechococcus elongatus. The sequence continues at coordinate 1,497,466 of NZ_CP030139.2, read as the reverse complement.
TGCAACAGGCCTTAGAATCCGGCACTTTAACCGAATCAGAGATTAACCAGGCGATTAGGCGTTTCAATGTCCGTGACGACATCCGCGAAGGCAATCGACCGCGCTGGCTCAGTCGTCGTCGCCTGCGATCCTGGCTGCATCAGCTCAAGCAGCAATTGCGTCCGGTTAAAGTCTGATGCTGCGCTTAGTTGACTGCCCAGGCAGTGCGCAACTGGTGGCGGCGATCGCTGCTCTCCGGAGTCAAGGATTGCAGGCCGATCGCTACTGCTTTTCGGGTTGGGCACCCCACGATCGCTTCACAGCATTTGCTGCTGAAGTCGCAACAATGGCTAGCCAGCTCCAGCCGGGTTTAACTGGCTGTGCAATAGCTCTAGATCGGTTTACCAATTGGTTACGCTGCCCGTTATCAGCCTCAGATCAGCAACAACTCCGGCAGGAAATTGGCCTCGAGAGTGTCGACGAATTGTGGTTGGCCACTGGCTGGCGGCCCAAGGAACAACTTCTGCGCCAGCTGTATCCGACGGCGCGCTGTTTTTGCTACGGCGATGGGCTAGGGGTCTATGTTGCAGCAGACTCCATTCTTCAGCAGCGACGGGGTTGGCGATCGCGGCTGCGCTCTTGGTGGTCACCTGCTACCAAACTGCCTCAACCGGACGGTGGCTTCTTTCCCTTTCTGGGCGATTGCCCGCCACCATTCCCCAGCCAACGGGTACCGCTGACCTACCTCCAGGATTGCCTGCAAACTTTGGCAAACGCCTTGCCGACGGCCGCGATCGACAGATTGCGTCAGGTGACTGCTCAGCGAGACTGGGGCGTACTCTTGACGGCGAATCTCTCCGAACAAGCGGACGGTGCCTACATCACCCCCACTGCTGAAATTGAAGCCTATCGTCAGTTTCTGGCTGCTCACACGCCCCCGACATCCCTACTGTTGAAGCCGCATCCGCGGGATAGCGCAGCCAAGCTCCAGCAGTTGACGACCGCGATCGCCAGCCTAGGGATTGAGCCGCTACTGCTCCAAGATCCGCAGCTTGCGTTTTGGCCGATTGAAGCGATCCTGTTGCGCTTAAGACCCGACTTACAAGGCCTGCCGGTCTTCACAGTCAGCTCCGCTGCCGTACCGCTGCAAGCTCTCGGTGCTCAAGTCCAGCTTGGTTTTGGATCCGCGATCGTGCAGCGGCAGTTTACGCGCAAAGGACGACGGTTGCGCCGCTACGAAGAACGACAGATCCAACAGTGGTTGAAAAGTCAGCAGTGAGCAACTCCTAACAGTCCAGCGTCGTTGCCCGTTCCCAAGGAGTGATCTCGGCACAAAAGCTCCGCCATTCTTGGTGCTTGAGCTTGAGGTAAGCACTTATGAAGGCAGGTCCTAGACCTTTCGTGAGAATGGTGCTTTCTTGCAGCGATCGCAGAGCATCAAGCAAATGCTCCGGCAGTGTCGGCACCGTGCCGGCTGGCAAGGGCTGGGCGTAGTTGTCGTTGTCGTAGCGGGGACCGGGATCACGCTGGTTCTGAATGCCATCAAGACCTGCCGCGATCGCCGCTGCTGGCAACAGGTAGGGATTGGCCGCTCCATCGGCAAGCCGCAACTCAAATCGGCCCGCATCGGGGATGCGGATTAAGTGAGTGCGGTTGTTGCCGCTATAGCTAATGCCATTGGGAGACCAAGTCGCGCCCGAGGTCGTCGCTGGTGCGTTGATCCGCTTGTAGGAATTGATCGTCGGGTTGGTGAGAGCACAAAGCGCTGCTGCAGAATTAAGCAGCCCACCGATGAACTGATAGCCCAGAGTTGAGAGGAGAGCAGTCGACTCTGGCTCGACAAAAGCATTGACGGCACCCTCCCGATTCCAGAGCGAGAGGTGCATGTGGCAACCATTGCCGGTCAAATCTGCGAAGGGCTTGGGCATGAAAGTTGCCCGTAATCCCTGCCGTTCCGCGAGAGTTTTGACCATGTATTTAAAGAAGGCTTGGCGATCTGCGGTGACTAGCGCATCAGCGTAGGTCCAGTTCATTTCAAACTGACCATTGGCGTCTTCGTGATCGCTTTGGTACGGCCCCCAACCCAGCACTTCCATCGCTTCACTGATCTCGGTGATCAGGTCGTAGCGCCGCATTAGAGATTGCTGGTCATAGCAAGGCTTGGCCTGGCGATCGCGGGGATCGGCGATCGCATCCCCTGTCTCATCCAGCAGGAAAAACTCGCACTCGACCCCCGTTTTTGGGCGATAGCCCAGCGCTTCAGCGGCAGCGAGAACTCGCTTTAGAACCCAGCGCGGTGCTTGTTCCAGCGGTTGATCATTGAGATAGAGGTCTGCCGGCATCCAAGCAACTTCCGGTTGCCAAGGCAATTGGAAGAGACTGTCGCGATCGGGAATTGCCAACACATCAGCATCCGCCGGACTGAGATCGAGCCAAGCCGCAAAACCGGCAAAGCCCGCACCGTTGGCGGCCATGGTGTCAATGCTGCTGGCCGGTACCAGTTTGGCTCGCTGCACCCCAAACAGATCGGTGAAGGCAATCAGGAAGTAGCGAATGCCGCGATCGCGCGCCAAGGTTGCCAAAGAATCCATGATCTCGTCCCACGACTACCGCAAATTCCCGGCCATCCTAGGTAGTCCAGACCGAGAATTTTGTTCGAGACGGACGAGATCCCGCTAAGCATTGACCTCAACCCACCGGAGTCACGGCAAGTTGAGGTCATCGACAGGCAGAGAGTCAGCGAATCCTAGACGGTCGCAACCGATCGCCCCGCCATTTGCAGGGTTGCCCCCAGCCCCGCCAACAGGTCGTCTTCGTTGAGCTTGCCGTCCTTATTCAGGTCCAGCGCATCAAAGACGGCATCGCTGCCCAGCCATTCCTCGCGGGTGATAAAACCATCGCCATCGAGGTCGCAGACGCTGAAGACTTCGTGGGCGGCGTGATGGAAGACCGCTTTGCCCTCCAGCACGGCTAGTCGCTGCTTGAGCAAGCCTTCTAGGGTGTCGATCGCTTTGCAGAAGCCGCGAATGCCTTCGTCTAGCTTTTCATTGGCCATGCGATCGGCGTGGTGGAGCTGATCAAAGCGATCGCGATCGAGGTGTAGTGGCTCGAGTTCGAGCCCTTGGGCGATCGCCGGATCGAGCTTCCGCTCCAAGATTGCTTCGGTCTGGCGCAATTCTTCCAGTAGCCCTGGCGAAATCGTCAGCAGGTCACAGCCCGCTAGCTCAATAATTTCACTGACATTCCGGAAGCTAGCGCCCATCACTTCCGTCGAGTAGCCGAATTTCTTGTAGTAGTTGTAAATCTGCGTGACAGATTGGACGCCCGGATCTTCTGCCCCCGGGAAAGCGTCGCGCCCTGTTTCCTTCTTGTACCAATCGAGAATACGACCGACGAAGGGCGAGATCAGAGTGACACCAGCTTCAGCACAGGCTACAGCTTGGTGGAAGCCAAACAGCAGCGTCAGGTTGCAATGAATGCCTTCTTTTTCTAGGACTTCAGCAGCCCGAATCCCTTCCCAAGTCGAGGCAATTTTAATCAGCACGCGATCGCGGCGGATGCCTGCCCGCTCGTACAGCCCAATCAGCTTCCGGGCTTTGGCGATCGTGGCTTCGGTGTCGTAGGAAAGCCGAGCATCAACTTCGGTTGAGACACGCCCCGGCACAATCTCAAGGATCCGTAGGCCAAAAGCAACAAACAGTTCATCGACGGCTTCAGCGACGATCGCCTCTACCGCAACTTCTGCTCCCAGCTCAGTCCGGACCTGGCGTAGGGTGTCATCGATAATGCTTTGGTACTGCGGCATTTGGGCCGCGGCGGTGATCAGAGAAGGATTGGTGGTGGCATCGCGAGGAGTGAACGTCGCGATCGACTGAATGTCGCCGGTATCTGCGACAACCACTGTCATTCCGCGGAGTTGTTCGAGTAAATTCGCTGCCATAACTGCCTCAAAAAGCCTTGATTTGCGGCCCTTTCAGCTTAGCCAGCCCAATTCAATTCGTCGGGCGATCCCCTGGGAACTTCAGACTTCCTTTCGAATGTTTAGAGAGCCTTACAACCCTCTCAGGTTGTCTTAGTCCTCATCATTCATCGCAATCTAGCGGCTCAACCTACGGCTAGTCAGCGACTTTGCGATCGCTGCCTCGTAGGATGGAGCGATCGCAGGCTTAGACCCCGCAGACCGTCATGATTGGCTATCTCCAAGGATCCCTCGCCGGTGTCCGCAAGCAGAGCGGCAGGCTACTCCTGCTGCTCGATGTGCAAGGTGTTGGCTACGAAGTACAAACACCAGCGCGATCGCTGACTGAACTCCCTGCTGTGGGTAAGTCTCTACAGGTGTTTACGCATTTACAGGTGCGCGAAGATCAGTGGCTCTTGTTTGGCTTTTTGAAAGTCGCTGAGCGGGATTTGTTTCGACAGCTAATTAGTGTCAGTGGTATTGGCCCCCAGTTAGGACTGGCGCTACTCGATAGCCTGAGCCTCGCTGAGCTAGTGCAGGCGATCGTGGCTGGCAACACGCGACTGCTCAGTCGGACGCCCGGCGTCGGTGCAAAAACGGCTGAACGACTGGCCTTGGAACTTCGCAGTAAGTTAGCGGAGTGGCGCGAAGAAGCAGGTCTGCTCCCCAGCGCGACAGCAGCTCCGATCGCGGCGGTGCAAGAGGATGTGGAGATGACCCTGTTGGTATTGGGCTACAACAACCGCGAGATCCTGCAAGCCCTGACGGCGATCGCCCAAGAAAATCTCGTCCAGTCTGGTCAACCCGCCGAAGATTGGATTCGCGAGGCGATCGCGTGGCTCAGCCGTTGATCGACCGTGCTACTATCAGAGTTTGCTGAAACGCGACTGAGTTCCATGTCCCTGACCCAAGCCCGTAAGCAGGAAATTTTCGAGGCCTACCAAATTCACCCCACCGACACTGGTTCGGCGGATGTGCAAGTGGCCGTGTTGAGCGAGCGGATTAGCCGTCTGAGCCAACACCTGCAGCAAAACAAAAAAGACTTTGCCTCGCGCACGGGTTTGCTGCGCTTGATTGGTCAGCGCAAACGCTTGCTGGCCTACATCCTCAAGCAAGACCGTAACCGCTACAAAGCCCTGATCGAGCGCCTCGGTATCCGCGGCTAGAGCCGATGAGTAAGCCCGCGCCTGACGACCGGTTGCCGTTTGAACCCAAGCGGCGTAAAGCGAAGCCTGCTAAAGCGGCTCCTGCTCCTGTTGCTAGCAAAGCAGCAGAGGTTAAGCAGCCGGCAAAAGCCTCGCGAGCGCAGCCTCAACCGAAGCTATCTGAAACGCGCATTCCTGATGCTGTTAGCCAACGGATGCTGCGTCGAATTTTGGCTTTTTCGGGTGTGCCGACAGGGTTAGGCGTCGGTGTGTTCTTCCTTAGCTACTGGCTGGTGAGTCGCGAGATTATTCCTCTGCCAACCTCTGCGGTAGTTTTGGCCTCTATGGGCTGTTTTGGCCTCGGTGTCCTCGGGCTAACCTACGGGTTGCTCTCTGCTTCCTGGGATGAGCAGCAGGCTGGTAGTCTTTGGGGCTGGGATGAGTTCCGCCTCAATGGGGGTCGGATGATCAATGCTTGGCGCGAGGCACGGGCAGCCCGCCAGCAAGCAAAATCGGACTGACCAAGGTTGCTAGATCGTTTATCTCTGTCGATTGCAATTACAGTCCATCCATGAGGGTGGACTTTTTTATTGAGCCATCTGTGACTAGGCGCTCAGTGTCTTTAGCTATTTCGGGGAGCCTGCTTTGGTTGCGAGATAGAGAGGAGGCTGTACCGATCGCGACGATCGCAGGATGATTCGAGCCTGAGCCTGAGGTAGGGCAGCTTCCTTGGGGAATGCTAGGAGGGTCGTGGCTGGCAGACAGAAAACCATGAAGTCCTTCCTCTTGGCGATTGCCCTCACTGGTTTTTCCGCAACAGCGATCGCGGCTGATCCGCCGCAATCCAATCCAAATTCCGCCAACACCAATACCGACGCGGAAGTGGTCGAAGATGCCAATCGGCGCTTTGTTACCGGTAACGAGGACTTCTGTACTCTCAATAGCGTCGAACGATCCGAGATTCAACAAGCCTATGTAAATCAGGGGCAAACCGTACCGGCGATTCTGCAAAATAACTGTGGTGGCGGCGGGCGCTTCTAGCTGAGGTCAAGCTATTCCTCGTTCTCTGCGCAGGAACTCCTGTTTGGGGTGATTGTTGATGCGGTTGCCCAGCTTATTTGTGCTGCACTTGTGATTCGTAGAGCTGTCGCAGTTGTCGTAATTCCGCCAGAATTTCAGTCAATAGTTCTTGCGTTTGGGTGGGAGGAGCATTCAGCACTTCCACGGTCACTTGGCGAATTTTGAGAACGTCACGAGCGAAACGGGCAACTTCATTGGGGTGAAAGAGCAGCGGATCACGGTGATCGGTCCGTAGCTCTGGATTGAGCTTGCGGGGATCGTAAGGAGGGTTGAGTTGCTGGCGATCGCTGTTGACATAGCGATACACCGAAGCCCGCGATCGATTGATGGCTTTTTGAACCGCTTCAATGTCTAGAAGGCCGTCAGGTGTCGCGCCAAAGGAACTCTGCACAGTCTCGCGCTAGTCTCATCTGAGATAGATTACCACAGGAGTCAGACTGCGCTTTTCACGCTCCAACTTTAGCGTCAGCTGGACGCTCTGGTTTTCAAGGGAAGCGTCTGCAACGATCTCCAACAAGCTGATTCAGCCTACACTGCAGAGCGATTGCAAAGAGTAGATAACGAATGAGCGATCGCCGCAAGCTGTGTTGGGGTCAAAGAACTTATGTGATGGGGGTGATCAATGTCACCCCCGATAGCTTTAGCGATGGTGGCCAGTTTCTTGATCCCGCGATCGCTGTGGCCCAAGGTCAGGCTCTTTGGAAAGCCGGTGCAGACATTCTTGATATCGGTGGTCAGTCTACAAAGCCGGGCGCAGAGACGGTGCCGCTGGCTGTCGAGCTGGAGCGCGTGGTACCGGTTGTGCGATCGCTGCGGGCTGTGCTGGGATCAGAGCCGCTACTCTCGGTGGATACAACGCGGGTTGAAGTCGCGGCAGCTGCCTTAGAAGCTGGCGCAGACTGGATTAATGACATTTCTGGCGGCATCTATGAGCCTGAAATCCTGTCGCTTGCGGCTGAACGTCAGGCTCCAATTGTGTTGATGCATCTGCGCGGCACGCCCCAAACCATGCAGCAGCTGACGGACTATGACGATGTAGTTACAGCCGTACACACTGACTTGGCTGAACGTCGCGAAGCCGCGATCGCAGCTGGGGTTCAGCCCGACCAGATCATTCTTGATCCGGGCATTGGCTTTGCGAAAACCGCTGAGCAGAATCTTGAACTCCTGCGTCGGCAGCAAGAGCTGACCACACTGGGATGTCCGCTCTTAGTCGGTGTTTCGCGCAAAAGCTTTATCGGCAAGATTCTCAATCAACCGGATCCCCAGCAGCGGATTTGGGGTACGGCCGCGGCCTGTACGGCAGCGATCGCTCATGGCGCAGATATCCTGCGGGTGCATGATGTTGCTGCGATGGTCGATGTGGCTCGAGTAGCCGATGCCATTTGGCGATCGCCCTTAGCGACTCCTCTGCGCTGATCCCCACAGGGATAGCAGGGATCCCAAGCCCTGATAGAATCGGAACTGCAATTGGCCTTTAGCGTGCAGTACTCGCGTGCCAGATGTCGGCATTATCTACAACGACAGCAAACCGACAGCCTGCACGATCGCCGAAGAATTGCAGCAGCAGCTTAATGCTCGCGGCTGGGGTGTTCGTCTAGCGACGAGCCAGTCAGGTCTACTGGGCTATTCCAATCCCGACAGTGTTATTTGTCATACTCCCGTTGAAAGCTTAGTGCCGCGTGGCTTTGATCGCGATTTGCGTTGGGCGATCGTGTTGGGCGGTGACGGTACCGTTTTAGCTGCTGCTCGCCAACTGGCTCCAATTGGCGTTCCCATGCTGACGGTTAATACCGGTCACTTAGGGTTTTTGGCAGAAGCTTATCTCGATACCTTACCTGCAGCGGTTGAACAGCTTTGCGCATCCGAATATAGCCTCGAAGAGCGCACCATGATGGAAGTCAAAGTGTTGCGTCGAGAGCTAATTCGCTGGGCAGCCCTGTCTCTGAATGAGATGGCACTCCATCGCGAACCGCTGACGAGCATGTGTCACTTTGAAGTCGCGATCGGTAAGCATGTCCCCGTCGATATTGCAGCTGATGGTGTGATTGTTTCCACTCCTACCGGCTCCACAGCTTATTCCCTCAGTTCTGGTGGCCCCGTGGTCACGCCTGATGTTCCTGTTTTTCAGCTCGTTCCTATCTGTCCGCACTCCCTCGCATCACGGGCGCTGGTCTTTGCTAATCGCGAGCCAATGACCATTTTTCCAGCCACGCCCGAGCGCTTGATGATGGTGGTTGATGGTAATGCAGGCTGCTACGTTTGGCCTGAAGATCGCGTTTTAATCCAGCGATCGCGCTATTCTGCTAAGTTTATTCGCCTTCAACCCAATGAGTTCTTTCGGGTGTTGCGCGAGAAGCTGGGCTGGGGATTACCGCATGTTGCTAAGCCTAGTGCGCCAGATCCTAGCTAATGGGCACACTCGTTTGTTGAGACTGCTATCCCGTGAGGACAGACCATGATTGCGCCAGCCTCGCCGCACATTCTTTTGATTGAGTCCGATTCCAGTTTGGCTCAGCAAATGGCAGGTGATTTACTGCAAGCAGGCTATGGTACCTCATTGGCAAATGTTCAGCAGGATCTCTTTGCTCAAATCGATCTGCAAAAGCCTGATTTAGTGATTGTTGATCGCATGGCTGGAGGACAGTCAGGTCTACAGTTCTGTCGACAGTTGCGCGATCGCGGTTTGACCATTCCCATTCTGTTATTAATGGGACGTGACACAGTTGAAGACCGAGTTGCCTGCCTAGAAGCAGGGGCTGATGACTATCTCCTCAAGCCTTACCGTAGCGATGAATTTCTGCGGCGATTGCAGCTTTATTTACAACGAGAACCTGCGACTCAAGAGCAACTGCAATTTAGCAATCTAATGCTTGATCTCTCAACCCGACGTGCCTCTCGTAATGGCCGTCAGATTGACCTGACGATGAAAGAGTTTGATCTACTCCGTTTTTTGATGGAGCATCCACGGGAAGTGCTCACCCGTGAACAAATCCTCGAGAATGTGTGGGGCTACGACTTCATGGGCGAATCGAATGTGATTGAAGTCTACATTCGCTATCTGCGCCTCAAGATTGAAACGGAAGGTGAGAAACGCCTTGTTCAAACGGTGCGAGGGGTCGGCTATGTCCTCCGTGAAAGCTAGATTTTAGCGATCGCCCCTTCGTTCTCCTTGAATACCACCTCCAGTAGGGAAACTGTAAACTTCTTTTTCAGTTTGAATGGGATGCAGTGAGCCATCCGATAGGCTAAAGGGGCTTGTGGCTCTCTTTGGCCTTTGTCTGTATGGCTTCGAAATCGACTGCGCTGCCACAATTTGTGATTGATCGGGCCGCAGAGCTCGCCAAGCGCCATGGTATTGATCAACAGGTTTTCCTAGAATTTGCCCAGTTTGCCCGCAGAAAGAAGCCGCCAGAACCTTCTTTGCCTGAGTTGAAAGCTGCAGTCTGCAAGGCGTTTAACTGCTCCAATATTACTCAGCTGAAACAGCAAGAAGCATTTAAGGTTGCGATTGAAGGTCGGGACTATAACTTACGGACTAAGGCTCCATGGCTAGAGCTCTACCGAGAATGGGTGGGTGTCCCCACGAATGAACGAAATGAAACCGGGCCAACCTGTATCAATGGTATTGATGTTCTCAAAAATTTTAGGCCTTGGATTGTTTTTGGGTTAGATCCCAAGAAAGCCACTGCGAAAGATATTAAAGAGGCCTTCCGGAAATTAGCTAAGGAACATCACCCGGATACAGGAGGAAATCCAGAAGTTTTTTCAAAACTTCAGCAAATGCGCGACTCGATCTTATTAGGGAGATAAGCCGATGAATAACCCTAATCTACTCTCCGATGAAGATACAGCTCGTGCATTGAAGATTAGTAAGGAGAAGCTTTACAGGATTTGTCGAAAATTTGATGAGAACCCTGATGATGAGTGGGAACTCCTTGAAGGTGAACATTTTGAATGGATAGTTCGCCATAAGCAGCGCTATTTTTATGAGCAAGGTGCAGTTGCTATCGCTAAGTATTTAGAGACAACGGAAGGTAATAATTTCTTTGATAGGATTATTGAGTTTATTACGCACCGACGTCAAGGGATCCGTCGAGCATTGGTGCTTCGAAAAATTTCCCAAGCTGCTCGGTCAGAATTTTCTGTCGTTTCCTCGAACACTCTTTTTCTGCACCGTAAGAGCACCATCGAAATCCTAGAGACGAATGGTAAAGGGATGAATGGTGCCATCAGTCGTATCCAAAGTGATAATAGTTATGAAGGTGCAGAGATCATGGCTAAAGGCCGTGATTTTGATGAGTTTGAAAATGAGCAATATTTCAGTAAATATGGGATTCTCAAACTGGCTCAAGATATGCGGAGTTCTAACCGCAGTAAATCAAGGCAAGCTTGGCTAGAAGCAGTTATCGAAGAAATTGAACCTGGCCTTGATGCACAATACAAAAAATTGATCTCACGAGAACAGGCAATTAAAAAAGCGATCGAGACAGCTAAAAGAGCTTCCAAAAATCGCTGTCAAGTCACAGGAGAAGAATATAAAGAAGGCTGCGATTTCGATCTTCATGGCCACCATCTCTTCTGTAAGTCAAGTCGAGAGGAGTTAGCTACTCATTTAGATAACATCTTGGTTATTAAAGAAGAAGTCCATAATGCCTATCACCGCTGGCATGTTGTAAATTACTCGGGTCAGCCTTGCACTCCTGCCAGCTTTATTGAATTTCTGCAGTCTGTGCATGTAGGAATGTTGGATAAGACCAATTCTAGAAAACGCTTTTTAGCCTTAACTGAACGACTGGAAAATCTTCAGAACAATTTTGGGCGATAACTGACTTTTAGATAGTTAGCGCTAATTCTGATAATCCTGTCTTTCTAGCCCAGTTGTTAGAGGGTGATCGTACTAGAGCACAATAGATCCAGATGTAGCGATCGCGAGTGACAACGATTGTGAGTGCTCCTCTGCTGTCCTCCCCTTTGCGTGCGGTTTGCGTAGATGCGGGCGCTCGGTTGACAGGGTTTGCGGGTTGGGAATTGCCGCTGCAGTTTCAAGGGCTTGTGCAGGAACACCTCGCCGTTCGTCAGCAAGTCGGCATCTTTGATATTTCCCACATGGGGAAGTTTCAGCTAAGAGGATCGGGACTCCGAGAAGCCTTGCAACGACTGCTCCCTAGCGATTTAACGACGCTATTGCCGGGGCAGGCACAATACTCTGTGCTGCTGAATGACGCTGGCGGCTGCTTGGATGACCTCATTGTTTACTGGCAGGGTTGGGTAGACGGGGCTGAACAGGCCCTATTGATTGTGAATGCTGCAACGACAGAGTCTGATCGTCGCTGGCTGACGGAGCATCTTCCCCCTGCGATCGCGCTCCTCGACCTCAGCCAAGAGTTAGCTCTGGTTGCTATTCAAGGCCCGCAGGCGATCGCTGCCCTTCAACCCTTCGTCAGCTGCGAACTGGCAGAACTGCCGCGCTTTGGCCACACTGTGACCTCGATCGCGGGTCAACCCGCTTTTGTGGCGCGTACTGGCTACACCGGTGAGGATGGCTGCGAAGTAATGCTGCCCCCCGAAGCTGCGATCGCACTTTGGCAACAACTGACAGCAGCCGATGTGACTCCCTGTGGACTGGGAGCGCGCGATACCCTACGGCTCGAGGCCGCCATGCCTCTCTACGGCCATGAATTGGATAGCGAAACCACTCCGCTAGAAGCTGGACTGGGTTGGGTTGTTCACCTCGATCGCAACCTCGAGTTCATTGGCCGCGATCGCCTTGTGCAAGCAAAAACGGAAGGACTACGTCGCCGACTGGTGGGTCTAACACTACCCGGCCGCAATATCGCCCGTCATGGCTATCCCGTCGCGATCGCTGATACCACGATTGGTATCGTCACCAGTGGCAGTTGGTCTCCCACCCTTAGCCAAGCGATCGCCCTTGCCTACGTGCCTCCTGCCTTGGCCAATCTAGGGCAGGAACTCTGGGTGGAGATCCGCGGCAAACAGATTCCAGCCACTGTGGTCAAACGTCCCTTCTACCGTGGCAGTCAGTTTCAATAGAGCCACTCTCAGGACTCAGTCAAACCATGGCTGCGGCCAATCATCCACTGGCGGCGGAAGTAGCGCGCCAGACTGGTTTCCGGTAAGACGAGTGCGATCGGACGGCCATGGGGACAGGTGCGGGGTTGGCGACAACGCTGCCAGCGATCGAGCAAGGTCTGTTGCTCTATGGGATCCAGAATTGAGCCGTTACGGATGGCGGTGCGGCAGGCGATCGCGGCTTGAGCTGCGCTCAGATCCCAACCGCGACTGAGTTCTAGCAGTGCCTCCACCAAGTCCTCTCGCTTTTCTAAGGCTGCTGGAATCTGTCGAATTGCCCAGAGGTCATCGCCAAAGTCCTCCGCTGTCATGCCCAAACGCTCAAGCTGCAACCGCTGTTCTAGCGAGAGTTTGGGTAACAGGATTGGCTGCTTGCAATCCACGAGCTGCCAGTCGTCTTGGAGTTGTTCAAACAGAACCCGTTCGTGGGCAATGTGCTGCTCAATCAGCCAGAGACTATCGCCCTGCTCGGCTAGAACGTAGGTGTTGAGGACTTGAGCGATCGCCCGCAGATGACTGGGAGATTCGCCGTAGCTGCCTGTGGTTTCCGCGACTCGGAGCAGGGCTGCACTGGCCGGTAGCTCACTGTCTTGCGCCACGTCGATCGGTAGGGTTTGGGCGATCGCCTGTTGCAAGCGCTCACTCCAGATCGGTAAATCTTGGAGGAATAACTCGGCCTTGCCGGGGTGGCGATGCCAATCGACTTGGCTAGGTGGCACTTGCAGGTGGGCAAAAACTACGGGAAAGCGATCGCGCGGCAAACTGCGGTGCAAAGCGCCGATCATCGCCTGCTCAAGTTCCGGTACGCGCACCACGCGACCATTGACCGCGAGCTTGACCCAATCGGGACGGCGACGGTGACAGCGATCGGGCAAGCCAACGACAACCTGTAGTTGACCTTCGGGACCGAGATCAAGTTGCTGCGATCGCCAGTCGGCAGGACTGGTATTGGGCAGCAGTTGCAGCAGCCGCTCTTGGGGCTGTTGAGTCGGTGCAAAAGCCAACCACGGGCGATCGTTCTGCGTCACTTGCACCGTAAGGTTTGGATGCGCGAGAACAAGGTTTTGAATCTGCTGCTGCAATGCTCGCAGTTGTTGTGCAGAACTCGGCTGACTCTGACGACGCTCCTGCCAGTCTTGGAAAAGCTGCTGGACTTCGACAATGCAACCCGCTGCGATCGCGATCGGGGTCGGCGCTTGGGGCTGTCCTGAATGGTTGTAGCTGATCTGCCAGCCGGATTCTGCTTCGGCGGCTCGACTAGCGATTGTCAAGCGACCTAGCCGTGCCAAGCTATGCAGCGCTTCGCCGCGAAAGCCCAACTGTTCCGCCGTGAAGCGATCGGGACTGAGCTTGCTGCTGGTATGGGCGGCGGCAGCAATCTGTAGATCTGCCAGTGACATTCCCCCGCCATCGTCGGCAACGCGCACTCGCCATTGCTCGGGCCAGAGGTCGATGACCAGACGCTGCGCGCCGGCATCCAAGCTGTTTTCGCAGAGCTCCCGCACGACAGCAGCCAGCGAATCAATCACTTCCCCGGCGGCCATACGGGCGACCCATGGTGCTGGAAGCGGTTGAATGCGCGGAAGACTTGCCATATTCGCAGCTTGGCACAGCCGCAGCTCGCTACGGCGATCGCGGCTTCATGCTCAATTCTTAGGGTGCGATCTTGGATTTACGTTTTGGCGATCGCTTTGAGGCTGATTGGGTCGGGGTTTGTGCGGTGGTTGCGGCCTGCTGAAGGAGGGACTCTGCAAAGCTAAGGGCTTCATCCGCGGAGCTACCGCCAGCTAGTTCCGCTAGTTCTTGCCGCCGCTGATCGCGATCGCGCAATGCTTCTAGCTCCACATGAGTGCGATCGCCGCTGACCTGTTTGCGGACGCGATAGTGGTGATCCGCTAAAGCAGCAATCAGCGGTTGGTGGGTGACGCAGAGCACCTGATGGCGACGACCCAGTTGCTGCAGTTTTTCTGCGATCGCCTGGGAAACCCGTCCGGAAACACCCGCATCGATTTCATCAAAGACCAAGGTTCCTACGGGATCCGCTTCTGAGAAGCAGAGCTTTAGAGCCAGCAAAAAGCGGCTCATCTCACCGCCGGAAGCCGTTTCGCTTAAGGGTTGCAGCGGTTCGCCCGGATTGGGGCTAAAGCGAAAACAGACCTGATCTGCTCCTGTTGGCCCCGGCTCCGACAAGGGCTGCAACTCTACCTGAAACCGAACCCGTTCCATCGCTAGTGGCGCGAGTTCAGCGATTAGCTTCTGCTCAAGGGTTTGAGCGGTTGCCTGCCGCAAGGCAGTCAGACGGGCACATTCTTCAATCAGGGTTTGCTGCCGCTGTGCTAGCTCAGCCTCCCAATACTCCAGGCTTTGATTCTCATCGTTGTCGTCGGCAAGGCGCTGCTGCAGTTCCTGTTGATAGGCGATCGCGTCTTTCAGCTCCGGCCCGTATTTGCGACAGAGTTGCTTGAGTAATTGAATGCGATCGCCAACGGCGGCCAAGCGATCGGGATCGCTCTCCAAGCCTTCGCCGTAGCGGTAGAGTTGGCGGCTGACTTCTTGAACTTGGGCGATCGCTTCTTGCAGGAGTTGCAACCAAGGCTGCAGGCTCGGGTCAAAGACGACCATCTGCGTTAGCCCTTGCTCCGCTTCGCCAAGGCGATCGATAGCGGAACCGGCTTCTTCACCTTGATCAAGGGCTTGGTAAACGCGATAGCTCTGCTGCTGCAGTTCCGCGACATGGGCTAAGCGATCGCGTTCTTGTCCGAGTTGCGTCAGCTCTTCGGGGTCAGAGAGTTCTGCTTGGGTCAGTTCCTCAAGCTGGAAGCGATCGAGGTCTTGCTGACGGAGGCGATCGCGATCGCTTTGGCGACGGATTTCGAGGGTTTGAGCAGCCTCCCGATAGGCGGCATAGGCCAGAGCAACCCCTTGCCGCTGCTCCGCTAAGGGGGCTCCCCCAAAGCTGTCGAGCCAGTCCCGTTGCTGCGCGGTTTGTCCCAGCGCCACGGTCTGCCCCTGAGCGGTAATTTCAACGAGGTGTCGCCGCAGCTCTGCCAGTTGCTGGCGATTGACCAAGACCCCATTGACCCGCGATCGGCTGCGTAGCCCGTTACTGCTTTGCACCAGTTCACGACTACAAATCAGGCTGTCTTCGATCGCCTCGATCGCCTGTTCCTGTAGCCAAGCCGTCAGATCCGGCGAAAGGGCAAAGGTTGCTTCCAAGGACGCACGATCGCAACCACTGCGGATCGGTCGTCCGCCGGGCTTGCCGCCCAACACACAATCGATCGCATCCAGCAGAATCGATTTGCCCGCTCCGGTCTCGCCAGTCAAAACGTGCAAGCCTTGCCCAAGCTCGAGTTCTAGCTGGTCAATCAAGGCAAAATTTTCGATGCGTAGCGATTGCAACATGGCTTGCCCTCGCCCCGTCGTGGGACTGCCATCGTTACAATACTTCAAGTCTTCTGCGTCCGGTGATTGCCATGCATGGGGTTCCAATTGCCCGCCGTCTGATGACAGAAGACGGCAGTCTGGTCTACGACCCAGAAGCGATCGCGCGCTACTACCTCAACCGACCTTTTGTCGTCTGGAGCCGCTTCCTCGAAATCTTTTGGCCCTTGCTGGGCTTCATCTTTGGCCTGTGGTTTGATGGCCGCACAGGTGCAGCCCGCCGCAATCAAGTCCAACGTGCGGTGCAACTGCGCGATCTGCTGACGGAACTGGGTCCTGCCTTCATCAAAGTGGGTCAGGCTCTCTCAACCCGTCCGGATCTCGTGCCACCGGCCTATCTGGAAGAACTGACACGCCTGCAGGATCAACTGCCTGCATTTCCGAACGCGATCGCCTTTGAATTTATTGAGGCGGAACTGGGCGCGCCCCCCGAAGAAATTTTTGCGGAGCTGAGTGAGAATCCGGTTTCGGCGGCCAGCCTTGGGCAGGTTTATCGCGGTCGACTGCGATCGGGCGAAGAAGTCGCTGTCAAAGTCCAACGTCCCGGCTTAGCCGAGCGGATCGCCCTCGATCTCTATATCCTGCGCGGCCTTGCCGCTTGGGCGATGCGCAATGTGCGTCGTGTCAAAAGCAATCTGGTGGCGATCGCGGACGAATTTGGCCTGCGCATTTTCGAAGAGCTGGACTATCGCCAAGAAGCCGATAACGCCGAACGCTTCGCCCGCCTCTACGGTCAACTGCCTGACATCTACGTTCCCTGTATCTATCGCCAATACACCAGTCGTCGTGTGCTGACAATGGAGTGGATCCAAGGCACCAAGCTGACGGAGCTGCAAGCGATCCGCAACCAAGGGATTGATCCGGCTTATCTGATCGAGCGAGGCGTGCAGTGCTCGCTGCGGCAGTTGCTGGAATATGGCTTTTTCCACGCCGATCCCCATCCGGGCAACCTGCTAGCCACCCCAGATGGCCAGTTGGCCTATCTCGATTTCGGCATGATGAGCCAAGTCGAAAACTATCAGCGCTACGGCCTGATTGAAGCGGTCGTTCACCTCGTCAACCGAGACTTCCAAGGGCTGGCACGCGACTACGTCAATCTGGAGTTCTTAACGCCCGACACGGACTTGACACCGATCATTCCGGCCTTGGCTGGCGTCTTCAAAGATGCGATGGGCGCAAGCGTCGCTGACTTGAACTTCAAGAGCATCACCGATCAGCTCTCGCAGGTGATGTACGACTACCCGTTCCGCGTACCGGCTTATTACGCCCTGATCATTCGATCGCTCGTCACTTTGGAAGGAATTGCCATCAATGTCGATCCCAACTTCAAGGTGCTGAGCAAGGCCTATCCTTTCATTGCTCGCCAGATCCTGACGGATCCCTCGCCTCAGTTGCGGTCTTCACTGCGCGAATTGCTGTTCAATGGCGGCCAGCTGCGCTGGAATCGGCTGGAGAACTTGCTGCGCAATGCCAGCAATAGCACCGATTACGATAGCGAACAGCTGATCCAGCAGACTGTCGATTTTCTGCTGAGTGAATCCGGCCAGGATCTGCGCGATCGCCTGGTGGAAGAATTGGTGAACAGTCTCGATCGTCTCGGTCGAGGAGCATTGCCTCTGCTGCGCAATCAGATCCGCCAGCGCTTAGGCCTTGATCCTGAGCCAGACAGCACCTTGGCTGATTTACAGCCGTTGCTGCGCGTTCTCTCGCTCTTGCAACAAGGGCAACGGTTTGAACCGCAAAAGTTCATTCCCTTGATTCCCGTTCTCGGTCGTCCCGAAGTGCAGCAGATGGGCCAGCAAGTCGTGACCGGTCTTGCCCAGAAAGCCTTGGTTCGTTTCATCCGCGAAGTAGTCGTGGGCGATCGCCGTAACAATGCGATCGCGGCTTAGAGCGATCGCTGCGTTGATGTCAGGTGATTGCTTTCAATTCATTCGCTCTAGCCAATGTTTGAGTGCTTTATCCGTTAGCACTTCAAGAGATTGCTGAAGTCTAGGAGCTTTCGCTCGACTATATGAGCCACCTCCCCAGTTGACACTCAGTTTGAAGCCAGAGTTGCAAGGTCCCCAATAACCTGCTGTTAGCCAGTTTGTCCAATAACGGATTCGCCTGACTTGCCCACCATAGTAGGAGCGATCGGGTATCCAAAAGAAAATACAAAATTCTCGAGCTGGATCGGTCCGTAATTCTGCTAGATATTTTTTGCCTTTGCCATAATAAATGCCGCGATCCTGAATTGTTTCTTGAATGCGAGGATCAAATTTGAGAATCTTGGCGCGGAGCTGTAGGAGACTAGCTGCTTGTTCTGGGGTACAGCGTTTGATCCAGTTCTGCATCAGACGCGGCGGGTCAGGCAGATCGGCTGGATTACTCGGTAACTGTAAAACAGGAATTTCTTGATGCCGCTGTTCCTGAGTCTCGAGATTGAGCAGCGTTAGATAATGTTTTTGCCGATGTTGTCGAATTTGATATTGATACAGCTCAAAAGAAAGCTGACTATAGCGAATGTCAGTGAAGTTGTCGGCGTGATAGCTGGGTGCGATCGCAATCAATCGAATCGATCGCTGATAGTCAATTTGGTCGGTAAACGGCTGTTCTTCCCGCAACGCATCAAAGTAACGAGTCAGTTGTGGAATCAAATAGCGATCTTCCGCGACTTTTAGTTCAATGACCGTTAGCCGCTGTTGACTGACCGCCAAAATGTCGCAGCACTGATTGCTGACTCGAAATTGTCGCTGAAGCGGTTGGCAATCTAAAAAATGTGGCAGACAAGCCCAGACCAACCGCTCTAGCTCGCCCTCATTGGCAAACTTCCAGTCTGAGCCTGATGTTATGAGCTGAATACCCTGAGAAATTGGCGTAATAGTCTTGACCGTCGCGTTTTGAAATTTCTCTAACGATTCACGTAACTGAAAGTCCTGCACCAATGTTCAGGATTTCTGTGTAGAAGTCACTGAGACCAGACATGTGGATTTCGATGCGTCCTTATAGTGTCCGCGATCGCCCCCATTGGGGTTACATTTCGCAGAAAAAGCAGCTTTGAGCAGAAACTTAGCTTTCAGGTACCGCCGCTCTGGGCTTCAAAGCGCTCATAGGCTTCAACGATGCGCTGCACTAAGGGATGACGCACCACATCCTGCCGACCGAGCTTGCAAAAGGCGATGCCTTCAACATTGCCCAAGATTCGTTCGGCTAAGGCCAAGCCTGAGGGAACAGAGGGCGGCAAATCGGTCTGACTAGGGTCGCCTGTCACCACCAGCTTGGAGCCAAAACCAATCCGCGTCAGCATCATTTTCATCTGGGCGGGCGTCGTGTTTTGGGCTTCATCCAAAATCACAAAAGCGCGGTTGAGGGTGCGCCCCCGCATGTAGGCCAGCGGTGCAACTTCAATCACCCCACGCTCCATCAGCGCCGAAATCCGCTCCGGTTCTACCAATTCGTGGAGGGCGTCGTAGAGCGGCCGCAGATAGGGATCGATTTTCTGCTGCAGATCACCGGGGAGAAAGCCCAAGCGTTCGCCGGCTTCTACGGCAGGCCGCGTCAGAATCAGCCGCTCGCATTGGTTTTCTAGCAGCGATTGCACAGCGACGACAGCGGCCAGAAAGGTTTTGCCGGTTCCCGCTGGCCCTAGCCCAAAGGTCAGCGTTTGCTTGCGCATCGCTTGGATGTAGCGTTGCTGGCGAAAGGTGCGCGCCCGAATCACTTCGCCCCGGCGGGTTCGTGCCAGCACGTCTTCGCGCATGGCCAACAGTTCCGGCTGACGCTGGGTATCGATCGCCTGTCGCGCAGTCAAGATATCGACTTCCGCGATCGCGCGCCCCTCAGACCAGAGGGCTTCCAAAGCAGCAACTAATTGCCCGCAGAGTCGAACCTGGGTTTCGGTGCCGCGCAGCACCAATTCTTGACCCCGCAAAACGATATCTGCACCCGTTTGGCGAGCTAGCAATTTGAGATTGGCTTGCCCTTCGCCGCTCAGGGCGATCGCGCTTTCCAAGCTCGGTAAAAAAATCGAGGTCGACTCCATTCAGAGCCCACCTCTCAGTAAATGGGCGATCGCACGCACAGAGTGCATCTCAACCCTCAAGCTAAAACTCAAAATTCTGTCAGTGGATGCCGCTTCGGATCAGAAAGGCGGCACCCCAGCTAGCAATTAGCGACGACGACGACGAGAGGCCTCGAGCTTGCGCTTGCGACGTTGGCTCGGCTTTTCGTAGTGCTCGCGTCGACGGACTTCGGGAAGAATGCCAGCTTTCTGGATTTTCTTCTTGAAACGACGAAGTGCTGACTCGATCGTTTCGTTTTCGCCTAGACGGACTTCAGCCACGCTTGGTAATCACCTCCCGAATAAAAGCTAAATGTCGAACTTCGAGACTTGCAGAATCACTATTCTACCGGATCGCGGTCTCGGCGCTGCGGTCGTTCTGTGTGGCGAGCTTGCCCTAAAACTTCCAAGTGGATCTGCTGACCCGCTAATTCAGCTGTGGCACTGAGGATGGCTCGCACGGCTTGGAGGTTGCGCCCTCCGCGCCCCAAAATCCGAGGCATGCTGGTGTCGGCTGCAGCCAAACGCAACAGAACCCGCTGGCCCGCTTGCGTCACTTCGCAATCCAAGCGCAACGACTCCCCCGGCTCTAAGAGAGGCTCTAGCAAATGGCGAACAAGCCCGACGTAGTCCGGTCGATCGGCAGAAGCCTGCGACAAAACCTTAGGCCTTCAGCTGTTCAAAAATTTGGGCTTTGGTCAAGATGCTGCGCACCGTCTCGGTGGGTTGAGCCCCTTGTTGCAGACGACGAACGATCGCCGGCACATCCAGACGAGTTTCGTTGGTGCGGGGGTTGTAGAAACCGAGTTCTTCCAAAGGTGCACCATCACGACGAGAGGTGCTGTTGGTCGCCACGATACGGTAGCTGACTTCCCGTTTCTTACCGAAGCGCTTGAGACGCAGTTTGATCATGCGAATGCTCTGATGAGTGACATCAACTGAGGATGGCTAGAGATAGCCGACAATCTCTCAAATTACCATGGCTGGCAACCAAGAGCCAAAGGACAATCGCGGACTACAGGCCAAAGCCCTTTTTCTTTTTGCCGCCTTTCTTTTGCTTTTTCGGAGGGCCATAGCCCCGGAAACCGGGCTGAGGTGCAGGCGCACCGCCACCCAATCCGGGCATGCCACCGCCAAAACCGGGCATTCCCATGCCACCGCCGGGGAAGCCGCCTTGGCTCATCTGCTGCATCATCGTACGCATCTGTTGGAATTGCTGGATGATTTGGCGGATTTCGGCTTCGGTTTGACCGCAACCTTTAGCAATGCGGTGGCGGCGGCTGGGGGAATTTGCCAACAGGTCTGGATCGCGACGCTCCTGCGGCGTCATCGAGCCGATCATCGCTTCAACGCGCTTGAGTTGACGCTCGCCCTGACGCAGTTGCTCGTCGTTGATTTTGCCGCCAAGACCCGGAATCAATTTGACGAAGCCCGCCAATGACCCCATGTTCTTCAGCAAGCGCATTTGCTTAAGGAAGTCAGTGAAGTCGAATTTGGCCGCCAGGATTTTCTCCTGCATTTTTTCGACATCGGCCAAGTCGATTTCTTCTTGGGCTTTTTCGACCAAGGTCAGCACGTCGCCCATGCCGAGGATGCGCGAGGCCATCCGCTCAGGATGGAAAGGCTGCAGGGCTTCAACTTTTTCGCCCAGACCGACAAATTTGATCGGCTGACCGGAAACGCGGCGAATCGAGAGGGCTGCCCCACCGCGGCTATCACCATCCAACTTGGTCAGGATGGCGCCGGTGATCCCAATCCGTTCGTGGAAGCTGCGGGTCAGGCTAGCGGCTTCTTGGCCAATCATCGAGTCGACGACCAGCAGCACTTCGTGGGGCGCGATCGCCTCTTTAACTTGGGCCAGCTCCTCCATCATTTCCGTGTCGATCTGGAGTCGGCCTGCCGTATCGACGATGACGGTGTCAATGCCCTCTTGCCGCGCTTTTTCGACACCTTGGCGAGCAATCTCAACCGGATTGGCGTCGCTGCCGAGTTCAAATACGGGCACATCGATCTGTTTGCCCAGTGTGATCAACTGGTCGATCGCTGCCGGACGATAGACGTCCGTGGCCACCAACAGGGTCGATCGCCCTTCCTTGCGCAGATGTAGTGCCAGCTTCGCCGTGGCGGTCGTTTTACCCGCACCCTGGAGACCGGCCATCAGAATGACGGTTGGGGCTTTGGCGGCTTGGGCCAGCGGGACATGGGTTTCGCCCATGACCTGCACCAGCTCGTCGTAGACGACCTTGATGAACTGTTGGTCGGGCCGAATCCCGCTGATGACCTGCGTCCCGACCGCTTTTTCTTGGACTTGAGCAATAAATTCTTTGACAACGCCGAGGTTGACGTCCGCTTCGAGCAGGGCGCGCCGGACTTCTTTGAGCGCCTCTTGGACGTTTGATTCGCTGATTTTGTCCTGGCCCCGGAGCTTAGTCCAGGCTTGTTCTAGGCGTTCGGCAAGAGCGTCAAACATGAATGAGCGATCGCGTGGCGGTAACCTTCCCATCTTACGGCGGGGCTGAAAAGCACGGCTGAGCGGTGTTAGACGGTAGCTTCAGCCGCCGATCGCTGCGGTTGGACTATGGCAAAGTGAACCCAAGCGTTTGCTAAGTTGCCCCAATGCGCAGCCAACTGCTCCTTGCTGGGGGGCTGATTTTAAGCCTCCAATCGGCCATTGCGGCAGAGACTCTCCTGGATCTGCCAGAAGAGGTACTGCGCCAAGAAATCATTTTGGACGGGCGATCGCCTCTCGATGGTCGCCCCCTGACGCCAGAGGAATACACCATCTTGCAGCAGCGCTTGCAGACTGACCCCGACCCCGTCAGAGGACTCAACCCATCAGTGCGAGAACTGGCGTTCTTCCTCGGGGTTCTCAAAGCGGCGAAAAGTCTGTTTCCGTTTCTGCCATTGCCCTAGCAAACAGAGACGTCAACGGCTGCAGACTGCCAGTCCAAACCTGAAATTGCTCATTGAGCATCTGCCGGAAAATCTCGAGCACCAGCTCAAAATCGCCGCTGATCGTCACCTCACGATCGCTGCTGTAGTCGGCATAAAAACACTCGGCGCTGTCGGGGCGATCGTCCACAGCATCCAACAGCAGGACGAACTCTGCTTCAGTCAGGGTGCGATCGCTTTCCAGCACAGCATGAATCCGAATTTGTTCGTCGTCTTGATAGCGCTGTACTTCCCAGCCCGGATAGTCGTAGGAGCGGAGTTCCTTCTCAATTTCCACTAGTCGGGCACGAAGAAGAGCAGACATCAGCGAACAGCCTTGGGATTAACGGCAGGAGGTGCAAACAGAACTTGGGACTGGGGACGGTGCTGAAGGTGCCAAGGTCCATCGGGAAGACGCTGCCCGAGGTACCAGAGCGGTTGGCTGGGATGTGCCTGGATTTGCAGCGGAGCCTCAACTTGCTGCCGAGTTGGCGATGGCCAAGGGTCTCCGGGCCGGCGCGATCGCTCGGTCTCCCAGTGACTGAGCCAGAAGCGGCGATCGCGCCCACAGGCGATCTGCAGTTGGGTGGTGCGCCAGCTCCACTGTTGCGAAGCGGTTTTTCCCTCTACCTGAAAGCGCTGCCCCAACCAAGACAACTTCAGCGCAGCTCTTACAGCTTCTGACTGCCAGGGATACTGGCGCCATTGCTGGTGTAAGCCTGCCATCGGTTGTGATAGTCCCAGCTTCAGGCTGCCCAGAAAGGGGCGATCGTCCACGAGGCCAACTGGAATTGAGCTGCTTGAAGCTCGCCTCAATTGTGCGATCGCGGTTTGCCAGTTGCTCCAGAGCTGCAACTCCTCGCAGAGCTGGCGATCGCTTCCCAATGGCAGCAGCAACCAAGGGCGATCGCTAGGCCAAACCATGAGAACCGCACTGACGGTTTCTGGATCCGTCGCTGTCACCAGCCCTTCGACTGCTGAGTGTGATCGGATTAGAGCTGAAATCTCGTGCGGCTCCCGACAGCGAGGCAGCAGCACTTCAAATCCTTGGGCCTGCAAAGCTTCGCGCACCTGTCGCCGCGATCGCGCGGCAATCAACGCACTGGGTAAGACCACCAAGAGACGGTGCAGCGTCACAGCCCAGCCGCCTCGGGATGTTCAAGGTTGGGGCGATCGCTTGGACTGAGGCAGGAGGTCAGGGAATGCAGATTTTCTAGAACTCCAGAGAAAAATATCGTCACAATGGGGGCACGATCGCCCCCCAGCCTTATGTCTTGGCTTGCCGACACCGCCACGCTCTCTCGATTGCAGTTTGCTGTCACCGCCATTTTTCACATGCTCTGGCCGGTATTGACGACAGGCTTGGCCATTTTTTTGGTGATTGTGGAGGGTCTGTGGCTACGGACGCGCAACCCGGATTATTACCATCACGCTCGTTTTTGGGCCAAACTCTACGTCCTCAACTTTGGGATTGGTGTTGCCTCGGGGCTGCCGATGGAATTTCAGTTTGGAACCAACTGGGCGCCCTTCTCAGAAGCGGTCGGTGATTTCTTCGGCAGCATTCTCGGCTTTGAAGGTGCGATGGCCTTCATGTTGGAAGCGGGCTTCTTGGGGATCATGCTGTTTGGCTGGAATCGCGTGCCGCCTGTGATCCACTACCTCGCCACGATCATGGTGGCGTTTGGGGCAAACCTCTCGACCTTCTGGATTTTGGCGGCCAACTCTTGGATGCAAACACCGGCTGGAACCGTGCTTCAGGATGGTCACTTCCAGGTGCTCGACTACTTCCGGATCATCTTCAATCCCTTCATGGCGGTCAGCGTCTCCCATATGTTCCTCGCAACTTTGGAGACTTCGCTGTTTATGGTCGGTGGCATCAGCGCTTGGTACCTGCTGCGCGATCGCGAAAGTGACTTTTTCCGTCGCTCCTTTGTGATCGTCCTTTCAGCATTGATCGCGATCGCCCCACTCCAAATCTGGGTCGGTCACCTCAGTGGCGAGCAAGTCTGGGAATATCAGCCGACAAAACTGGCAGCAATGGAAGCGCAGTGGGAAACGATCCCTGCCGGTGAAGCTGCACCGTGGAGCATCTTGGCTTGGCCGGATACCAAGGCTGAAACCAATCGCTGGTCACTAGAAGTTCCGCAGGCGTTAGGCTGGATTCTGGAATTTCAGCCACGCCTCAGCCGTCCGCTCAAGGGCTTATCAGAGTGGGAGCCGCGCGATCGCCCCAGCATGGTCGGCCTAGTTTTTTACGCCTTTCGGGCCATGGTCGGCATTGGCTTTGCCCTCGCTGGCTTGATGTTTCTGACCATTACCCAATGGTTGCGCGGCAATCTCACCAACCAACGCTGGCTGCTCTGGGGCTGGGTGTTGGCTGCGCCCTTGGGCTACATTGCTGTTGAATCGGGCTGGATTGTCCGTTGTGTGGGTCGTCAGCCTTGGCTCGTCTACGGCCAGTTGCGAACGCTGGATGCTGCCTCCAATGTTCCTGCCGGAGCCGTTGCCTCTTCTCTCGGAACCTTTTTGCTGCTCTACAGCGTGCTCTTTGTGACGGCGCTCTATTTCGGTCGCCGTATTTTGATCAAGGGACCAAACCGCCAATTACCGCTTCCTGAAACTGCAGCACCAGTGACGGCTGCCGCCGAGTCTTAGTTTTCAGTCATTTGCTGTTGGTTGTGAGCGATCGCCCATGGATGCCCTGCTGCATTTTCTTCCTCAGGTTTGGTTTGTCATTCTGGCGCTATTCCTGTTTCTCTATGTTGTTCTTGATGGCTTTGACCTAGGCGTTGGCATTCTCTCGCTGACGGCCAGCAGTGAGAACCGCCGCACAATTTTGATGACCAGTCTTGGCAACATCTGGGATGCCAATGAAACTTGGCTAGTTTTGATGGGCGGTGCCTTGTTTGGAGCTTTCCCGTTGGCCTATGGCACGATTCTCAACGCGCTTTATCTGCCGATTTTCCTAATGATTTTTGGCTTGATTCTGCGGGCGGTTGCCTTTGAATTTCGGGAAAATGCCGAGAATAAGCGCTTCTGGAATGTGGCCTTTGGGAGTGGTAGTTTTCTGGCTGCTCTTGCTCAAGGCTTCGCGCTGGGCAGTGTCTTGACAGGCATCCAAACAGATGTCAGTGGCCATTATATCGGTGGTCTTTGGGACTGGCTGAACTGGCATAGCTTGCTGGTTAGCCTGACGTTGATTCAAGCCTATGTACTGATTGGCTCGACCTACTTAATTATGCGAACAGCAGGCAGTCTACAGGAGACACACTTCAAGACAGCCAAGCTAGCTGCCATTACCACTCTTATCGGTGCGATCGCAATTACTGCGACTACACCATTTATCTCGGAAAGTGCCCGCGATCGCCTTTTTCAAGTGCCATTCATCTATGGCTTTACACTCATTCCCATTCTCGGTGTCCTTCTGATTATTGCGCTGTGGCAAAGTCTCCAAAAACGGAAAGAAGTCGCTCCCTTTGTTTGGACTGTTTTATTGTTTATCTTGACTTTTATTGGTCTGGGTTTGCTTGTTTTTCCCTATGTAATCCCGCCCAGTATCACTATCTATGAAGCAGCTGCTTCGCCGAGTGCTCTAGTCTTCATGATTGTTTTTATTGGTTTTTTGATTCCTATCATGTTGTTCTATAACATCTACAACTACGTTGTCTTTCGGGGCAAAGTAGAGGTTGAGCATTCAGAAGTAACCGGACTGCCCCAAGATGCTTAGCTGGTGGTTGCTTGTCGGATTGTCAAAGGTCGATTGAAGTGCTAGGCTCTTGCCCCATGTTGAATCATCACGCTCCCAGTCCACAGCCGAAGTCTGATGCTGGGGAGCGAGACTAGGCATAAAAGATGTCATTCATTTTGTTCGCTCAACTTTCCTAAGAGATTGGCTGTTATGACGCTGTTGCCTAACCGTCGGCAGCCCTCCATGCTGAGTCCTCGTCAAGCAATTAGCTGGGCGATCGCGATGATTGGGGCGGCGGCTCTGATGCTCCCTACGGTGCTGCGAATTCAGCAACAGGCTCAGATGGATCAAGCCATTTCAACCACTGAGCAAATACTGCGGATACTTCGACAAAGTGCTCAACTGCGCGATCGCGATTGCCGCTTTTCCCTGACGGGATCAGTAGTCACCATTCAGCCTAGCGATTGCTGGGCAGGCGGTTCCTTGAACTTTGCCACTATCTCCTCCGCACTGCGGATCGATCCCGATAGCACTTTGGTTGGCGACAACGTGGCGATTTTTCAGATCAGCGGCAATGTGGATCTGCAGAATGCGCCTCAAGGACGACGGGTGTTGATCCTAGAACATGCTCAGCTCCCTGGTCGTCGTTGTGTTGAGGTCATACACAGCGGCGGCATCAACAGCGGCACTTGGGATGGCCGCAAGTGTGATTAAGGGCTCTTGCGGACAGCGACTCAGTGAGGACAAAAACGGAAGCATTCCCTCCAAAGTCAGCCCTGTCTGCGATAGAACATGGCCATAAGTTCAGGACTGTGTGCAAAAATCCAGCTCGGTTAAGTGATCTGATCGCATGATTTTAGTTTTCAGCTTCTCTCATACAGTCCGCCTTTAGAGTTTTTGTATCTTTGCGTTGATAGCTATAAAAATAATTGGTTTGCAAGATTCTCAGTCAAAAATCGCTGATTTTTACCTTTATTCCTATCGCTATCGTTAATTTAATAGTGAATTCATCTGTAGTCATTATGCTTGAGAGACTTGGGTGAAGTCAGCGATTGCTATCAGTAGTGATGTTTAAACTGCTGAAACATTTTCAATTTTTTGGCGTCAGACGCATTGGAATCATCGTCACTCTTGTAGAAGTCTGCGATCGCAAGGTGGACGAGTGCACTGAGTGATGTGTGCTAGCGCACTTGCTTTGCTCCGACATCTGCTTGTCTCATGCAGACTGTAAAGAGATTTTGCAAGTCTGTGTCTCCCATCCTTCTCACCCTGTCCTCATGACCGTTTTTGCTCACTCCCGTTCTCGTCTTGGGCTGGCCTGCTTGCTGGTGGCCCTCACTACGTCAGGCTGTCGGCTACTGCCGCCGGGATCTGCACAAACCAGTCGGGATCAACTGCGATCGCCTGTGACAGCAGTGGATGCGGTGGTGGTGGAACGGCAGCCCTTGCAGGAGGCGACACGCTACACCGGGACGACGGAGCCTTTTCAGTCTGTGTCGCTGCGCGCGCAGGTGGAAGGACAGGTAATCGGTCTGTCGGTGGATGTGGGAGATGCTGTTCAAGCGGGACAGTTGCTGGCTCGCCTTGATGATCGCTTGCAGAGTACGGCGGTGGTCGCAGCGGCAGCAGAGGTAGCGGCTCGTCAATCAGAAGTTGCAAGTCAGCGAGCAGAAGTGATCGCTGCGAACGCAGCGGTTGAACAAGCTCGACTCCAGCTCCAGCAGGCCCGCTCGGATGCAGCCCGCCTGACGCGGCTCTTTCAGGCAGGTGCGATTTCGGCTCAGGAAGCAGAGACTGCCCAGACTGCAGTCCTAACTGCTGAACAAGCTGTCCGTACCGCGCAACAGCAGGTGCAAACTCGCCAGCAAGCCGTGGCAGCCGCAGAGCGGCGCGTGGTCGCGCAACAGGCGATCGCCAGCCAAGAGCAAGCCCGTCGCAACTTCACACAGCTGATCGCACCGGTGACGGGTTTGGTGCTGGAACGCAGCACAGAAACGGGAAACTTGGCTCGGGCGGGTGATGAAATTCTCACCATCGGCGACTTTAGCCGCATCAAAGTGGTGGTGCGGGTCTCGGAGCTAGAGCTGGCAAACCTGCGAGCTGGGCAGCCAGTGCAAGTGCGGCTGGATGCCTTCCCGAAACAGACTTTCACGGGGCAAATCAGCCGAATTGCGCCTGTCGCCGATCCGCGATCGCGCCTGATTCCGGTGGAAATCACCATGCCCAATCCCAACGGCCGGATCGGTAGCGGCCTGCTGGCACGGGTATCCCTCGCAACGACCGCTCCCGACCCAATCGTGGTGCCAGAAACGGCTCTTTCGACTGGTGAGGCTTCACCGACGGGCGATCGCGGCACGGTCTTTGTCCTCAAGAAGCAAGGCGATCGCACGACTACGGAAGCGCGATCGGTGCAGTTGGGGGCTCGTGCGGATGGCCGCATCGTGATTCAAAGCGGCTTACAAGCGGGTGAAACAATCGTTGTCCGCAGCGCCAATCCGCTCAAAGCGGGCCAGCCAGTGCGTCTCAGCATTCTGTCCAATCCCGGAGACCTCGACGGATGAGCCAAACTCCCCCTCCAAAGCTCAGCCTCAGCGGCCTCTCGATTCGTCGCCACATTGGCACCTTGATGCTGACCGTGGCCACCATTGTCGTGGCGCTCTTCTTGGTCAGCCGGCTGCAGGTAGATCTGCTGCCTTCAATCACCTATCCCCGCGTTGGGGTGCGTCTCAGTGCACCGGGTCTCGCACCGGAAATTGCTGTCGAGGAGGTCACCAAGCCCTTAGAAGAATCCCTCTCGGCTACTGAAGGCGTGGTGCAAATCTTTTCGCGCACGAGGGAAGGGGATGTCAGCATTGACCTCTTCTTTGAGCCGGGTGGCAATATTGACCAAGCCCTCAACGACGCGACGGCTACTTTTAACCGAGCGCGATCGCGCCTGCCTGAAGGCATTGAAGATGCGCGACTGTTCAAGTTCGATCCGTCCCAGTTGCCGGTTTATGAATTTGCGCTCTCTTCCACCGAGCGATCGCCGCAAGAGTTACGCCTCCTCGCTGAAGAAGAACTCGCGCGCGAGCTAACCTTAGTGCCCGGGGTGGCGGCGGTTGATGTTACCGGCGGTCTCGAAGAGGAAGTGCGGGTCTTGATCGATCCCGATCGCCTGCAAGCCTTAGGGTTGGGTCTTGATAACGTCCTCAATGAACTGCAAGAGAGTAACCAAGATGTTTCGGGTGGGCGACTGCTGGGCAGCGCGGAGCCTCTGACTCGGACGACGGGGCGCTTTCAAAATGCGCAAGACATTCTGGATCTGACTTTTGAACGGGCTGGCAGCGAAGCCGATCCGTCTCAACAGCTGCTGCTGCGTGATTTTGCGCGGGTGGTTGATGGCAGTGCCGAACAGCGTATTTTCGTCAGCTTGAATGGCGAGCCAGCCGTCAAAGTGAGCGTTCAGAAGCAGCCGGATGCCAACACGATCGCGGTGGTGGATGCAGTTAAGCAGCGCTTGAGTCAGCTCCAATCCAATCAAGTCCTCGGTCAAGGCATTCAGGTGTTACCGACGCTGGACGAGTCGATTTTTATTCAAAACGCGATCGGCAACGTCACCAGCTCTGGGTTAGCGGGTGCAGTCCTTGCAGCCCTCGCAGTCTTGCTGTTCCTCGGATCGTGGCGACAAACCCTGATCATCGTGATCTCGATCCCGCTGGCAACTCTGGCGGCGATCGTGATGATGCGCTTGGCGGGCTTTTCGCTCAACATCTTTAGCTTGGGTGGGTTAGCGCTGGGGGTCGGCATCGTCGTCGATAACTCGATCGTGATGCTGGAAACGATCGCAGACGGCGTTGGGATCACGCCAGGGCGAGATAGCCGCAGCCTGCTTTCACCACGTCAAGTGATTAAGCGGGCGATCGAGAGTAGCCAGAAGGTGGAATCGGCGCTGATTGCCTCGACGACAACCAACTTGGTGGCGGTGCTGCCCTTTTTGATGCTGGGCGGCTTCATCTCTTTGCTCTTCAGTGAACTAATTCTGACGATCAGTTTTGCGGTTGCTGCTTCGATTCTGGTGGCGCTGACCGTGGTGCCAGCGCTGGCCTCACGCCTCTTGGCGCGTAAGGAAACCAGCGGTCTCGATCGCTGGCCGCCGTTGTTGGCCTTTCAGCATCAGTTTGCGCGGCTCCAAACAGCCTATGGTCAGTTCCTCCGGCGGGTGATCGCCCGACCACTGCGTACGATCGCGATCGCCTTTCTGATCTTGGGGCTGAGTGGTGCTTCGTTGCTGGGGCAGCTCTCGCAGGAGATTTTGCCGCGAATCAATACAGGCCAAGCGCAACTGTTTGTGCAATTTCCACCCGGAACGCCGCTCGCGGATAACCAGCGGGTGATGACAGCGATCGAAGAGTTGCTCCTCGAACAACCAGAAACGGACTATGCCTTCACCACCATTGGTGGGTCGCTATTTGGTGCCAACACCACAACCAATGTCCTGCGTAGTTCCAGCACGATCACTTTGAAGCCGGGAAGCGATGTCGATCGCTTTGTGGAACGGCTGACCCCCGCTTTCAATCAACTCAATCTGGTTGATACGCTGGTGCGCGTCACGCCCGGCGCGGTACGGGGTCTGATCACTAACAACTCACCCCTGCGTGGGGCTGATATTGACATCATTCTCCAGAGTGATGACCGCGAGCAGCTGGCGATCGCAGGGGAACAAGTCATGCAGGCTCTGGGGCAATCGCAACTGGCCCGCTATCGTCCGGATAGCGATCGCCGCGAGCCAGAATTGCGCATCCAGCTCGATCGCGAACGAGCCGCAGCCTTGGGGCTTAATCCCAGTCGCGTCGGCAGCACGATTCAGACGGCGATCGAGGGGTCAATTCCCACACGCCTACAGCGAGGCGATCGCCTAGTGGATGTGCGGGTGGAAGTGGCTGACACGGCACTCAATACGCCAGCTCAGTTGCTGCAACTACCGCTATTTGGCAATACGGGCTCCTTGATTCGCCTGAATGATATTGCCCGCGTGGAAACGGGAACAGCGCCCGCGGAAATTCAGCGGATTAATCAGCGGCAGGTCTTCCAAATTGCCGGCAACCTTAGCCAAGGCGCTAGCCTGAGTGCTGCCCTTGCCGAAGCAGAACGCTTGATTGCCACAGTGGATCTGCCCGCGAATGTCAGTCTGTTACCCAGTAGTGCCGCCGAGAGCAACCGCCAGTTGCAGGCGAGTCTACCGATTCTGGGAGCGTTGGCGGCCTTCTTGGTCTATGTGGTCATGGCGGTGCAGTACAACTCCCTGATTGACCCGCTGGTGATTATGTTCACATTGCCCTTGGCCTTAGCTGGCGGGATTCTGGGACTGTATTTCACGAACACTGCGATCGGGGCGACCGTGGTAGTTGGGGTGGTGCTGCTGGTCGGGATCGTCGTCAACAACGCAATCATCTTGGTGGAACTGGCCAACCAACTACGGGAAGAGCAAGGTTGTGATCGCCGCTCAGCCATGCTGCAAGCCGCACCCCAACGGTTGCGCCCAGTGCTGATGACGACCTTGACGACGGTGCTGGGGATGCTGCCTTTGGCACTAGGCATGGGACAGGGCAGTGAGTTCCTGCAGCCCTTGGGCATTGTGGTCTTTTCGGGACTGTCACTGGCGACGGTGCTGACGCTGCTGATCATTCCCTGCTTCTACGTGCTGCTCCATGCGATCGCCGATCGTTGGACTGAGCAACACCCAGTCTGGCGGAGCTTGCCGCTCTTATCCGATCGCCAGTCACGGCCTTCTGTCGGGGCGACGCCTAACAAGTCCAAGGTAGATTCGTAGGAACTGACAATAACCTTGGCGATCGCTGGTTAGTGGTCCCTGCTCGTTGGTTCAAACGCCCACTGCTGAGCTGTTTTCCAGTAGCGGGAGAAGCGTTTGAGATCGACATAGCCCTCGATTGCAGCGAACTCAGGGCCATCGCAGATTTCTAGATCCAAGTCTGCTTCGATCGCATCGGCGATCTGGTTGAACCGCGGGCTGGGGCTATCGGTTGTGGCGAGGCGATCGGCCCCGTGCGTTTGGGCAAAGCGCTGGAGTTCTTGGACAGGATCACCGCGCCGAATGGTGACCGGCAGCTCCAGCAGGCACTCGTAGATGAAGACGATGCGTTTCAAGCTGATCTGCCACTCCTGGAGCAGCTGATCATCCCAGACCCACAAGGCTGGAGCTTGGGGATAGCGCAGAAGGGCAGGGTTTTGGGGACTGAGATCATCCCCATGGATCCAAACAATGGGCTGGCTCATGCTTTAGCGCTGGCGTGAGTGGGAGCGATCGCGGTGCCAACGTCCGCCTTGGCGGGGTTGGTCGCGGAATTCAGCATTAGGAAAGAGTTGGTCGGCAAGATCGTCATAGCTGCCATCAAAAGGACAGCGATCGCGACTCGGGCAATCCTGACAGTCGCGATCGCCGTTGTATCGTTGTAAGTTCTCGCGATTGAACCAGTAGGGCTTAGTGCTAAAGGTGCTGGCTACCCATTGCCAGGACAGGTTGTTGCTAGCCGGATCGCCATCGAGCAAATGCTGGAGAAACCAGCGCGCACCAGCCTGCCAGCGAATCCGTCGCCAATGAACCAGATAGGCCGCCAGCCACATGCGGGCATGGTTATGCAAGTAGCCGGTTGCTTGCAGTTCGCGACTGAAGCGATCCATGCAGGCTAAGCCTGTCGCAGCAGCTTGCAGATCAGTTGGCAGCGACTCGCCGTACTGTTCGAGATTCCATCCCGTCTTGTAGGGTTCGCGATCGCGCCAAATGCGATCGCCCCATTCCCAGTAGAGACGCTGCCAGTAGTCGCGCCAAGCCAGTTCGGTAATCAGTTTCTCGCCATCACTGCGCTGGCGAATTTGACTGAGGACGCGATCGCGCACTATTGCCAGGCTGAGGACACCGTGGCGGATGTAAGGTGACAGGCGCGTCACTGCTCCATCTAAAAAGTTGCGAGTTTTGCCATAGCGCAGTGGATTGATCGCGTCGAGCTGAGCGATCGCGGCCTGATAGCCGCCCCGCATGGTGCTGACCTGGGGGGCGACGGCCGCAGCCTCGGGGAATTGCTGACGCAGGTAGTCGATCAGCTCCTCGCGATCCCGAAACGATCGCCGCAGATCATGTCCGTCGCTGGACTCTGGGCTCATGCAAACAGCAGCTTTACAATTCTTCACTTTTAGCATGCTGGCCGAGCAGGACTCCGCGGCGTTGATTAAGTGATGCAGGTTTTTTTCATCAAAAAAAGGAGCCCCAATGACTGGAGCTCCAAATGCTTGCCTTAATCAATCGATTGAAGTTGTGAAGAGGAACCGTGCCAATTAGACAGCAGCGAAGAACTCTTTCGACTTGACAGGGTCGGGGTTCATCGTCGCGGCGCCAGGCTGCCAGTTAGCCGGGCAAACTTCATCGGGGTGGCTTTGAACGTACTGGATTGCTTGCAGCACGCGCAGGGTTTCATCCACGCTGCGACCAAATCCCAAGTTGTTGATGGTGGCGTGCTGGACAACACCGTCTTTGTCGATGATGAACAGGCCGCGCAGAGCAATGCCTTCAGCAGGATCAAGCACGTTGTAAGCGGTGCTGATTTCTTTCTTGAGATCAGCAACCAGTGGGTAAGCCAAGTCGCCCAGACCACCTTCTTTACGGCTGGTTTGAATCCAAGCCAAGTGGCTGAATTGGCTATCGACCGACACACCCAAGATTTCGGTGTTCAGGGCCGAAAATTCTGCGTAGCGATCGCTAAAGGCAGTGATTTCGGTCGGGCAAACAAAGGTGAAGTCGAGGGGATAGAAGAACAGAACGACGTATTTGCCCCGGTAATTGGACAGCTTGATCGTTTGGAATTCCTGATCAACGACTGCAGTCGCTTCAAAATCGGGGGCCAATTGGCCGACGCGCAGGGCTCCTTCGGTCATGAGTCTCACGGCTCCGGGTAAATATCAATGGGTACTCGTTCGATTGAGTTCCCTGTAAACATTTATATCATACTCATAACGACTGTGAGTAAGTGATCCCGTTATCTTGACTTTGGGGCTCGGGCTGGATCTGGCGATCGCGGCAAAAGGCGTCAATCACGCCAAATAGTTGTCGCACATGCTCATGGGTCGTGAAGGGATTGACCAGCACCGCCTTCAGCCACAGGCGATCGCGGAAGCGAGGTAGTGATAAGAAGAAGTGCTGATCCAATAGGGATTTCTGGAGTTCAGCCGTGAGACGATCGCTCTCCAATCGGAAGCAGAGGATGTTCAGATCCGGTGGGGTTGCCACTTGAATCTGAGGACGCTGGCGTAATTCAGCGACGAAGCTGCGACCCAGCCGCATCCCGTGGTCAACCAAGGCTTCACAGCCGCGATCGCCAAAATGTTGAAGCGTCAGCCAGAGCTTGAGAATGTCTGCTGGTCGAGTGCCTTGGACAGAAACTTCACCAAGGTTGATCAAGTCGTCCGCTTCGCCCATGTAGGGTGCCGCGATGCGGAAATGCTCCGTTAAGACTGACCAGTCGCGCAACAGAAGTGAAGCACTGGTTTTCGCGACACAGAGCCACTTCTGCGGGTTGAAAGTGACGGAATCGGCTTGCTCAATCCCCTGCAGCTTTTGGCGATATCGCGGCGAAAAGATCACAGCTCCGCCATAGGAGGCATCAACGTGGAACCAAAGCCCTTCAGCGCGGGCGATCGCGCCTAGTTCCGGTAACGGATCAATGCTGCCCGTCACTGTTGTTCCAGCTGTGGCAACCAAGCAGAAAGGACGCTGACTTTGACGGCGGGCAGAGGCGATCGCTTCTGTTAGGGCTGCAACCTGCATCCGACCGCGGCGATCGGTGGGGATTGGGATGACGGCTTGGCTCCCCAAACCCAGCAACATTGCCGCCTTTTGTAGCGAGGTATGAGCGGCTTCGGACGCAAACAGCACTGGCTTTTGAGCCAAACCAGCTAGCCCTGTTTCTTGCACTTGCAAGGCCCAGTTCCGTGCTAAGGCGATCGCCTGTAAATTGGCAAGGCTACCGCCACTCAGCAGCAATCCTCCAGCCTTATCCCCCAAGCCAAAGCGTTGGGCCAACTCCCGCAGAACTGTTGTTTCTAAGCGCGAGAGACTCGGCGACATCTCGACGCTGAGCAGATTGTTGTTGAGTAAGGCCGCGATCGCGTCGCCAATGACTGACGCAGTGCTGGCTGCCGGATCCATATGCCCCAAGTAGCCGGGGTTAGCCGGATTCATAGCCTGAGCCAACAGCGGTTCTAGCTGGCTGAGCAAGTCTGGCAGAGGTACAGACTGCGCTGAAATTCCCACATTCTGCTCAAGGCCCTGCCAAGTGGGGAGGGGCGATCGCTGAGCCGCTTGGCTACCGTGATTCAAAAGTTGGGTAAGCGCCTGTTGAGCCACAGCCGCGATCGCTTCGCGGTTACTCCCATCCGGGCGCAAAAAAGCCGTTTCCGGCAAAGGCGCAGAAGAATTCAAGCGTCGGCTCTCAAGTCGCAGAAAACTTCGCAGGCGTTGGGCAGTCTGCCAAGGACAAAACGTGGGCAGAGCCTCAAGTCAGCCACGGCTGCAAAGACAGCCTTATGATCTCACATCCGGCGATCGCTCCGGCGGCATCTCGGTAGCCAGCAGCTGCCTGAAACAAAAGCCTGCCTGAGACATTGCTCAGACAGGCTCTTGCGCGACGGGTTTGGAGGGATTCGAACCCCCGACCCTTTGATCCGTAGTCAAATGCTCTAATCCACTGAGCTACAAACCCGCGTCGATTTATTAATGTAGTTGAAGTGACAGCTTTTGTCAAACCCCTCTACACATTTCATCCGCTAGCGATTGGGACGGGTGCGATCAACTACTCGCAGGCGTTCGCTGACGACGGTGAGACCATCCCGACGGATGACCAACGCCGAAATCCAAAAGTTGCCGGGACGCTGGGGCGCCCGTGCTTGCTTGTAGACACCGCCTGCTGTTAGGGCTTGGAGCCGAAAGTCTGTTGGATTAAGCAGCCGTTGCAGTTCAATTGGGTCTTCAGTGACGCCACCGACGAGTAGGTCGTCATTGAGAGGTGCATCGACGTAGGCATCAAAGGAAAAGTTTTCGCCAGTCAGTACCGTGGCTGGCGCGTTCACCGTCAGCTCTGGCGGATTGCTACCACTGCTGAGGCGACTGCGCTCGCTCAAAATTTCCTCGCGCTGCAGGCGACCGTCCTGTAGCAGCCAACGACTCTTGATCTCCGAGGCCAAATTGAAGGTGCGATCGCCTTGCTTCCGTTGACCCTCAATCTTGGTTAGGGTTTCGACTTGCAAGCCAGAACCGCTGGGCTGGCTATTGAGGACTTGAACGGTGTAGCGAGCGCCCGGAAATTGCTTCCAAAAGCGCTGCATCGCGGAGTCGTAGCCAATGCGATCGAGACCGTCGGGCGGCTGAAAACTGGGGGAATAGAGGTTGGCGATCGCCTTCGCATCTTGGCGAGTTGCCGCTGCGGCCAAGCTTTGAAACACCGTATTGGCTGCGGCTGGGGTTTGGGCACGACCAGGAGTGAGTGTTGCTCCAAGCAAGAGTGTTGCGAAGAGTGCCAACGAGAACGGACGAATAGATCGCAGCATAGGAACCCTAGTCGCAAGGAGGGCAGTTGGCCTGACGGTATTCTAGTCGCTGATTCTCTGACGTCAGGGTGGCTTGTGTCTGTTGCTGAACCGCGCCTGCTCTTTGCTGCCAGTGGTACTGGTGGCCATGTCTTTCCAGCTTTGGCCGTGGCAGAAGCCTTACCTGAAGCCAAGATTGATTGGTTGGGGGTACCTGATCGCTTGGAGACGCAGTTGGTCGGCGATCGCTATCCGCTGCATACGATCCGCGTTGGTGGCTTTCAGGGCTCGTGGATTCAGCGACCTGTAACAGCGTTGCGCTTAATTGGCGCGATTTTTCAAGTACGACGACTGCTGAAGCAACAACAGATCGAAGCCGTCTTTACGACGGGTGGCTACATCGCGGGGCCTGCGATCGCCGCAGCTTGGAGTTTGGGAATTCCCGTGGTCCTGCATGAGTCCAATGCGCTGCCCGGGAAGACAACCCGTCTACTCAGCCGTTTTTGCCGACGCGTTGCCCTTGGCTTTGCGGAAGCAGGGAAATATCTGCCGGGGCGACCGCTGCAAGTCGTGGGAACGCCCCTGCGATCGCAGTTTTATCAGCCTAGTCAGCATGGCCTACCGATTCCGGATGATGTGCCCGTGGTGCTGGTGATGGGCGGTAGCCAAGGCGCGGTGGCAGTTAATCGTCTTGTTCGTGCAGCCGCTCCCGCTTGGTTTACAGCAGGTCTGTGGGTTGTGCATCTAACCGGCCAACAAGACCCCGATCGCGGTCAGCTGCAACATCCGCAATACATCGAACTACCGTTTGTCGATAACGTCGCGCCGCTCCTGAATCGAGCGGATTTTTCGATCAGTCGTGCCGGTGCTGGCAGCTTGGCGGAGCTAGCCGCCGCCGGACTGCCCAGCTTGCTGATTCCCTATCCATTTGCAGCCGAAGATCACCAAACCTTCAATGCCCGAATTTTTGCGGAGGCCGGAGCAGCAATCTTGGTGCCTCAGTCAGACCTGACGGTGGAGCAGCTTCAGCAGCAGGTCTTGGATCTTTTGCAGGCTCGCTTGGGGGCTGCGATCGCCAATCCCTTGCCGAAGATGGCAGCTGCCGCTGGCAAACTCCACGTTGCAGACAGTGCTGAACAGGTCGCCGATCTGTTGCGATCGCTGCTGTAACCAACAAGAAGCTCCCCAGAGCAAACCCTGAGGAGCGATCGCAAGCGGAGGAGAACCCTCCGCCTGTCTTAAAACTGGGAGACTTAGTAGTCGAAGTCGCCCATGCCGCCGCCAGCACCAGCCGGAGCTTTTTCCTTCGGTTCGGGCTTGTCGACCACGATGCACTCGGTGGTCAGCACCATAGCTGCGATCGAAGCCGCGTTTTGCAGGGCGCTACGGGTCACTTTGGCGGGGTCAACGATACCAGCCGTGAACATGTTCACGAATTGGTTGTTGGCCGCGTCGTAACCTTCATCGAAGGGCAGCGACTTGACGCGCTCAGCAATCACAGCGCCGTTGAGGCCAGCGTTTTCAGCAATCCGCTTCAGCGGAGCCGTCAGGGCACGAGCCACAATCTGAGCACCGGTCAGCTCTTCACCGCTGAGGTTGGCAGTTGCCCACTCTTCCAGTTGAGGAGCGAGGTGCGCCAAGGTGGTGCCGCCGCCAGGAACGATGCCTTCTTCAACCGCCGCTTTGGTGGCGTTGATCGCATCTTCCAGACGCAGTTTGCGGTCTTTCATTTCGGTTTCGGTTGCAGCGCCAACTTTGACGACAGCAACGCCACCGGAGAGCTTGGCAAGACGCTCTTGCAGCTTCTCTTTGTCGTAGGACGACTCAGTTTCTTCGATTTGGCGACGGATTTGGTCAACGCGTGCTTTGACAGCAGCTTCGTTGCCTTCAGCCACGATCGTGGTGTTGTCTTTGGTGATCGTGATCCGGCGGGCTTTACCCAGCTGGTCGATCTTGGTGGTGTCCAGTTTCAGACCTGCGTCTTCGGTGATCAGTTGACCGCCGGTCAAGACAGCGATGTCTTCCAGCATGGCTTTACGGCGATCGCCAAAACCAGGTGCTTTGACCGCAGCAACGTTCAGAACACCGCGCAGACGGTTGACGACCAAGGTTGCCAGCGCTTCTTTCTCGATGTCCTCAGCGATGATCACCAGCGGACGACCAGCGCGAGCGACTTGCTCGAGCACGGGCACCAAGTCTTGGACCAGACCGATTTTCTTATCGGTGATCAAGATGAAGGGCTCGTCGAAGACGGCTTCCATCCGCTCGGTGTCGGTGGCGAAGTAGGGCGAGATGTAGCCCTTGTCGAAACGCATCCCTTCGGTGACCTCCAGTTCGGTGGTCATCGATTTGCCTTCTTCCAAGGAGATGACACCTTCTTTGCCCACTTTGTCCATGGCATCGGCGATCATCTGGCCAACTTCAAAGTCGTTGCCAGCCGAGATTGCACCGACTTGGGCGATCGACTTGGAGTCTTCGACCGGACGAGCGTGGGACTTGATTTGGTCAACCAAGAAGTTGGTGGCTTTGTCGATCCCGCGCTTCAGCAGGATGGCGTTGGCGCCAGCTGCCACGTTGCGCAGACCTTCTTTGACCACAGCGTGAGCCAAGACGGTTGCGGTGGTGGTGCCGTCACCGGCTGCGTCGTTGGTTTTGGAAGCGGCTTGACGAATCAGCGCCACACCAGTGTTTTCGATGTGGTCTTCCAGTTCGATTTCTTTGGCGATCGTCACACCGTCATTGATGATTTGCGGTGCGCCGAATTTTTTCTCAAGAACGACGTTGCGACCTTTGGGGCCGAGGGTGACTGCAACGGCTTCCGCCAGAATGTCGATGCCTTTTTCAAGGGCGCGACGGGCGTTTTCGTTGTAAATGATCCGTTTAGCCATGGTGATCTCTTAAGGAATGTCCTGAAGGGCAGTGAAAGGAAGAAAGCCTAGGCAACAACGGCCAAGATGTCTTTCTCGGACAGCAACACATAGTCGTCGTTGCCGAGTTTGATGTCGGTACCGGCGTACTTGGAGTAGAGAACTTTGTCGCCGATTTTGACTTCAGGCGCTTGGCGGCTGCCGTCGTCGTTGCGTTTGCCAGGGCCAACTGCCACGATTTCGCCGACTTGGGGCTTCTCTTTAGCGTTGTCGGGCAGAATGATGCCGCCAGCGGTTTTTTCTTCAGCTTCAGCGACTTTCACGAAAACGCGATCGCCCAAGGGCGTCACGGTCGAAACACTCAGAGATACAGCTGCCATAGTTTTGGATAAACGTCATCACAGGGAGATGGCAACCGGGATAATCCGCATGGATTAGCACTCCCAGTGCCTGAGTGCTAATGTACGGGCCGCCTTCTAGGAAGAGCAACTTGGGCTCAGTACGGGTTCCCGAACTCAATCCCCAAAACAACCGCAAAGCAATGGGGATCTTGCTGCGGGAAGGTGCGACCTTCGGTGATACGCTGGACAGTGGCAAAATCGCCCTCCTGCAGTTGTCGCGCTCGCGAAGCACTCATCTGGAAACGCGCAAGCATGGTCACCACCACTGAGAAGACAAATATTGGCTACATCCGTCAGGTCATCGGCCCTGTCGTCGACGTAGAGTTCCCTGCGGGCAAACTGCCGCAGATTTACAACGCCCTCGTTATCAAGGGCAAAAATGAAGCCGGTCAAGAACTGTCGGTGACCTGCGAAGTGCAACAGCTTCTGGGCGATCGCAAGGTTCGTGCCGTTTCGATGAGCACCACTGACGGCTTGGTGCGTGGCTTGGAAGTGATCGACACTGGCGCTCCGATCAGCGTGCCGGTGGGTGAAGCCACCCTTGGCCGTATCTTCAACGTCCTCGGTGAGCCCGTTGACGAACTGGGTCCTGTCAACGCTTCGACAACCTCGCCGATTCACCGCGATGCTCCGAAGCTGACCGACTTGGAAACCAAGCCTAAGGTCTTCGAAACCGGTATTAAGGTGATCGACTTGCTGGCTCCCTATCGTCAGGGCGGCAAAATCGGTCTGTTCGGTGGTGCTGGTGTCGGCAAAACCGTCTTGATCCAAGAGTTGATCAATAACATTGCTAAAGAGCACGGCGGTGTGTCCGTGTTTGGCGGTGTGGGCGAGCGTACCCGCGAAGGGAACGACCTCTACCAAGAGTTCAAAGAGTCCGGCGTTATCGACGAGAAAAATATCGCCAACTCGAAAGTGGCCTTGGTCTACGGTCAGATGAACGAGCCGCCGGGTGCTCGGATGCGCGTCGGTCTGTCGGCGTTGACCATGGCGGAGCACTTCCGTGACGTCAACAAGCAAGACGTGTTGTTGTTCATCGACAACATCTTCCGCTTCGTGCAAGCCGGTTCAGAAGTGTCGGCACTGCTAGGCCGGATGCCTTCGGCAGTGGGCTATCAGCCGACCTTGGGTACCGACGTGGGTCAGCTGCAAGAGCGGATTACCTCGACCCTCGAAGGTTCGATCACCTCGATCCAAGCAGTCTACGTCCCTGCGGATGACTTGACTGACCCCGCGCCGGCGACCACCTTTGCTCACTTGGACGCCACCACTGTGTTGTCACGGGGTCTGGCTTCGAAAGGGATCTATCCGGCGGTTGACCCGTTGGATTCGACCTCGACGATGCTGCAACCCTCGATCGTCGGTGAAGAGCACTATCGGACGGCGCGGGCGGTTCAGTCGACCCTGCAACGCTACAAAGAGCTGCAAGACATCATCGCGATCTTGGGCTTGGATGAGCTGTCAGAAGAAGACCGTCAGACTGTGGCACGGGCTCGCAAAATCGAGAAGTTCTTGTCGCAACCCTTCTTCGTGGCGGAAGTGTTCACCGGTTCGCCCGGCAAATACGTGAAGCTGGAAGACACGATCAAAGGCTTCAATCGCATCCTCGACGGTGAGTTGGATGACCTGCCTGAGCAGGCCTTCTACTTGGTCGGCGATATCGAAGAAGCGATCCAAAAAGGCGCCAAGCTGAAAGCCGAAGCCTAATTGCTGACTGACAGAGTGGGGTTGCGATCGCAGCCCTACTCGCTGTTTTTGTCCCTAAATCTCCGCGACCATGAGCCTGACTGTCCGCGTCATTGCTCCCGACCGAACGGTTTGGGACGCGCCTGCACAAGAAGTCATTCTGCCTAGTACCACTGGGCAGCTCGGCATTTTGCCGGGTCACGCACCGTTGCTTTCTGCCCTAGACACTGGTGTGTTGCGGGTGCGCTCTGACAAAGAATGGCTTTCGATCGCTGTTCTGGGCGGCTTCGCTGAAGTTGAAAACAACGAAGTTACGGTGTTGGTCAACGCTGCTGAGCGGGGCGACAAGATCGACCTTGAAGAAGCTCGTGCTGCCTTCAGTCAGGCGGATGAGCGCTTGAAAGCGGTCAAAGAAGACGATCGCCAAGGGAAGTTTCAAGCCACGCAAGCCTATCGTCGGGCCCGTGCTCGGTTGCAAGCTGCTGGTGGTCTGGTCAGCGTTTGATCCTGAACGCCTCCTTAAGTTTGTAGAGGCCGCGATCGCCGGGCACCTAAGCTAGGCGAGCAATACCTCCTTACTGCGTCTAAAACCGCTGGTTTCTAAGGGACTGGCGGTTTTCCTTATGGAGCGATCGCAGTCTGGAACAGCAGTCATCCAGCAATCAGCAAGCTAGTTGGGAAGATTCGGCTTGGGATGGATTGGTTTAGGGTCAAAAGCCTCTGTCTGTGGGGGTGATTGCGCACCCCCACACCCACGCACTGGGGGACTCGACTCCCCCAGCCCCCCCCGCAACAAGATTTCGAGTAGGACTCATCGGTGGAGAAGCGATCGCAACGGGTAAAACTAGCTGGTGTTGACCTCTGGTGAGGGGCAAGTCAGAGCTAGAAACGTTCTGGGGGATTCAGGCAGAAACTGAATGGTTGAGCGATCGCCGGAACCAATAGCGCAGCAGCAGCGAGTTACTAACAACTGCGAGAGAGCTGACCGCCATGCAAGCCCCTGCGATCGCGGGCGTCAGTGCTAGCCCGTAGGCAGGCAGGAAAGCACCCGCTGCTAGGGGCAGCATCACCAAGTTGTAGCCCAGTGCCCAAGTCAGGTTTTGGCGAATCGTTCGCAGACCCATTTGGCTGAGTTCCCAAGCCACCAGCACACTGTCGAGGCGATCGCGGCTGAGCAGTAAGCCCGCGCTGTCCTGCGCAATGTCGCTGCCGGCTGCCAGACTAATCCCCACGGCAGCTGTTGCCAGAGCGGGTGCGTCGTTGATACCGTCACCGATCATCGCGACTGCATCACCATCTGCTTGGAGGGTCGCGATCGCTTCTGCCTTGGCTTCAGGTAAAACTTCCGCCACCACACTGTTAGCTTCCAGCCCAAGTTGTTGGGCTAGTGCCGCAGTTGTGGTCTGGCGATCGCCACTGAGAATTTGTACAGTCGCACCCCGCGATCGCAGGGCTTGGACAACTTCTGCCGCCTCGGGACGCGGTTGATCCTGTAGCCAGAAACAACCGAGCAGTTGCTGATCATCGGCCAGCAAAATTGGCGTTGCGGCAGTGGAACCAGTCGGTAACTTTTCAGCAGTGAGCTGCACCCAAGCAGGACTCCCTAAGCGCAGCGATCGCCCTTCGCAAATACCACTGACTCCTAGACCCGGAACTTGTTGGCGATCGCTAGCGGTCAGAGCGGGTAAATTTGCGGATCGGGCAGCGGCTTGCAGCGCGATCGCGAGAGGATGACGACTATCGGCTTCCAAAGCTGCTGCCCACTGCAAGAGGCGATTGGGCTCAACATCCGCTAGCGGTCGGATCTCGATCAGCTCAAATTGGCCTTGGGTCAGGGTTCCAGTCTTGTCAAAGACAAAGTGCTTGATCCGCGCCAACTGTTCCAGTACATCGCCACCGCGCACCAAAATGCCCTGTTCAGCGGCGAGTCCTGTGGCTACCAGAATTGCGGTGGGTGTGGCTAAACCCAGTGCACAGGGGCATGCCACCACCAATACACTGATTGCCAAAGTCAGCGCTAGCAACAAGGGAGAATGACTGTGGTTGTGGGCCATCTCCATGCCGTGATGCGGCGCATGGATCAGCAAACCTGGCAAAGGCTGCTGCAGAACTTGCGGCCACCAACGGCTACCCAGTGTCCACCAGAACCCAAAGGTCAGCGCCGCGATCGCACAGACCCCATAGACGAAGCGCCCCGCGATCGCATCAGCAAACCGCTGCACCGGCGCTTTTCGTTGTTGCGCCTCCGCCACACAGCGCACGATCGCCGCCAGTCGAGTTTGGCCGCCGGTTTGCTCTGCTCGAATCACCAAACGATGGCTGAGGTTGAGCGTCCCCGCGCAAACGCGATCGCTGATCTGACAAGCTTGGGGCAGCGATTCTCCAGTCAGCATCGCCGTATCCAGACTGCTCTGCCCCGCGACAACACAGCCATCAACCGGAATGCGATCGCCGGGCAGCACTTGCACGTAGTCGCCGCTGCGGAGTTGCGCCACCAGCCAAGTCTGAGCCGGTGCTTCAAGGAGATCATCCGGCGCGATCGAACTCGGAGCTGTCAGTAACTGCGTCGTTTCTGGTTGCAAAGCCAAGAGCTTTTGGAGAGCCGCCTGACTGCGAAACCGCGCCTGCTCTTCTAAGGTTCGCCCTAGCAAAATGAAGCCCAGCAGCATCACGGGCTCATCAAAAAAACAGACCCAGCCGAGCTGTGGCCAAATTAATGCCGTCAGACTTGCCAGATAAGCGCTGCCTGTCCCCAGCATCACCAAGCTATTCATATTGGGCGCGCCGCAGCGAAGCCCCTGCCAACCCGCTTGCAGAATGGCACGCCCGGGACCCAGCAAGGCCCAAGTCGCCAACAGCGCATGGAACCACAGCTGATCAGCGCCCGGTAGAGGAT
The DNA here is from genome assembly GCF_003846445.2 of Synechococcus elongatus PCC 11801. Classification (NCBI taxonomy): domain Bacteria; kingdom Bacillati; phylum Cyanobacteriota; class Cyanophyceae; order Synechococcales; family Synechococcaceae; genus Synechococcus; species Synechococcus elongatus. The sequence continues at coordinate 1,452,681 of NZ_CP030139.2, read as the reverse complement.
GGTCGAGCCAGTGACCGAGGTGCCCCCAACTCGAAACCACAAGCAGGAACGCCGCGATCGCCAGTTGTAAGCGCTGTTGTTGCAACGGCGGAATCTCAGCAACTGGCAAAGTCAGCGGGTTACCGTCTTGCCGCAACTGCGCCTTAAATCCCAGCCCTGCGATCGCCGTAGTCAACGCGTCTGGATCTGCGATCGCCGCATCGTAATCGACCTTGGCGAGCCGCGTGATCAGGTTGACGCTGATTGCTTCGACACCATCCACCTGCTGCAGGCGCTGCTCCACGGCAGCCACACAGCCCGCACATTTCATCCCCTCCACTTCCAGCAGAACAGAAGTCGGGCTAGCCTCAACGGGCTGGGCGATCGTGGCGGGCATAGGCTGGAAAGAAGGGGCTTTTCCCTAAGCATAGGGAGCCAGCCCAAACAGCGTCTATCGATCAATTCCCACGCTGCGAGGTTGCCGAATGTCGATGCACGTAAATACGGCCCGAACCTCAGCTGTGATTGTGCACCCTGTGCCGACCCCCTACGCGGACTGCTACTTGGCGTGGCAGCAAGCTATCACCGCGACCGCCGCTCAGTTTGAGGGCTACCAAGGCACGGATGTTTATCCCCCCGAGAGCGATCGCAATCCCAACTGGATCGCCGTTCTGCATTTTGCGGATCCGGAAGCACTACAGCGATGGCTCGATTCCCCCCAACGGGCTGAAATGCTGGCGAAACTACCGCCCGAAATTGCCAGCTACTCCAAAACAGTGCTGATTCAAGGCTTTGCGCCTTGGTTTACTCAACTCCTCCACAAACCACCGAGTTGGAAAATGGCCCTGACCGTTTTGCTAGCCCTTTACCCGACTTCGCTGCTGGTTAACCTCTTGATCACGCCGCATCTACAAGGCTTAGGACGGGCTAGCACGATTTTGATCGGGAACGCGATCGGCATCGCGCTACTGCAATGGGGAATCATCCCCCGATTGACGCGAGTGCTCAAACCTTGGCTATCTGCCAATAACAGTCACGATCGCCATATCTCGGTACTGGGTGGTGCTGCGATCGTCAGCATCTTGCTGTTCTTGGCCTATTGCTTCGATCGCTGGTTGTTTTAGAGCGATCGCACTCACTATCAGACAATGCAGACTGACGTAGCCCCTTCAACGACTTGGCCATGAGCGAATCCAGCGGCAAGGATCAGGAACATCCTCTCTGGCGATCGGATCGCACCACGGTCGATAGCCTGTTGGTCGGTGAAGCGACGGACTTCAATCTCTGTGAACTGGCGCGCCTCAAAATTCGCTATCAAGGCTTCCCCGGTGCTCGCGACATCCAGCGTGACCTTGAAAAGGCGCTGCAGCGCTGGCAGTTGGATGAGGCCAGCCTGTTTGAGCGCACCCGCGAAATCCATCAACGCGGTGGGATATATCAAGGCCGTAACAAGGATCAGGATGATTGGAGTTGAAGACTACACTGAGTAAGTCTTCGATGACCCGGGCACCATGCCGAGAACCCAGCGCAACGACAACTTCATCGACAAGTCTTTTACGGTGATGGCAGACCTGATTCTCAAGGTGTTGCCGACCAACCGGAAGTCTAAGGAAGCGTTTGCCTACTACCGTGATGGCATGTCGGCCCAAGCCGATGGCGAATACGCCGAGGCGCTGGAGAACTATCAAGAGGCGCTGACGCTCGAAGAAGATCCGATTGATCGCAGCTTTATCCTCTACAACATTGCGCTGGTGCATACCAGCAATGGCGATCACCAAACAGCGCTGGATCATTATCTGCAAGCCTTGGATTTGAATCCCAAGATGCCGCAGGCGCTCAACAACATTGCGGTCATTCACCACTTCCTCGGTCAGCGATCGGAGGAAGCAGGCAATGATGATGAAGCCGAACGCCACTACGATCAAGCGGCAGAGTATTGGACGCAGGCGATTCGCCTTGCCCCAAACAACTACATCGAAGCCCAGAACTGGCTGAAAACCACTGGCCGTTCTAAAGTTGACGTTTACTTCTAGCTGCCTGCCCATGTCGATCGATCTGGCTCAAGTCCAAAAAGTTGCCCACTTGGCTCGCTTGGCGCTCACTCCCGAAGAAGAGCAGCAGTTCACGACGCAGCTCAATAGCATCTTGGAGTACGTCGAGCAGCTAAGCGAACTGCCGACGGATGACGTGCAGCCGACCACGCGGGCAATCGAGGTGGTCAATGTGACGCGGCCTGATGAAACGCAACTGGCCGATAACCGCGAGGAATTGCTGAGCATTGCGCCGGAGCAAGAAGGCGACTTCTTCCGTGTGCCGCAGATCCTGCAAGAGTAGACCGCGATCGCTCAATCTTTGAGTTCTCCTTCGCCCCTGTGGATCGTGCGATCGCAGGGGTTTTGTTTTGCCTCGACCGGCGATCGCGTCACCACAGTGAAAGCAGGAGTGGCAGAATTACAGGCCGAAGTGCTTACGATCGCTGTAGTAAAGGATCTGCATCTGTGGCCAACGTCGAAATTTACACTTGGAGCGCTTGCCCCTTCTGCATTCGGGCGAAAGCGCTGCTGACCCGCAAGGGTGTGGCTTTTCAGGAATACGCGATCGATGGCGATGAAGCCGCGCGGGCAGTGATGGCTGAGCGGGCCAATGGTCGCCGCAGCCTGCCGCAAATTTTCATCGATGACCAGCACATCGGCGGTTGCGATGATCTGCATGCCCTCGATCGCCAAGGTGGCCTTGATCCCTTACTGGGTCTAACCGCGTGAAACTGGCATTTTTAATTGACCCGATCGCGGCACTCGATCCCACCCACGACAGTACGGTCGCGTTGATGGAAGCGGCGCAGCTGCGCGGCCACGAGGTCTGGTTCGGCGAAATTTCGGACCTGTCTGTGCATGTGGGCGATCCGCTGGGATTGCTGCGACCGCTCAAAATCGAGCCGGTGCAGTGGCTGGGCGATCGCTGGCAGGTGGCTAGCCCTTGGTATACGGCAGGAGAATCAGAACGGCGATCGCTGCATGACTTTGATGCCGTGTTCATGCGCAAAGATCCGCCGGTGACGACCGCCTATCTCTACGCCACCTATCTGCTGGATTTGGTCGACCCGCAAAAGACTCGTGTGGTCAATTCGCCCGAAGGACTGCGCCACGCCAACGAAAAGATGTACGCGCTGCAGTTCAAGTCTGTAGTGCCGCGTACTTTGGTCAGCAGCAATAAAGCGGAAATTCGTGCCTTCTTGGACGAGCTAAATGCCGCCGTGCTCAAGCCACTCGGGGGTAAAGCTGGGGAGGGGATTCTCTTCCTCGATCCGGGCGATCGCAACTTCAATTCCTTGGTAGAAATCAGTACCCAGCAGGGTCAACTGCCGGTGATGGTGCAGCAGTATCTCCCGGAAGCCAAGGATGGCGATAAGCGAATCATTCTGGTCAATGGAGAACCCCTCGGCGCCGTCAATCGTGTGCCGACGGGACGGGAGTTTCGCGGCAACATGGCTGTGGGCGGACGGGTCGAAGCCGTGCCGATCACCGATCGCGATCGCGAGATCTGTGCCGCAGTAGCGCCGCGGCTCCAACGAGATGGTCTGTTCTTCGTTGGCATTGATGTGATCGGTGGCTACCTGACCGAAGTTAACGTCACCAGCCCGACGGGGATTCGCGAAATCGATCGCCTCAATGGTGTCTCGATCGGGGATCAGACGATCGCGGCACTAGAATCGATGCTCAACCGAGGCTAGGACTCGGTCGCACGGAGCCCTCAAGGACGGCAGCCACCACATGATGGTTGTCGTCTTGGCGCAGGGTTTGCAGGGTTTCACGGGCTTGGTGTTGGTCAAAGCAGTGCAGGGCTCGCGCCAGATGAGCCCGCAACTGCCAATGTTCCGATCGCGCTAGCGGCAGTAGTTTATCGAGGGCAAAGGTCTGCATGGGGCTACCCGCAAAGGTTGCTAGTAGATCGATCGCCGCTTCCCGGACGCTCAGATCCGCATCACCCAGTGCTAAAACGGCGCTGTCAAATAAAATTTGCGGCTGATTGAGTGCTTGCAAGGCTGACAAAATACTCAGTCGCACCAGCCAATGTTGGTCTTCACGGAATGATCGCGTCAGGTCTGGTAGAGCCGTTTCCCCAAAAGCAGCGATTGCATTGGCCGACTCAGCCCGCACATTGGCGTCGGCATCGTCATGCAGCAGTCCTTGCAAGATGGCAAAACTCTCGGGCGTACGCTTGTGGCCTAGCGTCATAGCCGCCAGCGATCGCACCACAAACTCACTGTCTTGGCAGCAATTCTGCAATAAGGGCACCGCGATCGCGGGTTCATAGGCTCGTAGCGCCGTCATTGCCCGAATCCGTTCTTGGACATCACTGCTGCGCAGTTTTGCTTCAATTTGCCCGAGGTCCATGCTGGCGCAGCTGAGTCTTTCGTCCTTTACGCTACCGCAGGGCTAGACCATTGCTGGTACCGCAGGCAACGAGGCGATCGCGATCGAACCTTCATCGATGACTGCCAGACCCAAAAGCTCCAGCTGTTCTGGCGATTGCTCAGTGTCGATCGAGTCTTAAGGGAATGCGATGGTTCGCCCCAATCCCATCTGAGCTTTGAAGAATGAAGACAGCATGGGGTGTGAGCGATGACTGAAACTCGCCATTGGACTGATCGACTATTGCATCCGCATCACTTCGTGGTCGGTCTTACCATCTTGACCTTAGGGTTAGCTTGGACTGGCAATACGGTTGTCAGTAATCTACGCCGAGGTAGCGATCGCCTCACAGTCACGGGTGCGAGTACGCAACGCGTCACCTCCGATCGCGTCACTTGGCGGATTACCGTCAACCGGCAGGCAGCGACTTTGGCTGCCGCCTACGAGGCCCTTCAGCCCGATTTGGATCGCACCATCCGTTTCTTGCAGGCTAATGGCGTCGAAGCAGCGGAAATTCAGCGTGGCGTAATCAACTCCTTCCCGATCTATCAAACCCTGCCCAACGGCAGCACCACCAACGAAGTTGCAGCGTATCGAGCCAGCCAAGTACTGACAATTGAGAGCGCTGAAGTTGCCCGCATTCAGACGCTGTCGCAGGAGATTGGACAGCTGCTCACCGAGGGGGTCAACTTGGAAATTGCACCGCCGGCCTATACCTTCAGCAAACTGCCAGAATATCGGGTCGAATTGCTGGCTAAAGCGACAGAAGATGCTAGAAAACGCGCCGCAGCGATCGCTCAGCAAGGCGGCAGTAACCTAGCAGCGATCGCCAGTGCTGAAACAGGTGTGTTTCAAATTACCGCTCCTAATTCAACCGATGTGGGTGATGGTGGTAGTTACGATACCAGCACAATTGAGAAGGATATGACTGCAGTAATTTCGGTCAGCTTCCGCTTGAATTAAAGAGTTATCTCATAACTGAATCAGTTGTCTTTTCTAGGGATGAGGATTGCGAGGTGGAGCCGATCGCACAATCCAGTAGCTAATTGCTAGGGCGAGCACTGCAAATCCCAGTCCAAATAACTCGCCTGTAGAGATTTTGTTGACATCAAGAATGATAAGTTTCCGCGCGATCGCGATTAATGAAGTGGCAACAACAAGTTCAACTTGAATGACGTTACGCCGAAGATAAGCCGTAATATTTTCAAGGATTTCTAGAGCGATCAAGACGCTTAGAAACATCCCAAATACTTCGAATAAGGCTGTCTTGAGAAAAAATGGATCAAAAATAAATAGATTTTTAATGAGAAAAATACCGAGGTCAATTGTCGAGACAATGATCACCACAATCATTGCCAGCGACAGGACCTTGGCGATGAATTTTTCGAGATTGCTAACGAGTTTCAGAAAACTTTCTGAGTCACTCCAAAATTGTCCGAGCCTCGCAATGCGGCGGGGTTGGGGCGCCATAAATCGCTTGCAGGAGTAACACCGCTGCCCATAATAAGCTGCAACGCTGTCTGCGCTCTATTCGTATATGTCTATACCGAACGGTGACTCTAATCAATCGCTAGAGGCTTTACTAGCGGCTTACGACTTACGTCTGCGCCATGAGCCGCGCAATTGCACCCTCTGGAATAACCGCGGCATTGTCCTAGAACGACTAAATCGCTGGACGGAGGCCTTGGCTAGCTACAACTGTGCTTTGGAGATCAATCCCCAACGTCCAGAGGCACTCAATAATCGAGCAATTGTTTTGGAGCATTTGGGGCGGCTGATCGAAGCGGTGGACTCCTACGAGCAAGCCCTTGCTGGCGATCGCCAGCAGCCGGAGGTTTGGAACAATCGCGGCATTGTTCTGCGCAAGCTGGGACGGTTGGAGGATGCGATCGCCAGTTATCAGCAAGCGATCGCCTTGGCAGAAGACTATGCCCAGGCTTGGGCGAACTGTGGCTTTGCCCTCTGGCAGCAGGGATGCTATCGCGAGGCGGTACGGCACTACGAGCAATCTGTGGCGATCGACCCCGATCAGAGTCCTGCTTGGCGGCAGTTAGGGCAGATTTACCTGAGCGTTGATCAGCCGGATCAGGCGTTGCGCTGTTTAGATCAAGCGATTGCCCTGCAACCGCAGCAGGCTACGGCTTGGACGTGGCGGGGTCATGCCCTCTACAACTTGGGTCAGTACGCTGCTGCTCTGACCTCCTATGAAAATGCAGAGCTACTCGGCGATCGCCCTTTACTGCTGCAAATCCAACGGGGTCATGCGCTGGCGCAACTCGAACGCTACGAGGAGGCGCTGGCGATTTATGCCGAGATTCTGCCGCAACTATCGGGAGAAGCCGCAGCGGAATTGTCCTATTACCAAGGCTTAGCATGGGCTTGCCTCCAGAACTGGACGGCAGCGTTAGCGGCATTTGATCAGGCGATCGCGGGCAATCCTGACTTGGCGGATGCTTGGTATAACCGTGCGGCCATCCAAGCTCGGCTGGACCAGCCCCTCGCTGCGATCGCAGATCTGCAACAGGCGATCGCCCTTGATCCCGACACCTATCGTTCGCTGGCTGCTGAGGATCCGGATTACCAAACGCTACGCGAACATCCTGACTGGATCCAACTCCAAACGGCTTAGACAGATTGGATTGCCTGCCACTGCTGCTTCAGTGGTGCTTCGATTGCCCGGGGGTAGATCAACCAAGCCTGACTGGGCGGTTCCAGCAGAGCGCGGATTAATGGCGATCGTTGACTGATTTCCAGCAGCCCCTGATCGGTGGCGAGACGAATCCCGCTCTGGTAGAGCGTGTAGCCGCGACTCTGGGTTTGGCAAAGTCCGGTGTAGCCATTCGGATCTTGTCCTTGGCTACGAATCAATTGCTGACTGTGCTCCAGTAAGGTCTGCTGCTGCTCAGCGGGGAGGTCGCGGAGATTGAGGGCTTTGAGCAGATCGCGATCGCGGTAGCGGCGACAGAGATCCGCTAAGAGAGGATCCGTACTGTCCTGCCAGCGCTGCAGATGGTAGAGACAGACGATGTCATCCACTGCCAGATACTCATCCAGACTGAGATCTGCTACCGATCGCTCAAACCAAGGTTGGAGGAGTGGATCGACAAACAGCGATCGCGGTTGGTTGTGCCAAAGCTGGCGTGCCTGCTCGAAAATCCTAACCAGCATCCAGCCAGCCACGATGTTTTTCGGATGGTTATAGACCTGGCTATACATGAACGATCGCACCACCAAGTAATGCTCGATCGCCGCCAGTCCTTTCTCTGCGACGGCTAACTCGCCGCTCTCGGGATCAAAGCGCAGTGCTGACAAGATGCGATCAAGATCGAGGCGTCCATAACTGGCCCTGCTGAAATAGCTATCGCGCAGCAGGTAATCCAAGCGATCGCAATCGAGCTGACTGGTGATCAACCGGCTGATCAGCAAGGGCTGGTATTGCTTGCGGTAAACCGCGAGGACTTGTTCGGGCAGCGCTGGGTCGTAGTCCGCTAAGGCTTGGCGAATTGGAGAATCCTCTGCGATCAGCCGCGCCGTCCAAGGCTCATGCTGACAGTGAAAAATTTCCTCGCCGGTATGGCTAAAGGCCGTGTGACCGATGTCGTGCAGCAGTGCGGCACAGAGCAACGCCGGACGGTGCACCGCCAATTCCGGCCAATTGGCTGCGATCGGGGCAAAAGCGCGGCGCGCCACCTGCATTACCCCAAGGGAATGGGTGAACCGCGAGGCTTCAGCTCCATGGAAGGTCAAACTAGCGGGACCCAACTGGCAGATCCGTCGCAGCCGCTGAAAGGGCGGCGTGTCGATCAAGCGGATCAACGTCGCTTCTAGCGGATCTTCAAATTGCAGGGCGATCGCCCCATGTAGGGGGTCGTGGTAGATGCGCTGGCGGCGGCTAGCCACGATCGCGCCTCAACTGCTCCGTCAGCGCCGTCACCGCTGCCTGATATTGGCGATCGGCTGCAGATGCGATTGCCTCGGCAAACAGTGGCTCGGGCTGCTCAACAGCGAGATCCGGCTGGATCCCTTGCTTATTGATGTCGTGATGGTTGGGCGTTTCGTATTTGGCCACGGTGACTGCTAAACCTGCCCCATCCGACAGCTCAAATAGAGACTGAATCAGGCCTTTGCCAAAGGTGCGATCGCCAACCAAGATGGCGCGTTCATTGTCCTGTAGCGCCCCCGCCAGAATCTCGCTGGCGCTAGCAGTACCGCGATTGACCAACAAAGCCAACGGTTTATCCGTCAGTGCCTGACCATTGGCCGCAAAGCTATCCAGCACCCCCTGCCGGTTAACGGTATAGACGATCGCGCCTTCATCCAGCCATTCCCGCGCAATCTCGATGCCCGCAGTCAGTAACCCGCCCGAGTTATTACGGAGGTCAAGGACAAAGGCCTCTGCCCCTTGCTGATCAAGCTGGGCGATCGCATGGGCTACCTCTACCGATGCATTGGCGTTGAACTGGCTGAGGCGAATGTAGCCAATCGTCGGATGATCGCCATCCCGATCGATCTGCGATCGCACTGGATTGAGGCTGATGCGATCGCGAACCAATTCAAAATCCAAAGTTTGTTGATCGCGAAGCACTTGCAGCGCGACTGTCGTGCCACGGGGACCCCGCATCCGAGCAGCGGCTTCATCCAGTTCTCGGCCTGAAATTGCCACGCCATCCACAGTCAAAATGCGATCGCCCGCCAATAGGCCGGCTTGGGCTGCCGGCGAACCTTCGATCGGGGCAATCACCACCACATCGCCGCTTTCAGCCTCAAAACCAATCTGCAAGCCGACGCCGGACAACTCACCTGCTGTCGAGACTTGGAGGTTGCGGTATTGATCCGGCCGTAGCAGTCGTGTGAACGGATCATCCAGCTTGGCTAACAACCCTTCGATCGCGGTATAGGTCTGTTCGCGATCGGCCAGCGGCTTCTTCAGAATCTTCTCGCGCAGCTGATACCAATTGGTGTGGTTGAAACCGGGATCCACATAGGACTGGTTGACGATGCGCCAAGCCTCGTTAAACAGTTTCTGCTCTTCTGTCAGGGCTAAGGCCGGAGCTGCCGTTGCCAACCAGAACAACAGCGCAAGCCAAAGGAGCGATCGCTTCAGAAATGGCTGGATCATTAACAGAACTTTACAAACCTTTCAGGATATTAAGCGTTAGAGCGTTCGGTCGCGCCAAGGAACAGACCTTGACAAAAACGAGTTCAGACCGCTGTTGATCGACGACTTCAACAGCTCAAACCTAGCCGGAGCTACGTCGTTTCGCCACGGATCCGCTCAGCTGACTGTGTTACATTTTTTCGTAAGCATCACTAGGAACTTGCGGATTCATGTCGAAGGTCTACGACTGGTTCGAGGAGCGTCTAGAGATCCAAGCGATCGCTGAAGACGTTTCCAGCAAGTACGTTCCTCCCCACGTCAACATCTTCTATTGCCTGGGCGGGATTACGTTAACTTGTTTTCTCATTCAGTTTGCCACCGGCTTTGCAATGACGTTTTATTACAAGCCGACGGTCGCTGAAGCTTATAGCTCCGTGCAATTCATCATGAACCAAGTCAACTTCGGTTGGCTGATCCGCTCCATCCACCGCTGGTCGGCCAGCATGATGGTGCTGATGATGATCCTGCACGTTTTCCGTGTGTATCTGACCGGTGGTTTCAAACGCCCCCGCGAATTGACCTGGGTCACTGGTGTCGTGATGGCAGTAATCACGGTCACCTTCGGTGTGACCGGCTACTCGCTGCCTTGGGACCAAGTCGGCTACTGGGCGGTCAAAATCGTCTCCGGTGTGCCTGAAGCGATTCCCGTGGTTGGTTCTGCCATGGTTGAACTGCTGCGGGGTGGCCAAAGCGTTGGTCAAGCAACCTTGACCCGCTTCTACAGTCTCCACACCTTTGTCTTGCCTTGGTTGATTGCAGTCTTTATGCTGCTGCACTTCCTGATGATCCGGAAGCAAGGCATCTCCGGTCCCCTCTAAGGGCAAACAAGCTTGGGTTTGGCGCTGGTTACAACGGTCAGCGCCTTTCTCCTCTCTACTGACTCGAACGAGACCTTCCCAAGGAGAGCACGCATCATGTCTATCTTGAAGAAGCCGGATCTCAGCGATCCGATTCTGCGCCAAAAGCTGGCCAAAGGCATGGGCCATAACTACTATGGCGAGCCCGCTTGGCCCAATGATTTGCTTTACATGTTCCCGGTGGTGATTCTGGGAACGATCGCCTGCCTGACCGGCTTGGCGGTTCTAGATCCCGCTTTGGTGGGTGAACCCGCTGATCCGTTCGCAACGCCGCTGGAAATTCTGCCGGAGTGGTATCTCTACCCCGTCTTCCAAATCCTGCGGATCGTCCCCAATAAACTGCTGGGTATTGTCCTGCAGTCCATGATTCCTTTGGGCTTGATCGCAATTCCGTTCATCGAAAGCGTTAACAAGTTCCAAAATCCCTTCCGTCGCCCGATCGCAACGGCAGTCTTCCTGTTTGGTACGGTCTTCACCCTCTACCTCGGAATTGGCGCTGCCCTGCCGATCGACAAATCGCTGACCCTCGGCTTGTTCTAAGCTTCGACGGTTAACGCTCATTCACTGACAGTAAAAAGGGGACTGCGATCGCAGTCCCCTTTTTTGTGCCTCAAAACATAAGAATTGGCGCGCCGTACTTTTCCTTTAGGCGTCTGTGCGTTGGCGCAGTGCTGCTGCAATGACCGCCAGACTTTCTTCGTAGAGGGCATCCCGTCCCCAACGTTGCATTTGCATTGCCAGCAAAGACTCTGAGGTTTCGTTAGAAGGTGGTGCAACCTGCTCGGTTCGGCAAGATTGGGCGCTACCACCTGCTTCCATCCGCATACAACCCGTCGTCTCCGAACAGAGAATCGTGCAGCAGTCAGCGTCAGGATTCTCAGAGGTGAGGCGCAGGGCAATCAGGTCGCCCAAGACCAGCCCCGGATCCCCAACAGGGATTCCCGCCAGCTCGACTTTGACCGTGCGATCGTCCTCCGTGCGGAACTCAATCTCTCTGAGGTCGTACTCGCCGCCTTCGCAGCGGTAGGTGACTGGTTGCCACCCCAAACGGCTGGCAATCCAGCCCATGTACATCAGCGCTTGAGCTGGATTCCCTTTTTCGTAGTCGATCACTAGTTGATCCACTTCCAGTAGTCCATCGCGACGCTCTGGGGGATCGAAGGCAGCAGCGGTGAGCTCCTGCCAAGCAGCTAAGCGGTGCCAGTTCAGATCGGCGATGTAGGTTTCCTGATCGATCAGATCTTGGAAACGGAGAAATTCAGCTTCAGGATCGCTGAAGTAGGACGAGTCAAAAATCATGCAGTTGCAGGAGCTCGCTAACTGCTGAAAGAGGACTTGCTCAGGATTGGGTGTCGCTTTCCACCAGACGTAGCGGGGTAGCCCCGGCAGCAGCAGCTCACTAACAAAAGAGCCGATCGCCTCCATCTCTTCCCGAGAGCCTCGCAGGGTCACGGCTTCGCAGCAAATCAGTGAGGCTTGCTTGGCTGAAGTAATCGGGCAGTAAGCCGAGACTTCAGCGCTGATTGGGCGATCGCTTTCAAGCGTGGGACAGAGGCTAACGATCCGACAGGGGTTTTGTGTGGCAATGACATTGCTGAGCACGGCGCCGCGCAAGTCTTGATTCGTCAAGCTCGGCGGATGCTGTAGCGCTTGATAGGCCTGTCGGAGCGCTTTGAGCGTGGCACTGTCGGGACGGCCAGTTGCCGGCAAGCCCAATTGTGTCTGGGCTTGGGCGATCGCAGCACGGGTAACGGGTCCATGCAAGCCATCGAGGTGCCCATGGTACAAACCAAGAGCCGCCAAAATCTGTTGGAACTCCTCAGGTTCATAGACCACGATGCTGAAGGTCGTGGCTCGAGAGACGAGGGTGCCAGCCCCACTATGTTGTTGGTTGGCCCAGAGCTGACTCAGGGATTCTTCAATTTCGGCAAGGGCGATCGGCGTTGGTTTTTGCAGCGAGAGCAGAGGGGTAGCGGTCGTCATTCAGAATCTCCAGAAGGGTCCATCACTACGGCGAGGCGGCTAGAGACGACGCCAGCGGCGACCATCGCGGTTGATCAACTGCTCAGCTTCTGCCGGCTCCCAAGTACCCGCTTCATAGAAGGAGATCCCAGCCGCTTGACGGGGATCGTCCCAAGTCTCGAGTAGAGGCGTTACCACCCGCCAGGATGCCTCGACCTCATCGGCGCGGGTGAATAGGGTCTGATCGCCGAGCATACAGTCCACCAACAGACGGCTGTAGGCTTCTTGGGTCGGCGACCCAAAAGCCGTGTCGTAGCGGAAGTCCATGTCTACCGATCGCGTTCGTTGCGAGGATCCCGGCGTTTTCACCTCAAAGCGCAACGACACCCCTTCATTCGGCTGAATCCGCAGGACTAAGACGTTGGGACTGTTCACCTTTTGAGTAGCCGACTGAAACATCAGGTGCGGCACCGTTTTGAACTGAATCGCAATCTCCGTCACCTTTTTAGGCATCCGCTTGCCCGTCCGTAAATAGAAAGGCACGCCTTGCCAGCGCCAGTTATCGACCATCAATTTCATGGCGACATAGGTGGGAGTAAAGGACTGAGGATCCGCCCCTTCCTCATCCCGATAGGCAGGCACTTGACGGCCATTCATCCAGCCTGCGGTGTACTGCCCACGAACTGCTGACAGACTCAAGTCTTCGATGTCTGCCAGTCGCGTTGCTTGCACCACCTTGACCTTTTCATTGCGGATGCCGTCAGCACCTAAGGAGTTTGGCGGCTCCATCGCCGTCAAACTGAACAGTTGCATCAAGTGGTTTTGCACCATATCTCGCAGGGCCCCAGCTGTTTCGTAGTAGCCAGCTCGGCCTTCTAGCCCAACGGTTTCGGCCACCGTGATTTGGACATGGTCGATGTATTGCCGGTTCCAGAGCGGTTCAAAAATGGCATTGGCAAAGCGGAAGACTAAGAGGTTTTGGACTGTTTCTTTACCGAGGTAGTGATCAATGCGATAGATCTGACTTTCGCGGCAAACGTTCTGCAAGATGGCGTTCAGAACCTGCGCGGAGCTGAGGTCGCGGCCAAAGGGTTTTTCCACCACCAACCGGGTCTTAGCTGGATCGGCGAGCATCCCTGCTGCTCCCAGTTGTTTTGCCGCCTCACCGAAGAAGCGCGGCGCAACTGACAAGTAGAAGGTGCGATTGCCCCGCGTACCGCGCAGCTCATCCAGACTTGCCAGGCGATCGCGGAGGGTCTGATAAAACTGGGGATCATCAATATTGCCTGGGGCAAAGAAAAGACCTTGGGCAAACGTGTTCCAAACTTCTTCTGCTTGAATACCGCCACCAAATTCTTCAACCCCTTGGCGAAGGTGCTCGCGGAAATAGTCATCGCTCCAGTCGCGCCGCGCCACCCCCACGATCGTTAGTTCCGGTGGTAGCCGCCGTTCGAGGTGCATCTCGTAGATGGCGGGCACCAGTTTGCGCTGGGTTAAATCGCCTGTGGCCCCAAAGATGACGAGGATTTGCGGCTCAGGGACTTTATCTTGGCGGAGTCCAACGCGGAGCGGATTTTCAAGCAGTTTGGGAGTCATCAGGATCAATTGATTGGGGGAAAGGACGAGAGGCGAGCTAGCCTCAGTTACGGCACCGACTCAGCCAAGCAAGCTTCGACAAAGTCAACATCAGTTGCACTGCCAATGATCAACGGGCAGCGATCGTGGAGGGCTTGGGGTTGTCGCGCAAGAATGGGTTGCCTGCCATCGCTGGCTTTGCCCCCAGCTTGTTCGGCTAGAAAAGCCATGGGAGCAGCTTCGTAGAGTAGCCGCAATTTGCCAGCGGGATTTTTGACCGTTTCGGGATAGAGGAAGACGCCGCCCTGCATCAAGATGCGGTGAAAGTCCGCCACCAGTGCTCCGCTGTAGCGGCCGCTGTAGCCTTCGCGGCGATGCATTTCCCGAATGTACTGGCGATAGCCTTCAGGCCATTGCCAAAAATTGCCTTCATTGACGCTGTAAATCTGTCCAGAATCGGGTATTTGCACGTTGGACTGAGCCAGGACAAACTCACCGAGGCTTGGGTCTAGGACAAAGACATGGACGCCCTGACCCATGCTGTAGACCAGCAGCGTACTGGCACCATAAAGGACATAGCCAGCTGCAATTTGGCGATCGCCAGGCTGTAGTAAATCGCGGGCTTCGTGGGACTCGTCATAGAACTCTTGGCGTCTAACGGCAAAAATCGAGCCGACATTGAGATCGACATCGACATTGGCCGAGCCATCCAAGGGGTCATAGAGCAGCGTGTAGCGGCCGATCGGGCAGTTTTCGGGGATGTAGTAGGGCTTCTCCATTTCCTCGGAAGCCAGCCGACAGACCAAGCCACTCTGCCGAAAGACTGAGATAAAGACTTGGTTAGCGTAGACATCCATCCGTTTGACGGCTTCGCCTTGGACGTTGATCTCTCCGGTGAAACCCAGGGCATCGTCCACCAGCCCTGCATGGCTGAGGCGACGGGCAATCAGTTTGGCGGCAAGACCAATCCGTTGCATCAAGGCTGCAAGGTCTTGGGCTTCGGGGCCAAAACTTTGCAACTGTTCGAGAACATGTCGCGACAGAGTGGTGCAATCCCGATCGAGATCTCGCGTATGGGTCTCAGAAATCGTGGCTTGTGCCATGAAGACATCCCCGCAATGACTGCGCGAATTTCTCCTTCAGCGTAGAAAGATCCCCATGAATCGACAGCCTTCTTCAGATAAACTCAAGGGCTGTTTATGGGGATCAGTCCTCTTTCATCCCCATAGCTTTAAGCCTCTCCAGCAACAGGCATGAAGAGGCTTACGGATGTAGACATCTAGAGTCAGCTCATTACAACAAGGCTCAGTGAGCTGTTAAACCAAGGCTGGCTCAAGCTGCTGGTTGAGCCAAACTTCGGCTTGGCGAGAGGTTTCCAGCTCTGTGCGTCCACTGACTACTGCAAGCAAGCGATCGCCTTGGAAAATATGACCGAGGTAGCTAGGCTGCTGACCTTTTTGATGCCGAATACGAACACGAACGGAGGTCATATGCCCCTCCCATACAAGTGAGGTGAATCGTCGTAGCAAACTGAAGCGAATGCTAAGGTTCTGCATTTAGGCTAGCGATCGCTGGTGCCCTGTTGGCCAACCTCACCAACTGATTTAATGAATGATGAAAAGCTTTACAAAATAATTATTCAGCCCAGTCGTTTTATTTCTGCACAGATGCAGTCCTAGTTAGTGCTGTTCCTAGAGCGATCGTCCAAATCCACTCAGTGATTCACAACGAGGAGCCTGCTCCTACATCGGGATCAGCACAGCCGGGAATTGTCCCTTCATTGAGAAGTTGCAGCCGCTGCGCTAACCGCTGCCATTGGAAACTTCTGGGGTCCATCCGTGATCCACTCTGATCAACTGCAGCATGAGTGGTAATGCGATCGCCTGGAATCGTGTAACCCGTCATCCACTGCTGCACAATCAGAGCCAAAGAATCATACTGTCGAGCTGTGTAGCCGCTGTGCCGCCGTCGATTGTCGCGACCGTCCCGCGGCGACTCCAGACTGACATGGAGTGCAAAGTTGTTGACGGAGCCCGGTAGTTTGGGATTAAAGCGTACCGATTCACCGCGGAAGCTGGAGGAGCCTGCCCCAAAGGCGCGCTTATCGGGTGGCACCGTGTAGACAATCGTGCCATTACGACGAATCAGCGCATGGTAGCTGGCCTGATCCTCATCGCGTGGATGTGGGGTTTGGAAGAAGTTGATCGCAGAATCTGCTGAAGCCACCGTCTCATGTAGGACGATCAAGCTGATGCGGTTATCGACTGGCTGGCCGTTGCGATCGACAGCGGCGCGATCGCCAAAATTGGTGGGATGGGCCCAAGCTGATCGAATCTCGGGCCGAAAGTTAGCCATGCTGTAGGCTTCACGGCCGATCGCTGGCTGCATGGCTTGACAGACTGGGCCAACAGCGGTTGCTCGTGTCGGTGGCAGGTTGCGTGGCACCGGCGGTGTCTTAAAAGGATTGGGGCCACCTGTGAGAGGTGCCGGATCCGGTAATTGCGCCAAGATGGCCGCCAGTTCGGCTTCGCTGGCATCAGCACTCGGGGTGGCTGTACAGGCCGTCAGAACAAGTAGCAGGCAGCCTGTTACCAACAGCTGGCCCCAGCCACGCCATCGACTGTTAAACAGTTGCAGAATCCTCGGGAAACCAGACATCACTGACGGTACCAACCGGTTACATCATCACTCACGAGTCAGTTACTCATCTCCAATTCAGCCTGCAGAGTGTGCGAGCGAGATGATCAACAAGTGGATTGATTATCACTGCTCCCTTGCCATTTGCTGAGTTTTGCCTGTGACATTTCGAACCTCAGCGCCTAGCCACTGGAGTCGATCGCACAATCCACTCCCAGAACTGTCCTATCGTGATCCTGCAGACCAACAGCCCTCTCCATCCTCGGGATAGGATTGGCGCACTGCCTCCTCTGCGATCGCCTTTTCGACTGGCCTATGACTGCTGCGCCGTCTCGTCCCTTGGAGACCGCTCCTCTGCCTCAGCCTGAACCTCGGCATTGGCTGCGCAATCCGTTTGCGATCGCTCTTCTGATCTCGGTTGGTGCCCATGGCATCTTTTTCGCGGTCTTCCCCTACTTGTCCGATCCCGCACCGACCAAGCCCAAACGAGAACCAGTGCAAACACGGGCTTTGACTGCGGATGAATTTGCGCGGCTCCCAGAATCACTCCGTGGCGCGGCTCCCAATCCCGTTAGTACGCCTGCAGTGCCCTTTAGCGGCATGCCCGATCTATCGGCGCTGATGTCGCCGATGGTGTTGCCACCACCGCCTGAACCCCTCGTTCTGCCAGAACTCAATCTCCCCGTTCCAACGTCGCCTCCCCCCCAGTTGCCACCACCTCCAGTCCCTGAGGCTAGCGATATTGCTCCGCCGGCACCGCCGGTAAGCGACACGCCACCTGCGGCTCAAACTGAATCGACGCCTCAGGCGTCACCCACAGGCACGGAAACGGCGGTGGTCGATGAATCGCTCTATGCGTTCACTGTCGAAGGCACTGATCCCAGCCTTGGGTTTGGCAAGCTCGGTGAGTTTGTCGCTGCGCTCCAGACCGACTATCCCGACCTCAAAATCCCCAATCAAGCGATCGCGATCAAACTGCCTCTGCCCGAGGGCGATCGCTGTTTTGAGCAGGTGAAACCAGCGCAACTTGCCGTGCTAGTTGGTGCGAATGGGAAGGCATTAGAGCCGCCGCAGGTCTTGGTCAGCAGTGGCTATCCGATTCTCAATCAACAGGCGATCGCTGCGCTAGCAAAACAGCCCTATCCCCTTGGTAGTCGCACCGAGCTAAAACTGATCAACCTTGAATTTGTGCGATCGGAATCCTCCAACTGCCCGACTCCGCCCGCTACCACCGGTTGAGAGGACCATTCTCCGCCACAATAGTTAGCCAGCATGGAAGGCGGCGATGCGTCTGGACCCGACATTTCAGTCTCAGTTATTGCGTGAGCGCGATCGCTTGATCACGCTTGTGCAGAGTTTTCGCCAAGCCAAGGTGATGGTGGTCGGCGATCTGACACTGGATGAATTCCTGACCGGTCGGGTTGAGCGGCTGTCTCGAGAAGCACCCGTCGCGATTCTGCGCCACGAAGAAACCCGCCGCATTCCTGGTGGGGGTGCCAACGCGATCTACAACTGCGCCAGTCTCGGCGCTCAGGTTCTAGCCGTGGGGTTGGTGGGGGATGACGAGCAGGGTCGTGCCCTACGATCAATTTTTGAAGCAGTTCAGATCAATACCCAGGGCATTTTGGTCGAAGAAGAACGGCCAACGGTGACCAAAACGCGGATTTCTGGCCACGCTCGCCAATCCGTGACGCAGCAAATCGTGCGGCTCGATCGCAAGTCGGATGAGCCACCATCGCAACACCATCAGCAGGCGTTAGCGCGCTACATCACTGAGCAGATCGATCGCGTTGATGCGGTGATTGGCTCCGACTACGGCGACGGCGTCCTCTCCGATCCGGTGATTCATGCGATCGCGGCAGCCCCGCGTCTGGTCGTCGATGCTCAGGTCGATCTCGATCGCTTTCGGGGGGCGACCCTGTTCACACCTAACTTGCCAGAAGCAGAGTTAGCGGTTGGCTATGCAATTGCCAATGCGGCAGATCTCCAACGCGCTGGGCAAGATTTGCTCCAGAAAACCGGCGCCAAGGCCGTCTTGATCACTCGAGGTGAAGAGGGCATGAGCTTATTTGCCGCCAATGGGGAGCAGCACCACATTCCTGCCTTCAATCGCACGGATGTTTTTGATGTGACTGGAGCAGGCGATACGGTCGTCGCCGCTCTAACGCTTGCGTTGGTGTCCGGCGCGAATTTCTGGGAAGCGGCTGTGCTTGGTAATCTGGCCGCCAGCCTTGTGGTGCGCGTGTTTGGGACAGCAACCACCACTGTGGAAGCAATGGAGACTGCCCTCATGCAACTTACCGAGCCCGGAGCGGGATGACTAGAATGAAGGTTTGCATGTAAGTAAGACTGTTATGCCGCTGCCGATTGTCGCCATTCTTGGCCGACCAAATGTTGGGAAGTCTACGTTAGTCAATCGTTTGGCCGGCAGCCGCGAAGCGATCGTCCACGATGAACCCGGTGTCACCCGCGATCGCACGTATCAAGAAGCCTTCTGGTGCGATCGCGATTTTACGGTAGTTGACACTGGTGGTTTGGTTTTTGACGACGACACCGAGTTTTTACCACTGATTCGTGAACAGGCTGAGTTGGCTTTAGCAGAAGCAGTTCTGGCTGTTTTAGTCGTCGATGGACAGGCAGGTCTAACGGCAGCCGACAGTGAAATTGCCGACTGGCTGCGCCATCAAAATCGACCGATCGTAGTGGCTGTCAACAAATGCGAGTCGCCCGACAAAGGTGCTGCCCAAGCAGCGGAATTTTGGGGCTTAGGTTTTGGTGAACCACTGCCGATTTCCAGCATTCATGGCAGTGGTACAGGTGAGTTGCTCGATCGCGTTGTCGAGCTGTTGCCACCTGCAGATAAATCAGCTGAGGAAGAAACGGAAATTGGTGTAGCGATCGTCGGTCGTCCCAATGTCGGTAAATCTAGTCTGCTCAATTCCTTCTTGGGTGAACAAAGGGCAATCGTCAGCCCGATCGCGGGTACAACTCGTGATGCGATCGACACAGTGATTGAGCGCAACGATCAGCGCTATCGCTTGGTGGATACAGCAGGGATTCGCCGTAAACGCGGGGTTGACTACGGCCCTGAGTTTTTCGGAATTAATCGCTCCTTCAAAGCGATCCGTCGGGCAGATGTCTGCTTACTGGTGATCGATGTGCTGGATGGCGTCACCGATCAAGATCAAAAACTGGCAGGTCGGATCGAAGAAGATGGCCGTGCTTGCGTGATCGTCGTCAACAAGTGGGATGCCCACGAAAAAGACTCCAGCACCATCTACGAGGTGGAACGGCAACTGCGCGATCGCCTCTACTTCCTCGACTGGGCACCGATGATTTTTGTCAGTGCGCTGACTGGTCAGCGGGTTGAGAAGATTCTCGACCAAGTCAACACCGTGGTAGAGCAGCACCGTCGCCGCGTCGGCACTTCCGTAATCAATGAAGTCTTGGGTGATGCGATCGCTTGGCGAACACCACCAACCACACGTCAAGGTCGTCAGGGTCGGATTTACTACGGCACCCAAGTCACCACCCAGCCGCCTAGCTTCACGCTGTTTGTCAACGATCCCAAGCTGTTTGGCGAATCCTATCGCCGCTACATTGAGCGCCAATTCCGGGAAAGCCTCGGCTTCAGCGGCACCCCAATCCGCCTCTTCTGGCGTGGTAAAAAATCACGGGAATTGGAGCGCGGCGCCAATCGAGCCACCCGCGTTTAAACTGCTCCAATGGATTTACTGCGATCGCTGCCGTTGGGGCTATATCTCGAGCAGCCGGTGACTTGGCTGCATCGACTAGATCCGCGAGTGAAATTGGGTTGGCTGATGCTGTTCTTGCTCAGCCCAATTTTGGCTAGTCCGCTCTGGCGCATTGGTCTGGTGGTTGCACTGTTGCTCCTGACCTTCAGCGCCCGCATTCCCCTGCGCGTTTGGCGGCAGCAAATGGGCTGGCTGCTGATGCTTGCGGGGTTGCTGTTCGTGCTGACGGCGGTACTGCCCGATGGTCAGCTCCTGACTCAGCAGTCCTATCGACCCGATTCGGGTCTGACGCTGCCGCCAGCGAGCGACTACCGCTTTGACCTTTGGAGTTGGGGCAATCTACGAGTCACTCAGCGATCGCTCAACCTTGCGATCCGCACCAGCACACTAATTTTCACGCTGCTCTACAGCACAACCCTTTATCTACTGACCACTACGCCAGAAGAAATTACGGCGGCGATCGAGGATTGTCTGGCACCGCTACGGCGTTGGGGCATTCCCGTCACGGAAATTTCGCTGGCACTCACTCTTGGATTGCGCTTCTTGCCGCTGGTACTGGAAGAGATCCAAAGTCTCTATCGATCGGTGACGACTCGGGCGATCGACTGGAAGCAGTTGGGTTGGCGGCGAGGGCTGCAAATCTGGCTATTAGTCGCTGAACGCGTTTTGCAAAATCTCTTGCTGCGGGCGGAGCAAATTGCGGCCAGCATGCAGGTGCGCGGCTTTACCAGCCCCAGCCGACATCGTGTCCCTTGGCATGATCTGCAACTGCAACGCCGCGATCGCTGGGCAATTGCGATCGGAATTGGTGCGGTTGGTGTGCGCTGTCTATGGGGGCAAGGTAGCTTGTAACGCGATTCAAGACTGCTCCTGATCATCAGCTCACTGCCAGCGATGTTCACTAGGGATGAAGAGCGATCGCGCACCCAGAAAAAACGAGTCCTCAATTGAGGACTCGCTGCATCTTGTCAGGAACGAGGTGGATTCGGTCGTAACGGACTTAGTGCACCGACCAAACGCCAGCGGCAATTTTGACCAACGGTTGCACGTAGGGCGTCGAGGCGAGGTAGAACGCAAAGAACGCGCCACCCAAGCCACCCAGGATGAAGCCGCTGGTGAATTCACTCCAGCCTTCTTTCGTGAACAGTTCTTGCGGAGGATTGGGTGTGGTCACCGTGCTTTCTGCCGGAGCCGGACCAGAACCCGCATTGCCGTAGAGCGAGAGGCAAACGGTCAAAATCACAACCAGACCAACGGTTGCCAGCAAGCCAGCAGAACCCGCGGTTTCGGTATTGCGCAGAGGGCCCAAAATGCTGAACGGCCCATAGAGCAAGAAGCCATGAGCCATGCCGATTTCGAGACCACGGCGATTGGAGCTAAGGCCGCGACGATAGATCGGCAGCGCGTTGATAAAGGTTCGGGTAAACGGGGAAGAGTTGATCGGCGTTGCTAGGTTGCCAATCTCAGGCGTGCCGCCATTCGCAATCACGTCTTGGGCCATTGCAGAACTCCGAATAGGACAATAGTGCGGTTAAAGCCAGAGCCTCTAGGCTTCCGACTCAATGTAGGTGAACAGCAAGCTCATCAGGACTGCAGGGAAGCCCAGACCTACGAGCGGTACAAAAATAGTCGGCAAGAAGGCAGCAGCAAAGTCACCAGACATTGCAATCTCCTGTAGAGAACCAATCAGGCAGAAAGAGCCGCAAGTATTGTAGAAGCGTCGCTGCTGCACGATCGCAACGCCTCGAAGTGCCGTTATAAAAGTTCATTGAATTGACCCAGCTTGCCCCTGATTCTGTTGCAAAAATTCACGGCTAATGGGCGTAATCCAGTCTGAGGAGAGTGTCATTTCGTTTGCAATTAAGCGCTTCATGCTGTCTGAACAAGTCGCCCAACTGCTATGGGACGATCGCGTTTGCAACTGTCATTGGCAGCCCTGCAATCGCTCGCTATTGGGTCGGCGATCACCCTAGTCGCATAATTGGGGCAGACCCTTGATGTCACAGAAGAGGCTGCGCGGATGAATGCGATCGCAGGAGTTGTGGGACTCGCTATTGGTGCAGGTGGAGCCTACGCGATTCTCTGGCCACGGCTGAAGAAGGCAGAAACCAGCCGTCAGCAGCTCAGCCAAGACCTGCAACGCCAAGACAAGCGGTTGAACGATGAACTGAACGCACAAGGGCAGCGTCATCACGAAGCGGTCCAAGATCTAAAAGCGCAAATCAGCAACTTAGAGTCAGCTTTAGCGACCGCTCAAGGCGATCTCAGTACTCTTGAGACGCAGAAGCGGGAGCTCGAGGCGCAACTCAGTGGCCTACAAACCAGCTTGGCTGCGGCTGAAAGTCAGCATCAAACCGAGCTCGCGAGCCGCACTGCCACTATTCACGCCCTCGAAACTCAGATCAGCCAGCAACGCGAGCAAATCCTCGCCCTGCAGCAATGCACGCACAACCTTGAGCAGCGGCTGGCGCAAACCCTCAATGCAGGGGTACGGACACAGCCCCCAACGACTGCAGCAGAACCATCCACTATCGTTGAATCCACCTCTTCTGGTGGAACTACACTTCTGACTTCCGAGAGCAGCATCTTGCCCAGTACCTCGGGTATTGTCTTGGAAGACCTACTCCAGCAGGCTCGCGATCGCGATGAACAGACACGGGCGAATACTGCATTCGCTCTGGGTGCGATCGCTAGTGCCAGTGCAGCTAGTCAAGTTGCGGCAATTGTGCGGGTCCTTGCGGAATTAGGACGCGATCCCAGCGCCACGGTCCGCCTCGCTGTGGTTGAAGCCTTGAGTGACTGGCGATCGCCTAAAGTGCTGCCGCTGCTGCGACAAGCCCTGCGAGACACGGATCCTACCGTTGTCAAAGCCGCCAATGCAGGACTGACCCCTTTCCGCGGTGCCCTGCGCAAGGCCAAAGCCACGAAGAAAAAATCGCGATCGCGGCGATCTGCTCGCTAGCAGCTACTGCACCCACTACTGGAGTTCTGAAACTAGGAATCCAGTGGTGGGTTATGTTCCCCCGATCGCAAAAGGGTCTTGGATCAATGACCCAAGACCCTTTTATCAGCTACAGCTGGATTGCTGACTAGTTACTGCCGGTGAAGACCAGTTCTGGGAAACGAGCCTGCGCTTGTGCCAACGGCTTGCCTTTCCCTTCTTCTTGCCAGTAGTTGATCACTTCGGTTGCTTGGTTGAGCAATTCAACCCGTTCTGCTTCCGTGATCCAGCTTTTGCTTTCGAGCTCGGTTTTCAGTTGTTCCCAAGCATCATGACGCGGCCAGAAATAATAGGCCGTCAACGGGCTGGTTGCTTTACCAACGACTTGATCGACTGCGATCGCAACGTTTTCGTTCAGCCAAAGAATTTTGATCGTAAACCTGGACAATCCGACCTCCCAGCCATGCCTGGCTGACGTACCTATCACCTTGAGCCTGCACCGGATCAAGCCTGATCAGGGCGCAGCGTTGACTCAGATTTTCCGAGTCTTTTCCCACTACCGCAGGAGTTCAGGAGCCATTGAGCGGACTCAGGCGATCCTGAATTGAGCATGCAGCAGGCATCGACAACTACCCGTTGCCCATGGGCCAGGGAATGAATTGCTCAGCAAGAATGGTTGATCCTTGCAAATCACCTTGAGCAGTAGTTCTAGGGGGATTGCGAGGCAGACGAGCTGACTGGCAATAATGCACCCGAGATAGAACTCACTTGGTGACTGGGCATTCCCCAGATCGGCTCACCTTGACATCTAAGAGCCAATGGGCCGTCTTTTATCCTATCAAAAAGGTTGTGACTGTCCAGATCAACGATAAGAGTCTGCCGCCCGATCGCGCACCATAGAAACATGCATGGAGAGCAATCCTGTGTCACAGCCTTGGGCGATCGCAGTCTTTGATATTGATGGCGTAGTGCGTGATGTCAGCCGTTCCTACCGACGGGCACTAGCGGATACTGTCGATCACTTTACGGATGGGGGCTATCGGCCAACACCAGCCGATATCGATCGCCTTAAGGGTGAAGGTCAGTGGAACAACGACTGGAAAGCTTCGGAAGAACTGATCTATCGCTACTACGAAGCACAAGGACGCGATCGCAATACCTTGGCTTTGGACTACGAGACGATCGTGGCTTTCTTCCAAGTGCGCTATCGCGGCCAGCAACCGGACGTTCCATCTGCGTGGGATGGCTACATTTGCGATGAGCCGTTGTTGATGTCCGCCGACTATCTGCAAGCTTTAAGTGCAGATGGCGTAGCTTGGGGCTTTTTTAGTGGTGCGACGCCAGCCTCAGCCCGCTTTGTTTTGGAACAGCGTGTTGGCATCAATCCTCCTGTGCTAATTGCTATGGGCGATGCTCCGGATAAGCCCAACCCAACCGGATTGATTACGGCAGCTCAGCGCCTTGCGTCCGATCCCCAGCTCCCAACGATCTATGCTGGCGACACCGTTGCCGATATGTTGACAGTGTGGCGGGCTCGCTATGAAGCGAGCGATCGCCCTTGGTATGCCGTGGGAGTTTTGCCACCGCATCTGGAGACTGCCAGCGATCGCGATCGCTACGCCCAACAGCTGACAGAAGCTGGCGCAGACTGCGTAGTCGAGGGTGTGGAAGCTCTGACGAGCGATCGCGTCAAAGCGCTGCTAAGCTAAGCTGCCTCATCCGAGATCTGGCCATTACTGCGGGCGAACAGAATATCGAGCGTCCGCAGATAGGTGTGTAAACCAGCATCTTGAATCGGCAGCAAATGGGCTTCATGGCCCGACTCGTTGTAGTGGGCATGCCAGTAACCCGGCGGCGTTACAAACACCGAGTAGGGCCGCCAGTCAACACGGACGGGGTTGCGAATTTGACCGCGCTCATCCAGCTGTGTGCCCACCAAGGTGTAGCAACCGGGCTGACAATCCAAAATCAAATCCAGCGCCACGGATTGGTGACGGTGGGGAGCTTGCACAACGTCGGGCGGCAGCAATCCAAACATCGCCCAAATCGTATGGGTGATCGTGCGCGTCTGGGGAAAGTTCTGATTGGCGAGTAGGACGCTAAGACGATTCGCCTTTTTGGACTTGGGATCCGCAGCGATCGCAGCGAGGGTCTGCTCCAGGTCTTGGCGGCGGTAGAGCGTTGGCTGGAAGCGGGCGCGATCGGGTTTGACGCCGAGGTAGCGTAGCAACGGTGCATCGTGAACCCAATAGAAGGCGCTATCCGTCTGGGCATAGTGGGTCGCGATCGCATCGGTGGGCAGCGCCAGGCAGCAGCCTTCCGTCCAAGCAATTTCCTGATCGGCGACACGGGTCACGCCCTGTCCGCGCAACACGTAGAAAATCTGGCTAGTAGCGATCGCGGTGGTTTCGATCGCTTGATTTGGCAAAATGTGAACGAAGTTCGCTAGGAGGGAGGGCGAGGTGGCCGGCCCTTCGCAACCCAGGGCTTCACTCAGGTCAAGCGGAATAATCGCCGTTGCTGGCGCTTGGTGCAGCTCTGCACCCCAGTCTTGATAGGGAACTCGCGAAATCAGGCGTTGCCCGAGGGGATTGGCAGCTTCACGATAGTCGTAGAGCAGGGCCTCAGCCGTTACACCGATCGAGTTAGAAGCAATCACCATATCAACGCAGGCCAGCAGCGATGGCACGATTGTAACGAGCGCACCTCTCAGATCTGTCATCTGGGACACGGGATCGTGATTGCGATCGCTCATCGCTGTGATTCACTTCGCTAACCTCATTCTTTCGAGCTTCTGTCTGTGAACGAGTCTTCTCCCTCGGATTGGCAACTGGATGCCTACGACTACGAGTTACCAGCGGATCGGATTGCCCAAACGGCCGTTGAGCCCCGCGATCATGCCCGCCTCTTGGTTTTTCCCGATCGCGAGCAGCTGTGGCATCGGAACTTCTACGACCTGCCGCAACTGCTCAATCCTGGCGACTTGCTGATCATCAATGACACCCGCGTTATCCCTGCTCGCTTGTATGGCCAAAAAATCGACACGGGCGTGCCAGTCGAGGTGCTGCTGGTGGAGGAGCACGGTCCAGGTTATTGGCTGACCCTAGTCAAACCGGGGAAACGGCTGAAGCCTGGAGCGGCGATCACCTTTGGGCCAAATCCTGAAGATCCACTGTTAGTCGCTGATGTGGAAGCGAGCGATCCAGCCACAGGGGGCCGGTGGTTGCGCTTCCGAGGTGAACCAGAAGCTTTTTGGTCACGGCTGGCGACTCTGGGAGAAATGCCACTCCCGCCCTATATCCACACCAGCAGCAGCGATCCTGAGCGCTACCAGACGGTCTACAGCCGGGAGATGGGCGCAGTGGCGGCACCAACGGCGGGCTTGCACTTTACGCCGGAACTGCTGACAACGTTGGCTGACATGGGCGTTGCCACAGCTCCCGTGACCCTGCATGTCGGCATTGGTACCTTTCGCTCAGTGGATGTTGAGGATATTCGCCAGCACCAAATGCACAGCGAACGGATGGTCGTTCCAGCCGCGACTGTCGAGAAAATTCAGGCGACCAAAGCGGCGGGCGGTCGTGTGATTGCAGTCGGCACGACCAGTGTGCGGGCGATCGAAGGGGCCGCTGCTTCGGGCGAGCTCAAGCCAGGCAGCGATCGCGTCAACTTATTCATCTATCCGGGCTATCGCTGGCGGATTATCGATGGCTTGATCACAAACTTCCACCTACCGCGATCGAGCCTGATGATGCTGGTCAGCTCCCTGATAGGCCGCGATCGCCTCTTGTCGGCCTATGCAACGGCGATCGCCGAGCAATATCGCTTCTACTCCTTTGGCGATGCCATGCTGATTTTGCCCGACGCCAAGCTTTCCTGAGGCTGTCATCTGCCGCATTTAACTGGGGCAAGCTGGGTATAGATTGCTTTTATCCGGCTTTCGGGCTTTTCCGCATGACTGATGCCTCGCGCCTACCGCTACCCCCGCCTCCCCCTCCTTTTGGGGGGGGTGGAGCCTCAGCGGTTCCTGCACCGAAGCCAAACCCTATGCCTGCGCCTGCCCCGGCCGCATCTCCCCAGCCTGCGGCCAGTAAGCAGCCGAGCTTGGCAGAAATTGTCCGACAAGCCTACGAGCACGACTACTCGGATGTGCACGTGGGGGTTGGAGAAGTACCGCGCTTCCGCGATCGCGGCGAGATTGTACAAACGACCTATCCGGTTACGGATAGCGCCACGTTTAATGCTTGGCTGCGCGAAGTACTGACGGAAGAACAGGTGCGCGAGTTTGAGCAGGGCTTAGACTTCGACGGCGCAACCCAATACGACTTTGCGCGGGTTCGGATCAATATCTTTGGGTCGCTGCGGGGCCCTTCCATGGTGTTGCGGTTAATTCCGCTGCGCATTCTCAGCCTCGATGAGTTGAGCCTCCCGCCGGTCTTCCGCGATGTTTGCTACTACCCCAAAGGACTGGTGCTCGTCACGGGTCCTACGGGATCGGGGAAATCAACGACTCTCGCTGCCATGATTGACTTCATCAATCAGGAAATGGCGAAAAATATCATCACGATTGAGGATCCCATCGAGTTTGTTCACCAGAGCCAGCGATCGCTGATTAAGCAACGCGAAGTCGGTGTCCATACGCTGAAGTTTGAGGCGGCTTTGCGAGCTTCGTTGCGGGAAGACCCTGACATTATCCTCGTTGGTGAGTTACGTGATCGCGAAACGATTAATACGGCACTCAAAGCGGCTCAAACGGGCCATTTGGTGATGGCAACCCTGCACACCAACAGTGCTGTTAAAACGATTGAGCGAGTGCTCAACATGTTTGAACCCGCTGAGCAGCCACCTGTGCGGGTTGCTCTTGCTGAATCTCTGGTGGCGATTATTGCCCAAGGACTCTGCCGCACCATTCAAGGCAAACGGGCTGCCTATCACGAGATTTTGATTAACACGGATGCCATTAAGGACTACATCATTCGCGGTGAACTGGAAGAGGTGGAGCAGTTAATTCCCAAATGTACTTTTGACGGAATGTGCACTAGTAATCAGTCTCTCTTCCGACTCTTTAATGAAGGCAGAATTAGTGAGGAGACGGCGCTCTCGCAATCGAGTAAGCCTAATGAAATGTCGCAGATGCTGCGCGGACGCGTTTAAGTGGGCGATCGCTTCAGCATTGCTGATGGCCTAGGCTTCCACTAACAAGCCCAAGGGCTCTAACGCCTCCCAGCCCAGACCTCGACGCAGCACGAGGGGTAAGTCATCTGTCAGATCCAGCACGGTAGAGACCTGATAGCCCGGATCAGCGCCTAGAATTCGCATTTCCTGGCGTTCAACTTCAATCGTGATGTCAACAAGGCGATCGAGTTCACCAAAGAGTTCAGCAGGGGCGATCGGACAGTGGGGGCCTTGCTCGTAAGCGAGAGGGGCTTTGCGATCGTTGGGTTGAAGATGCGCAGAGGTGGAAATAATGGGGCCATCCAAAGCCCGCAAGAGAGCTTGGCAGATTGGGCTGTTGGGAATGCGAATCCCAGCGGTGCGCCGTTTGGGGTTCATGACCACGCGCGGGACTTCTGGGGTCGCTGGCAACAGGAACGTGTAAGGGCCGGGCACCAGTTCCCGCATTAAGCGGAAGGCGCGATCGCTAATACATCCATATTGTGCGGCTACCGACAGCGACGGACAGATGAAGGTCAGCGGTTTATCGTTGTCGATGTCCTTGATGCGCCGCACCCGTTGCACCGCCGCACGATCTTTGACGTCACAGCCAATCGCGTAGACTGAATCGGTCGGATACAAAATGATAGCCCCCTGACGCAAGGCTTCAGCAATCGCGGCGATCTGCTGGGGTTGTGGGTTGTCTGGATGAATGCGGTAGTGCTTTGCCATGCTCCCTTCCCTCGTATGACTCCAATCGCTTACTTTGACTGCCCGAGTGGCATTGCCGGCAACATGTGCCTTGGCGCCTTGGTGGATGCAGGGGTTCCCCTCAGCTACCTCGAGCAGCAGTTGCAGCGACTGTCCTTGAGCGAGCCCTATCAGCTGGTGGCGACACCCGTCTTACGACAGGGAATGGCCGCAACCCACGTCGAGGTTCAGATCGAGGCGGCCCCGCACGCCCATCGACATCTCTCTCATATTGTCGCTCTGATTGAAGCGGCTGGTTTGCCCGATCGCGTCCGCGACTGGAGTATTGCCATTTTTCAACAGTTGGCGATCGCGGAAGCCGCCGTCCATGGGGTCACACCTGAGCAAGTCCATTTCCATGAAGTCGGCGCCACCGACGCGATCGTGGATATCGTCGGTACCTGTCTAGGACTGGACTACCTCGGGATTGAAGCCGTCTATTGTTCTGCGTTGCCCACCGGAGGGGGCACGGTGAAGGCAGCCCACGGACAGCTCTCGGTACCTGTTCCTGCAGTGCTACGACTCTGGCAAATGCGGCAAGTACCGGTCTACAGCAATGGAATCGAGCGAGAGCTTGTCACACCCACGGGTGCCGCGATCGCCGTCACCCTAGCCAAATCTTTTGGACCACCACCCCCTCTACAACTGCAAAAAACAGGCTGGGGGGCAGGGAGCCAAGATCTTCCTATTCCCAATCTGCTCAAACTTTGGATTGGCACTGCTAGCGATTTACCAGGCGCACCCCAGCATCTAGAAGGCAGTCTCGAAACAGTTCAAGTCCTCGAAACTCAGGTCGATGACTGTAGCCCGCAGGTTTTGGCCTACGTCAGTGAGCAGCTCTTAACCGAAGGTGCACTGGAGGTGTTCAGTCAGGCCATCACGATGAAGAAGGGACGACTCGGTACCCTTCTAACTGTCATTTGTCGAGCCGAGCAGCAAGCTGCTTGTGAAGCAATTCTGTTCCGTGAAACCACTACGATCGGCCTGCGCTTCCGCAGCGAGCAGCGCCGGGTTTTACCGCGCCGCAGCGATCGCATTCAAACCCCTTGGGGAGAAGTACGGGTCAAAGTGGCAGGGGATCCGCAATCGCCCCTGACGATTCAACCCGAGTATGAAGACTGCCGTGCCATTGCCGAGCGTCACCATGTAGCTCTGCAAGATGTGCAGGCAGTAGCTCGCCAGCAATGGCAACAAGAAAACGCCTGACACAATGGCCAGGCGCAGATTGTCGGAGAGTGAGAGAAGGGTTGATGACCCAGAGCCTAGAGCGCAGCTTCAGTGCGAGCAACTGCAACCTTCTCAGCGTTTCCTTCGGGACGCGGTTGAATCACCCCGTAGCCGCCGTGATTCCGTTCGTAAATCACGTTGATCTCGCCCGTTGCCGCATTGCGGAACATGTAGAAATCATGGTCGACGAGTTGAAGTTGTGCCAGAGCATCTTCTACCGTCATCGCGGGCATGGCGAAGTATTTGGACCGCACAATGTCTTGGGGCAGTTCTGGCTGCCGACCGTTGAGCAAATCGGTGACTAAGGCACCATCAGATAGCTGCTCAGCGGTTTCGGCAGTGGAAACCTGACCTCGGCGATCGCGGAGTTTCTCCTTGTATTTCTTCAGTTGACGGCTGATCTTATCTGCAACCAGATCAATGCTGGCGTAGAGATTTTCATTGCACTCTTCAGCCCGAATGACAGTGCCATTCGCATAAATCGTTACTTCAGCAGTTTGACGTGGGTTTGATCTCGCATGTTTAGCAACAGATAAGTGAACGTCGATCTCAGTCAAGAAGCTCTGGTAGTGGCTAACAGCTTTGTCCAGCTTTTGCTGCACATAATCATGGATTGCAGCAGTGACATCGATGTTGGTTCCCTGGACGACTAGCTTCATAAATCGCCTCCCAGACAAGTTTTCTACCCCCACCCTATCACTCTGTAACTGATAGGAAAGGGTGCGTTAAGAAGCTTTGTGTCTGTTGACAATTATTGATGCGAGCAAGAGCGATCGCCTCTTTCCAGCTCCGGTTCTGTTGATTACACTAGAAAAGGCGATCTCTAAGCATTACTTTTTAATTACCGCTTCAGCGATTCCCCTCGTGCCTTCCCACTCCGCTTGGCTGGTGCAAGCTGGCTGCCTTGACTACGCACAAGTTTGGGCGTGGCAACGCCAGCTTCAAGACAACCGTCGCCAAGATCCCGATCGTCCCGATGTTGTCCTGCTGCTCGAGCATCCGGCTGTTTACACCCTTGGCCGAGGCGCAAGTCTCGAGCATCTCAAGTTTGATCCCCAACAAGCTCCCGCTCCCCTGCATCGCATTGAACGAGGAGGTGAAGTCACCTATCACGCCCCTGGGCAGCTCGTCGGTTATCCGATCCTAAATTTGCGGCGTCACCGCTGTGATCTGCACTGGTATCTCCGCCAGCTTGAGGCGGTGCTGATCGATGTTTTAGCTATCTATGGCCTGACTGGTGAGCGCATTGAAGGGCTAACTGGCGTTTGGGTTGAGGGCAAAAAACTAGCTGCGATCGGAATTCAGGTTAGCCGTTGGATTAGCATGCACGGCTTTGCGCTTAACGTTTGCCCCGATCTATCGGGCTTTACTGCGATCGTGCCCTGTGGCATCCGCGATCGCGCGGTCGGCAGTCTTGCTGAGTTCTGTCCTAGTGTCCGGTTTGAAGCAGTGCGATCGCAGGTTGCAGTTGCCTTTGCACGTGTTTTTGATCTAGAGCTCCAGCCCTGCTCCATCGAGCAACTCCTAGCCGAAGAACATCTGGAACCCAGCGTCTACGACGACGGTTCAGGTACTAAGCCCTGTACGAACAAAAACTGCTGACCTAGGAATGTCCCAGAATCAGCAGTCGGTTCACGGACGTACCGTGAGGAAAATGGGGATGAGGGCGTCGATCTAGCCCGCGATCCGAATTAACTCAACATCAAAGACCAGAGTGGCATTCGGCGGAATCACGCCGCCGGCTCCACGTTCGCCATAGGCCAGAGCGGGCGGAATCGTCAGCTTGCGGCGGCCACCCACTTTCATCGTGGCAATGCCCTCATCCCAGCCTTTGATCACTTGACCGACGCCCAGCTTGAACTGAAAGGGACGGTTGCGATCGCGAGAGCTATCAAACTGGGTGCCATCTTCAAGGGTGCCGGTGTAGTGAACTACCACGGTTTGACCCGGCTGGGGGGTGGCACCTGTCCCCACCTCTAAATCGACGTATTGCAGGCCAGAAGCTGTCGTCACGATAGTTTCCGATTGGGTGGTCTGGGAGATGATCGGGGTTGGTGGGACTGCCGCAACCGGAGGGTTTGCCTCAACAGGAGTGGAAGCGGCGATCGCAGCGGGTGTTGACGGTCCAAACACCTGAGCCGCGACAAAGACGATCAGGCACAGCAGCATGGCCGCAAAACTGATCAAAATGTCTCGCACGGATATACCCTCCCACAGTGTGCCGTTGGCCCGTTTGCCAAGCCACTCTTCAATTTAGCGCCAGTTGCGATCCTCCAAGGCTCGAAGCTGACGTTCCAGACGATCAATCCGCCCTCGCAATTCATCCACCTCGGATTGACGTGCCAACCCTAGGTCATTGATCCAGTCGCGCCATTGACGCTGCCAGCGTTGATCGAGTTCTTCTCCCTCAGACTTGAGTTGCTGCTGAAGGTCGTCGATCAGTGCTTTTGCCTGATCGGCGTCGAGCTGTCCTGTCCGTACCCATTCATCACTGACGACGCGCAGGCGATCGGCCATGCGAGCAGTGGTACCAATGCCAAAGATCAGCAGATGCTGCAGCAGGTTATTCCGGTCCATGGGCCTCGGGTAGGCGCAACGCTGTTCCTAAGCTAGCGACTGCAAGGCCCGTTCAGACAGTGTGGAAACCCGTCAGAGTCTCATCTTGGCTTAGGCCGCAGCTTTCAAAACCAAGTGCCGCTGCTCATCAAAGTCCAGCCAACCCTCCCGCCGGAACTGACCGATCAGACGGGTGACGGTCACCCGCGTGGTTCCCAGCGCATTGGCCAAGTGCTGGTGGGTCAAACGGCAGTTCAGGCGTAGCAACTGACCTTCGGGCTGTCCAAATTCGCGGCCAAGGAGCTGGAGAAAGTTGCGTAGGCGATCTTCGACACGGCGTTGGCCAATCAGGCTGAGCAGCATTTCCGTTTGCCGATACCGCTGCGCCAGCATCAAAAAGAGATCCTGCGCCAATAGCGGAGTTTGCTCAATCTCAGCCAGTTTGAGCCGAATCAGATCCAAGTCAGTCAAGGCTTGAATCTCGTAGGGCATGACCCAGGAGAGTGGTGACCCGAAGGGCATGGAGGGGCCAGCCAGTCCCAGTAGGGCTTCATCGCCGCTTTCATAGCTGGTTGTAATTAAGGCGATGCCCCGACAGACAACCCAAATCGTGTCTTGGGGCAAAGGCACTGTTTGACCGGCTGTAAAGTGCTGCATCGGTCGATCGCGATAGACCTGCTCCAAAATCTGACGCAACTGGCCTGAGGCAAGTGTGGGGTGTGTCAAGACTGGAGACATGATGTTTTCTCGCATACCGACAGAAGACTTGCCGTCACTCTAAGGTGATGGATGCGACTAGGGCATCAAGACAAGATTGTTAGCCCTTTAAGGTTTGGTTAACTAGGTTTTCGGTAGTCAATGGTCGTGACGCGCTGGAGGAACGGGCATTACTCCGCAGGCCTCTACTGCTCAGAGATTAAACCCGACAGCGTTGGCGAACACGTTCCCCTTCAGGGTCTATCCACGCTAGAGAAAAGTGACTGACGCGATCGATCCGGCTGCCGTAGGTGGTCTGAAGTGCCTTCATTCGGCGTTCTAGGGGGAGGTGGGCATCGTAGTAGCGACCCCAAACGCCCGCGATCGCCGGCTGCACGATCGAATTGGGCATGGCATCCAAGACCCGCTGTACTTCTGCCAAAACACAGTCATGGTTCTCCCCGCAGAGGCTGTAGCTCATTGGGTGAAACTCCATCGTGCTGGGGAACTGATCCCACGGTTGCATGCGGGAATCCCAGCCCTGTTGCCCAACGCGCATATTGCCAAAGGGGAAAAAGACCGCGCCAGATGGCAATCCCGCTTGAGAGACGGTCGTGACGACCTCATTGACAAACTCGACTACGCCGCGACGCGCGTGTTGAACTGCTAGGGACCAGAGCGGATCGGCTTCCTGTCTGAGATTCAACGAGCCCAACTGATTGGCTAATAGCGAGACCAGTTTGTTGCGATCGCTGAGACTGAGCCGACCGGTGGTGAGGTATTCCTGCAGCAGCGCCTGCCCCTCAGAGGTACTGAGTTGGTTGATCCAAGCTTGGCGAGCTGCAGGCGACTGAATCAGTAAATCTGCAACGGTGGTAGCGACGGAAGCGGCGCCACTGCCACGGGGATAGCGCACATAATCTAATAAGACGCCGTCAGGCTGGCGACTCAGCACCGATCGCAGCAGGATTTGATAGTCCTGACGAGCTATGGGGCTGTAGGGATCCACAAAGATCTGTGATCCGCTCGGCACAATGTCAGCACTGGTTTCACCCCGCCCATTGCGCGCCAAAACTTCTTGGCGATCGCTGCGCTGACCGTAGCTGTAGCCGTAGTTGAGCGTAAAGAGCCAGGCATAGACGGACATCCCTCGCTCGCGACCCTTACGAATCGCCTCCGCCAGCAGATCGGCACGTTCCAACCCAGGTTCAGCTACCACCGAGGGCCAGACCGTGGGGTTATCGGCAGCGGGCAAGAGCACACGGCCGTCATAGAAAGTTTCAATGAAGACCTCGTTGTAGCCCAAGGTTTGCAGGCTATCAAACAACGAGTCCAAGCCACCGGGGCGCAGGTCACAGCCATAGAGCCTGACCCAGATCGCCATTTTGCGGGGCCAAACTTGTTCCCGACAGCGCTGTAGGTCGGCGGCAAGACTGCGCACCAGTTGACGGTACTCCTGTTCTGCTGCTGTATCTCCCTGTAGCGATCGCGCCAGAAGATTGGCTTGTGGGACGGAATAGAGCGCTAAATCGCAGTTGTAGCCTGTGTTGGGAACCGGTGAAAGCTGCGCATTGGCTACCGGGCTTTGAAGGGGAAGACAGGCGATCGCCGCCATTCCACTCAAGCACCGACGAAGCAAAGCAAGCATGGGTCCACCCTGAAGCATTAGCGGCGCGGGAGAGGAGTATGGCAGAATCCGGAAGTCTTGTCTGCTCTTTCCGTCTGCGATCGAGGCGCAGCAATGAAGTCTTACTTGGCCGCAGCAGTGCAGATGACCAGTCTGCCGGACCTAGAAAAAAATCTTACTCAAGCTGAGGAGTGGATTGACCTTGCCGTACGGCGAGGAGCGGAACTGGTGGGTCTGCCTGAGAACTTTTCATTTCTAGGGGACGAAGCTCAAAAGGTTGAGCAAGCCTCTGTGA
Organism: Synechococcus elongatus PCC 11801; assembly: GCF_003846445.2. NCBI lineage: Bacteria > Bacillati > Cyanobacteriota > Cyanophyceae > Synechococcales > Synechococcaceae > Synechococcus > Synechococcus elongatus. Next base: position 1,417,100 of record NZ_CP030139.2, on the reverse strand, counting down.
TTGCCGATCGCACTGAAAAGTTCCTCAAAACCATGGCTCAGCGCTACCAAATTACGCTGTTGGGCGGTGGTTTTCCGGTGCCAGCCAGCGAGGGACATGTCACCAATACCCTGCTCCTTGTTGGTCCCGATGGACAAACCCTGGCGCGTTACAACAAAGTCCATCTGTTCGATGTCGATCTACCGGATGGCAACACCTATCAGGAGTCTGCAACTGTCTTAGCTGGCCGTGAGTATCCGCCCGTTCATGACTCTGAAAGTTTGGGGCGGCTGGGATTTTCCATTTGCTATGACGTCCGTTTCCCGGAACTCTATCGACATCTCGCCAATCAAGCCGCAGAAGTCATTTTTGTGCCGGCTGCCTTCACCGCTTTTACCGGCAAAGATCACTGGCAAGTGCTACTCCAAGCCCGAGCGATCGAGAACACAGCGTATATCATTGCGCCAGCCCAGACCGGTGTTCATTACGGACGTCGCCAGACCCATGGCCACGCCATGATCGTGGACCCGTGGGGGATTGTCTTAGCGAATGCCGGCCGAGACCCTGGCTTGGCGATCGCAGAGATTTCGCCGCGCCGCTTGGCAACTGTGCGGCAGCAAATGCCCTGCCTGCAGCACCGAGTCTTTCCGACCCCGGTCTCCAGTTGATAATCGCAGCTGTGCACTTAATTTGGAGTGTGAAGACGATTGATGTTTCCACTGTTCAGTCCAGCGCTGGGATGGCCGCCCCTCCTGGCACAGACGATCGAAGTCATTGAAAGTCCTGAAGCCTCAACACTGATCCTGGTATCGGTACTCTTAGGGCTGGTTGTGGTCTATCTCGCCAGCAAAGTTGGCGGTGAGCTGTGTGTGCGTGCCAACCTCCCCCCCGTGCTCGGCGAGCTGCTGGGTGGTGTGATCGTGGGGACCTCCGTTCTGAAGCTCCTCGTCTTTCCTTCCAGTGGCGCTGGTGCTGAAGATGTTGTGCTGCTCAACTTCCTGCAGCAGATCAGTGGTGCCCCTGACAACTGGATGCCAACGATCTTTGCGACGCAGTCGGAAGTGATCTCCGTCCTGTCTGAAATTGGCGTGATCATCCTCCTGTTTGAGATTGGGTTGGAATCCAATCTGGATGAGCTGCTGAAAGTGGGTGCCAAAGCCGCGATCGTGGCTACTGTTGGAGTCGCTGCCCCTTTTGCGGCTGGCACGCTCGGTCTGATGTACCTGTTCCACATCGCGACTATCCCCGCCATCTTTGCTGGTGCGGCGCTGACTGCCACCAGTATTGGCATCACGGCTAAGGTGCTGTCAGAGTTAGGAAAGCTCAATTCGCCCGAAGGTCAAATCATCATTGGCGCGGCGATTATCGACGACATCCTCGGCATCATCGTGCTGGCCGTCGTGAGCAGTTTGGCTAAAACCGGAGAAATTCGTCCCTCGAACATCATCATTCTGATCGTCAGTTCGACTGCCTTTTTGGTGGGTGCGATTTTTATTGGGCGCTGGCTCAATCCGTTCTTCGTCAACTTGGTGAGCAACATGCAAACCCGTGGCGAAGTGCTGGTGGTTGCCTTGGTGGCCGCGATTATTGTGGGCTTGATTGCTCAGTTTGTGCGTCTAGAAGCCATTCTTGGTGCCTTTGCGGTCGGTTTGATTTTGGCGGAAACCGAAAAAGGCGAGGAGTTGAAGAAACAGGTGACACCCTTGGCGGATGTCCTGGTGCCGATCTTCTTCGTCGTGGTTGGGGCTAAAACTGATTTGAGCGTGCTGAATCCCACTGATCCAGTGAATCGGGCGGGGCTGATCATCGCTGGATTCCTGTTGGTGGTTGCAGTTATAGGCAAAGTCATCACCGGCTTTAGCTTGGTTGGTAGCAGTACGCCTATCAACCGCTTGGCGATTGGTGTGGGCATGATTCCTCGCGGTGAAGTCGGTCTGGTTTTTGCCGGAGTGGGCGCTAGCAGCGGTATCCTGTCCGAGTCGCTGAATGCCGGCGTGATTGTCATGGTGATCATGACAACTTTCTTGGCACCGCCGCTGTTGCGCTTGGCCTTCCGTGGGTCAACCGAGACAGTTGTGGAACCTGGTTCTTGAGAACAGCGTCGGGCAGGCAGCAAAACGAGCTGGACTGAGGAGAGCAGGCATGCGATCGCAAACGTGGTCTATTGGTTTGGGTGGCCTGCTCCTCAGCCTTGCGTTAGCCTTACCAGCTCGCGCCAATCAACTCCTGTTCTGGCGCTTGGATGCTAGCCAGAATCGATTGGAGTTTAAAACCCAAGGGGCGATCGCTCCGCAGGCGCAGCTGATTTTTAATCCTCAGCGGATCGTCATCGATCTGCCGGGAGCAGCCCTGCCGGCTCAGCGATCGCCCATCCGCGGCTCGGCAGGTATTCGAGAGATCCGGGTTGGACAACCTGAGGCGGGCGTGACTCGCATTGTGGTTGAGATCGCACCCGGCTACACGGTCGATCCCAGCTTGCTGAGGGTCGAAGGCTTGGATGCGACGACTTGGCAGGTACGACTCCAGCCGGCGCTACGCTTTGCGGGTGGGGGCAGCCCACCGCCCCCGCGATCGCCTTCCTTACCACCGCCTCAGCAGTCTCCGTTCCCGCCGCCGCGATCGCCCCAAGTGGGTCGGCAAGTGATTGTGATCGATCCGGGGCATGGTGGCCCCGATCCCGGCGCAATCGGCATTGGTGGGATTCGTGAAAAAGATGTTGTCTTCGATATTTCTCAGCAGGTGGCGGCTATCCTGCGCGACAGTGGGCTGGATGTGCGGCTGACCCGAACAGCTGATATTGACCTCGACTTAGAACCCCGCGTGCAGATGGCGGAGCAGGCAAGAGCGGATCTGTTTGTCAGCATCCACGCCAATGCCATCAGCCTCGATCGCCCCGAGGTCAATGGCCTCGAAACCTATTTCTACGCCTCCCAAGCCGGGGAGCGCCTCGCACGGACGATTCATCAGTCTATTCTTTCCGGCGTCTCCATCCGCGATCGCGGGGTTCGGCAAGCCCGGTTTTACGTGATTCGCCGCACCAGTATGCCTGCTGTTCTGGTGGAAACTGGATTCGTGACCGGCAGCGAGGATGCACGGAACTTAGCGAACCCTAATCACCGCCGCAAAATGGCAGAAGCGATCGCCCGCGGTATCCTACAGTACGTCCGCCAAAACTGAGGCTGTTGCTCCATGCCGCCGGGGGCTGTTTTCTTGCATTCTTCGACCGCTGCCCCGATTGGTGTGTTCGACAGTGGTGTCGGAGGGCTAACAGTCCTACGAGTTCTGCAACGTCAGCTGCCTCAGGAGAATTTTCTCTATTTCGGCGATACGGCTCGCTTACCCTATGGCACGCGATCTCCAGCAGAAATTCGCCACTTTGTCCGCGAGATTTTGGACTGGATGCAAGCGGAAGGCTGCAAGCTGGTCGTGATGGCCTGCAACACCAGCTCGGCCCTTGCTCTCGAAGCCTTGCGGGCCGATTACACGATGCCGCTGATTGGCCTGATTCAGCCAGCGGCACGGGTTGCCGTGCAGCGTGGTCAACGGATTGGCGTGATTGCCACGGCTGCTACTGCTCAAAGTCGAGCCTATCGCCATGCCCTGCGTGAGGCGAACCCTCGAATTCAGGTCTGGGAGATCGGCTGTCCAGAGTTTGTTCCCTTGGTTGAGCAGCAACGCATTGATGACCCCTACACTCTGCAGGTTGCTGCGCAGTATCTAGCGCCCTTGATCGAAGCCCAAGTCGACACGTTGATCTACGGCTGTACCCATTACCCCCATTTGGCACCTGTTATTCAACAGCTTTTGCCCGCCACCACGCAGCTGTTGGATCCTGCAGAAGCGGTCACTCGTGCTGTGCAAATGGAGCTAGAAGTCTTAGGACTGCGCCATGGCCATCGCCCCCAGCCTGTCCGATTTTGTGTCAGCCATGATCCTCAGCACTTTAGTCAGGCGATCGAGCGGTGGCTAGGGTTTCGGGCGCCGGTTGACCTGATTCAACTGCCAACGCGATCGCTTCCTTCGGCGCGCTTTGCTTCGGAAGCGGAAGGCGTAGCTTAGAATAAGAGCCAGATTGTAAAAAATCGTAACGACAACGCCGCCCATGACTTCGGTGACCTCGCTCTTTGCCCCCGTCGAGGCGGATCTCCAACTGCTGACTGACACGCTCAAGCAGTTGATCGGGGCGAGACATCCCATCCTCTACGCTGCCGCTGATCATCTGTTCGGGGCTGGCGGTAAGCGGCTGCGCCCAGCCGTCGTTCTATTGCTCTCGCGGGCAACCATGCCTGGGCAAGAAATTACGCCCCGCCATCGCCGCTTGGCTGAGATCACCGAGATGATCCACACGGCCAGTCTCGTCCATGATGACGTCGTCGATGAATCCTCTCTGCGGCGGGGCATTCCCACGGTCCACAGCAGCTTTAGCAATCGTGTTGCTGTCTTGGCTGGGGACTTCCTGTTTGCCCAAGCCTCTTGGCACTTAGCGCATCTCGATAGTCTGACTGTCGTCAAACTGTTGTCCCAAGTGATTATGGATCTTGCTGAAGGCGAGATCCTGCAAGGACTGAACCGCTTCGATAGCAGTCTCTCGATCGAGGTCTACCTCGACAAGAGCTACTACAAAACGGCGTCGTTGCTGGCCAATAGCGCCCGAGCGGCAGGTGTGCTCAGCGGCTCCTCAGAAACTGTTTGCGACGCACTGTACGAGTACGGACGTTCCTTGGGTCTTGCTTTTCAAATCGTCGATGACATTTTGGACTTCACCGGATCCGAAGAAGTGTTGGGGAAACCTGCCGGCTCCGATTTGGCGAGTGGCAACCTGACGGCTCCGGCTCTCTACGCCATTGAAGAGCACCCTGCTTTGATTCCGTTGATTGAACGGGAGTTCTCACAGGCCCAGGACTTTGAGCAAGCGATCGCCCTCGTCCACAATAGTCAGGGTCTAGCGCGGACGCGTGCCTTAGCGGCCGAACATGCCCAGAAGGCGGTTCAAGCCTTAGAGGTGCTGCCTGCATCAGACTGCAAAGAAACGCTGATTAGTCTGACCAGCTATGTTCTCAGTCGTCTTTCCTAATGACAGCTGGACCTAAGCAAATAGTCCGGGGCTCTGGTTAGTCAAAGCCTGAATCCTTGTTGCTAAGGCTACTTTCGTTAATTCCAGTCCTGAGCTGTCGTCAGAGCGGTAGGCCACTAGAGAATCGATATCCTCAACCAACAGGCTCAGAATCAGCTCGATCGCCCCGATCGCAGCCACTGTTTCTGTAGCTGATTGGCAGCGATCGCTTGCCATTTGACGCCGACTGAAGACTTCCAGCACCCGCTTGGTCTCCTCTTTGCGGCGGTAAGTTGTGACTACCCAGTCTCCTTTGGCACTCGTTGGCACGTAGAAGTGGTACTGCCCCAAGGACTCAGCCGTAGCCAGCAAGACAGGAGCCAAGCTACTGAGGCGAAACTGCAATTCTGGATCAGACTGCTGCTCAATCAGATGCGAGAGCTGTTGTTGATAGTCCATTGGACGCAAGTCCTCCACGCTGCAGAATTTCGGCGATCGCCTGCCACTGGTCTTGAAAAGCACGATCGCTCAACACGGGCTCTGAACCTTGCCGCGACACAGGTTCCACCAACGTGATCCAAGAGCGACAGCCGCGATAGGACGCCTGCCAAGGCAGCGATCGCGATTCTGGCACGCGATAGGTTCGCAGCGCCAAAAGCCAAAGTGGACGTTCAGGCTTCCACTGTCGACGCTGTTCTAAAAACTCCTCGCTCCAAACGGTTTGGTGACTCAATTCGGCAAGCGGAAAGTCTGTTGGCAGGGCGATTGCTTGGCTAATTTCAGCCCAGAGGGATAGGTCTACTTGGGTAGGTTGCTCATGGGCGATCGCGTCCGCCGGAACTCGTAAGGCTGCCGGTTGTTGATGCTCAAAACTTGGCAGTAACCAAACAGATGTCGTTGCTGGCTGAAACTGACCCTGAGGTTCTTGGATACCGCCCTTTCGCAACAACAGGATGGACTGACCGCTCGCGAGAGCAGCGATCGCCGCAGGCCATTCTTTCAAGGCGCGATCGAGGGGCTGAAACGACATAGGCTGAGGAGCCGTGCAAGGCGTCGTTTCAGCCTAGCGAATCAATTGTGACGCAGACCAGATGCGAAAATGGGTTTGGCTCCTCCCGCATTCGCTCGGTTTCCGCATGGTCAGTGACCTTCAAAAAGAAATTCAAGAAGCTGTCCAGCAGCGCCGTAATTTCGCCATCATTTCTCACCCTGATGCGGGTAAAACAACGCTAACTGAGAAGCTGCTGCTGTACGGGGGGGCGATTCAAGAAGCCGGCGCGGTCAAGGCGAAGCGTAGTCAGCGGGCAGCTACCTCCGACTGGATGGAGCTGGAGAAACAGCGGGGGATTTCGATTACTTCGACGGTGCTGCAGTTCAACTATCACGACTGCACGATCAACCTACTCGATACGCCGGGTCACCAAGACTTTAGTGAAGATACCTATCGCACCCTAGCAGCGGCTGATAACGCGGTGATGCTGGAGGACGCGGCCAAGGGTCTGGAACCGCAAACCCGCAAGCTCTTTGAAGTCTGCCGGATGCGCAACATCCCGATTTTCACCTTCTTCAACAAGATGGATCGGCCGGGGCGTGAGCCGCTGGAACTGCTGGATGAAATTGAGCAGGAGCTAGGGCTACAGACCTACGCCGTCAACTGGCCGATCGGCTCGGGCGATCGCTTTCGGGGTGTCTTCGATCGCCGTAAACAACAGGTGCACCTGTTTGAGCGCAGCGTTCATGGCAAGCGACAGGCCAAGGACACGACCTTCGATTGGGGTGATCCTCAGTTAAAAGAATTGATTGAGCCGGATCTGTTCCAACAGCTGCAAGACGAACTGGAGCTACTGGAAGGCGTTGGTACAGAGTTTGACCTCGAGGCGATTCACGCTGGTCAACTGACGCCCGTGTTCTGGGGCAGTGCCATGACCAACTTTGGTGTGGAGCTGTTCCTCGAAGCCTTCTTGGACTACGCCCTCAAGCCAGGGGCACGCCGTAGCAGCGTTGGGGAAATGGAGCCGGACTATCCCGAGTTCAGCGGCTTTGTCTTCAAGTTGCAAGCCAACATGGATCCGCGCCACCGCGATCGCATTGCCTTCGTGCGAGTTTGCACCGGCAAGTTTGAGAAAGACATGACGGTGCAACATGCCCGTAGTGGCCGCACCTTACGTCTCTCTCGTCCGCAGAAACTGTTTGGCCAAGATCGAGAAGTGCTGGATGATGCCTATCCGGGCGACGTGATTGGTCTGAATAACCCTGGGATGTTTGCGATCGGCGACACGATCTACACCGGCAAACGCCTGGAATATGACGGCATTCCCTGCTTCTCTCCGGAAATTTTTGCCCACCTACGCAACCCGAACCCCTCCAAGTTCAAGCCCTTCCGCAAAGGAGTGTCAGAGCTACGGGAAGAGGGCGCAGTCCAGATCATGTATTCGGCGGATAGCGCCAAACGCGACCCAATTCTGGCGGCTGTCGGTCAACTCCAGCTCGAAGTCGTGCAATATCGCCTGGAAAGTGAATATGGCGTTGAAACACTGCTAGAACCCCTGCCGTTTACGGTAGCTCGCTGGGTAGAAGGCGGCTGGGATGTGCTGGAAAAAGTGGGTCGGCTATTCAATACCACCACGGTGAAAGACACGTGGGGACGCCCCGTACTGCTGTTCAAAAATGAATGGAACTTGCGGCAAATCGAAGAAGACCATCCGGAGCTGATGCTGCGATCGGTAGCACCTGTCGTTGCTGGACAAGAACCGATCGAGGTTTAAGGTAATGCCACGACGACTCGCAAGGGGACTTACAGCCAATCCTCGGTTGGGGTAGAACTTTGGGAGCGCCGCTGCCGTTCGAGTTCCATCGGGTTATGAATGGTGCGGAGCCAGCGCCACACTCCGGTTTGGCGGCGGATGGGCACGTCTTTGCTCAATTCAGCGATTGTATGGATGAACTCTTCACTGGTAAAGGCATAGCCCGATCGCTGCGCGACCAGCAAAAATTCACTCGCATCGCTCACGGCAGAAAATTTATCGCGGAGTTCTTTGGAAATGGCGGCGTCTTCCAAAAATCGGAGGACTTGATCAGATGACATATATTTCACTGCTCTCAGTGTCGACGTCAGCCCCCTCTGCTGCAGTAATCTAGCCGTCGAGAGCTCTCTACCGTTCTAATTTGCCCTCTGAAGCGGGACTAGCCTTCACTGCAGTGTCAGTTTTCCAATCCACTTGCAAGAGACTAAACCCTGACAAAGCTCCAAGACTCTTGAATTCAAGACTCCAGTCCGGCGCTTCTGAATTTTGAAGGATCGATCGCATGGACAACCGAGTCTCATAGATGCTCAGCAAGAAAAAGTCATGGCGATTGCTCGACTGCAACACCCACTGCGCCATCTGATCCCCAGCTTTCTGCCCGATGCGATCGCAGAGTTGTTGCAAGTGCTGGAGCTTGAAAGACTCTAAGCGGGCACAGACCTCTTGTTGCACCAGTCGCTGACTAGTCGCGGCTGCAAACTGGCCGTACTGATCGCGTGAGGGATTGGTCAGTGCTAAGGCAATCGCCCCGAGAGCAACAGATCCCCCTGCCAGCCACCAAGCACACCGCCAGCACGAACAGTTGGGCGGAGCTATGGGAGGCGATGGAGGTTCTAGAAGCTTGCCGGGCATTATTCCTCACGGGAAAGTGCTAGAATACTTAACCGATGGCGAGCGTAGCCAAGTGGTTAAGGCAGCGGATTGTGGTTCCGCCATTCGGGGGTTCGAGTCCCCTCGTTCGCCCTAAGCGTAGATCAAAATATTTTCTTTAGGGGAATTGTGTCGCCACGTTTCAGGGCTTGCGGCTGAGACCTAGTGCTACAGCCCAGCGATCGGCCTGAGTTGAACGCTCGAGGGTTCAGATTGTGACCCTCAAAAACAACTATTGCCGCTTGTCGGGCTTTCTCACGCTTCTAGTAGTGCTGGAAACAGAGAGGCGCAATCGCTGCTCAAAAAATCTAGAAGCTTTACAGCATCCACTGATTAGGCAATTTTCGGCTGCTAGAATCCATCAGAATCGGTGTAAGTCACTGGAAGTCCCTAGAGGGCTTGGCTACAGTAATGGCACCGCCTCTGTCGTGTGACCTAAGAGTGAGCAATGGCTGTACTGCCCGGATCCCGTCATCTCCGGCGTCTCACGAGCTGGGGGGCTGCCAGCATCGTGCTGATGGGTGTCGTCAGCTGTCAAGGTCGGCAACCCGGGGCACAACAGGGGCCACCTGCTTTACCGGTTGACGTCACGAAAGCAACACTCGAAACGGTCAACGACCTGACGGAGTATCTGGGTGCTCTGGAAGCGACTGAGCAGACCATTCTCCGTCCCCAAATTCAGGGTCGAATTGTCAGCGTCGCTGTTCAACCCGGCCAGACGGTGACTGTGGGCCAGCCGATGTTTGTACTCGATTCCGAGCAAGTCGAGGCGGATGTTGCTGCTGCCCAAGCAGAAGTTGCCCGCCAAGAGGCTCAGCTTCGCGATGCCAAAATCACCTTTGAACGCCAGAAGTTTCTTGCAGATCAGGGGGTTGTGCCTTTACAGAATTTGGACAATGCCCGTCGGGATCTTGAAACCGCCCAAGCTCAACTGAAAGCAGCTCGGGAAAATGCTGTCGCCAAATCGGTCAATGTCCAATACAAGACTGTTCGCGCACCCATTAATGGTCTAGTGGGAGATATTCGACTCAAAGTTGGTGACTTTGTTGAGACCGGTGATGAGCTGACGACGATTACTGTCAATAATCAACTCTTCATTAACATCCCTGTTCCAACGACACGGATTCCTCAGCTGCGCAAAGGCCAACCTGTCAAACTGTTGGATCCTTTCTCGAAGCGGATCTTGGCAACGGGTGCGGTTGATTTCGTCTCGCCCGTGGTCCAAGAGAATTTACAGACTGTCCTTGTGAAGGTTGTGGTTCCTAATCCCGATGGCTTAATTCGGAATGGACAGATTGTTCAGGCTGAAATTGTCTGGGATCGTAAGGATGCCGTGCTCGTACCGACCCAAGCGGTCAGTCCCTTGGCAGGGGTCAACTTTGTCTATGTGGTGGAGCCCAAGCCCAATAGCCCCGGTCAATTCCAAGTTCGTCAACAAAAAGTCGAGCTAGGTTCGATTTTTAATAATCGCTATCAAATTCGAGCAGGCCTAAAGCCTGGTGAGACGGTCGCGACGACCAACCTGCTCAGCCTCACGGACAAAGCGGCTGTTCAGCCTCAAACTACCAATACCGCTCGCTAACACTGTGCTGGGAAACGATCATGTTGCTATCGATCGCCAATGTCTTCATCAAGCGGCCAGTGTTAACAACGGTCTGCTCCATCCTGATTACCTTGGGAGGTCTGGTTTGTTTGCCGCTCCTCCCGATTGAGCAGTTACCGGATATTGCTCCTCCCCAAATTCAAGTCTCAGCAACTTATGTAGGTGCTGATGCTGAAACGGTTGAAAATACTGTCACTTCAGTGCTGGAGAATCAGATCAACGGGGTTGAGGGGATGGAATACATCACCTCAACAAGTGCGATCGGCCAAAGCTCGATTCAGGTCTATTTCGACCCGACGCGATCGCCAGATCTCGCTCAAGTTGATGTGAACAACTTGGTGAGTATTGCAATTCCTCAGCTACCTCAAGCGGTTCAGCAACAAGGGATCTCAGTTACACAGTCCTCTCCCTCTATTCTGCAGTTTTATACTTTCTCGTCACCCACGGGAGAGTATGACGCACAGTTCATTAGTAACTATCTCAGTCTCTATGTTCAGCCTGCTCTAGCCCGTGTGAAAGGGGTTGGACAAGCCAACCTTTTCGGCAACTTGGAATATTCCATGCGGCTGTGGCTGGATCCCAACCGTCTGGCCAGCTATGGGCTCACGGCTGAAAATGTCGCGAATGCCCTGCAGAGTCAAAACCAAATTATCCCGGTGGGGCAAGTGGGTGGCCCGCCGGTCAATGAGAGCCAAGCCTATACGTTCATCTTGCGCTTACAGGGACAAGGTCAGCTCTCGACCGTTGAGCAATTCAATAATGTCGTTCTCAAGACGGGCGAAGATGGTTCGCTTGTGCGAGTTCGTGATGTCGGTCGTGCTGAAGAGGGCGCACAGAGCTATGCCGTGACATTGACGGCGGATGGCCGTCCTGGGGTCGGTCTGGCGATTTATCAGCTACCAGGCAGTAACGCGATCGATGTTGCGAATGGGATTCGTGAACAACTGGCAATTCTGGAACAACAGTTCCCGCCTGGGCTAGAAGGCAAGCTCGTCTTCGACGTCACGGACTTTGTCAATGCTTCTCTGTCAGAAGTGTTGGTGACGCTGGTTCAGGCTATTTCTCTGGTTATTCTTGTCATCTTTGTTTTCTTGCAGGATTGGCGAACCACGCTGATTCCAGCGATCGCGATTCCTGTCTCGTTGGTTGGGACGCTAGCTTTCATTCAGGCCTTTGGCTTCTCGATCAACCTGTTGACATTGTTTGGTCTGGTTCTAGCAACCGGCTTGGTCGTTGATGATGCGATCGTGGTGGTTGAAGCCATCACAGAAAAGATTGAGGAAGGGAAAACGCCCCTTGAAGCCTCGATTGAGGCAATGGATATCCTGTTCGGCGCTGTTATCGCAACGTCTGTCGTTCTCTTTGCGGTTTTCCTGCCTGTCGCCTTTTTCCCTGGGGCAACCGGACGAATCTACCAGCAGTTCGCACTAACGCTGACTTTTACAATTCTCATTTCGACGTTTAACGCGCTGACGTTCTCGCCCACGATGAGTGCCTTACTCCTGAGGCCGGCGAAAGAGCGCAAAGGATTACTTGGAAAGTTCTTTAATCTCTTCAACGCTGGATTTGACAGAGTACGGATTGTCTATTCCAAGCTGCTCGAGATTATCGATCGCCTTAAGTTCTTGGTTATCGCTTTATTTGCTGCTGGGCTTGCCTTGACGGGCTGGTTATTCACAACAACACCGACAGGCTTTGTACCCACTGAAGACCAAGGTTACTTCTTGGGTCTGATTATTGGTCCTGAAGGGGCACCACTGAACTTCACGCAAGACGTTGGGCAGAAGATTCAGCGCATCCTAGAGACTGAGCCTTCTGTGACCTCAACAGCAGTCATTAGCGGCTTTAGTTTTATTGGACAGGGCAACAACCTCGGCATTTATTTCGCTTCGCTGAAACCTTGGGATGAACGCAAGGCAGCTGATCAATCTGCGGAAGCGATTGTGGCGCGCATCAATCAAAAGATGTTTGAGGGAATCTCTGAGGCACAAGTTCGGACGGTGTTGCCCCCAGCGATTCCTGGCTTTGCAGCCTATGGTGGTGTTCAATTCTTGGTCACAGACCAAACGGGTGGTGCTCTGACTGTCAGTCAGTTCCTCGAATCCGTTAACAAAATTATTGGTCTTGCCCGTGAAAATCCAATCACACGGCAGACCTTTACACCGTTTACTGCCAACTCACCACAAATTGAAATTGACGTCGATCGCGATCGCCTTGCGGCTCTGGATATTGACTTTGGTCAAGCCTTACAAACACTCGGCAGCTACATGGGTGGTCAGTACGTCAACCAAATCACCCAATTTGGCCGTTCCTATCAGGTCTACATTCAAGCCGACAACAACTTCCGCGCTACGCCCGACTCTCTGAAGCAGATCTACGTGCGATCGCGCACAGGCCAAACGGTGCCACTGTCTGAGTTCCTGACAATTCGGCAACAGGTTGGTCCGCTCTACATTACTCACTACAACTTGTTCCGTTCAATTGAAGTTGATAGCTTTGCTGCTCCTGGCGTAAGTACGGGTCAAATCATTCAAGGCCTCAAGGATGCTTTCGCAAAAGCCAACTTCCAACGCTTTGGAAGTGGCCTGATTGGCTTGGCTCGGGAAGAGGTGTCAGCAGGTGCACTAGCGCCGTTGATCTTTGCCCTTGGGATTGTGGTTGTCTTCCTTGTGCTTGCGGCACTGTACGAAAGCTATGTCGACCCACTCATCATTCTGCTTACTGTCCCACTGGCAATTTTGGGCGCCTTGGTGTTCCTCAACCTGCGTGGCATCCCTCTGGATGTCTATGCCCAAGTCGGCTTGGTGATGTTGATTGGCTTGGCTTCTAAAAACGCCATTTTGATTGTTGACTACGCCAACGAAGCGGTTGCCAAAGGTGCCACTTTTACAGAGGCAGCGATGGAAGCAGCCAAACTGCGATTCCGCCCAATTGTGATGACAGCTATTTCTAGCTTGATTGGCTTCTTCCCCTTAGTGATTGCCCAAGGGGCGGGTGCAGCTAGTCGCTGGTCGCTTGGGACTGTCGTATTCGGTGGTCTATTGGTTGCAACTGTCTTGAGCTTGCTGATTGTGCCTGCCAACTATGTGATTTTGAAGTCGATCACGCGGCGTTTCTTCAGTTCAAAGCGACATGCATCAGATTCCAACCAACCTGAGTTGACTTCGTAAAGGAGCGATGTGATGCGCTGGAGTTCCGTGATTTATGCAGGAATGCTTTGCGCAATTTGTGGCTATATTTTTGGCAAGACTTTGACCTCTGCCGAGTTTGAAGTCTATGCCTCTGCTTATTATCGGCGCTTAGTTTCCTACATGCCCTATCTGTGGGGATTGCTGGGTGCTGGATCAGGCATGATTATTGAAATGATTCGCCAAGCAAGACGCGATCGCTAGCCAAACGTTTGCGGCGTGTCACTAGTGCAAAAGAGTTGAGACGTTGGCCCTAGCAATCCAAGTCAGTTCGTAGAAAGCGGCAAATTCCGCGCTCTGAGCTACTGACAAAGGCTTGCAGTTCAGTCACTAATGGTGAGTTAAAGTCTGCTGAAAGTCGCGCGATCGCCTCTGAAAAAGATAGTCGTTCGCGATAGAGGATGCTGAAGGCTCGCTTCAGTTCGAGGCGATCGCGATCGGAGACGCCTGCCCGCCGCAGACCAACGACATTCAAGCCCATAACGATGTTGCTGGTGGAGCTGCGCGTCATGCAGAAGGGCGGCAAATCTTTTTGCACTGCTGAGCCGCCACTCATCATCGCCAAACGCCCGACACGGGTGAATTGATGAACAAGACAGTTGCCGCTAATGAAAGCGCGATCGCCGACTTGGGCATAGCCCGCAATCAGTGCCCCATTCGCCAGAATTACGTTATTCCCCAAGCTGGCATTGTGAGCCACGTGACTGTTAGCCATCAGCAGGCAGTCATTACCGATCGTGGTGACGCTGTTTTCTTTCGTACCGCGGTGAACCGTGACGCCTTCGCGGAAGACATTGCGATCGCCAATCACCACATGACTTTCCGCGCCCTGAAAAGACAAATCTTGCGGCCAATCGCCCAAGACCGCACCACTATGAACCCGGCAATCAGACCCGAGCTGTAGGTTGCCCATTACCACTGAGTGGGGACCTAGCCAACAGCGATCGCCCAAACGCACCGAGCCTTGCACCACCGCATAGGGGCCAATCTCGACATCTGCACCCAGCTCAACCTGGGGATCGATAACCGCGGTGGAATGAATGCCCATCAATCGGATTTATGTTGATGTTGCAGCGCCATTGTACGGGTCAGGGGTCGCAAGCCTCCAGAATGGCTGTCAACAAGTCTGCCGCGCCAAACCGCACTGCATCTGTGCAGGGTAAGCCAGTTTCTCTGTTGATCTGAGCAGCAGCGTCTAAAACAGTCTCGTCACTGGCTTGACCACCATTCAGGGCGATCGCCACAATCTTGGGTCTACCGAAGATGCCTGCTGCTGCTGCCAGCGATTCATAGAGCTGAATCACTTCGGTCAGAGGTGGAATCGTGAACTCAGGAAAGTGGCGATTGTGGGTCTGTCCGAGGCGATGAACAAGCACCAGATGAGTTGCTTGGCTCCCGCGGAGCAAAGGCAGAGTGGCAGTTGAGCCGGGATGTAGCAATGAGCCTTGACCTTCAACCCAGACGTAATCCGCTTGCTCTGCTGCAGACAGGACTGCCTGCTCTACCGCTCCGGAAGCAAAATCGACGCGCACCGCATCGAGCGGTACACCTTGACCACTGATCAGGATGCCGGCTTGGCCTGTGCCGACAAAGGCCGATCGCAGTCCTTTTGCTTGAGCGGCACGATCGAGTTCTAGGGTGGCGGACATCTTGCCGACACTCATGTCAGTGCCGACGGTCAAAATTCGCTGAGCCGTTAGCGATCGCGCCCTTCCACCCCCGATCGCCAATCCTGCTGGTTCTTGGCGAATGTCCCAGATCCATTGATCGGGCTGAAGCTGCGCCTGATAGCGCGGGAGAAGTGGCGTGTGCAGTCCATTTGCGATCGCCAGTCCTGCCTGCACAGCCTGATCAATTTCGGCTAGCCATGGCGCGGGCAACTGACCGCCAGATGGGGCAATCCCGATCGCGAGCACATCAATTTCCGTTGCCGCGATCGCCTCCGCTACAGATCCATAAATCGGCAGCGATCGCGGAATGCCTGTCAGCTTCTGGAAGTCCTGTCCCGCTGTCTCGTGATCGATCACCGCTGCGATCGCGCCCTGACGGTAGCGCAGCAGAGTCAGCCCTGTTTTGCCACTGTCCCCCAGAATGCCGCCGTGCAGCAGCACTGCCAATCGATGCTCGGGTTGCAGCATGGTTACTCTTGCCGAAGGACACCAAGACCGGGGCGATCGCTCGGTACTAAACGCCCCGCCTCGATCGTGGCACCCCTGAAAGGATCGTCCAGTAAATTCAGGTGACTGTCGAGGTCGAGATAATCGACTAGGGGTCCCAACTGAGCTGCCGCACTGTTGAGCAAGCTGCTGTCGGAATAGCAGCCCAGCATCAACTGCAAGCCGTGAGCCCGGGCTGTGTGAATCGCTCGCAAGGCTTCTGTGAGGCCGCCGGTTTTCAGCAATTTGAGATTGATCCCATCGACGCGATCACTCAAAGCCGCCACATCCTGACTGGTCCAAGCGCTTTCATCGACGAAGACCGGCAACGGCAAATCGCGGAGTCGTAGCAAATCCGCTTCCTGCCCTTTAGCGAGCGGCTGCTCTAGATAAATGACGCCGGACTCGACTAACCAATCCGCCAGCGATCGCGTGGTGGCGACATCCCAGCCGCCATTGGCATCAACGCTGAAGGGCGTTGTCGGAGCAACTTCTTTCAGGGCATTCAGTAGGGCGCGATCGGCCTCAACACCTTCGGGACTACCGAGCTTGACTTTAATCAGGGCTGGCTCGAACAACTCGCGCCAAGCGGCAAGACGGTCCTGTCCTGCTTCGGGTGAGCTAATACCGATCGTGACGGAGGTGACCGGACAGCGATTGCGATCGAGTCCCCACAGTTTCCAGAGCGGCTGTCCCAACGCCTTCCCGCGCCAATCCCACACCGCTAAATCGAGAGCAGCTCTAGCGGCAGAAGGGAGCGATTGCGTCAGATCTTCAAACTGCTGTTGATTCCAGGGGTCGAGATCACCCAGAGCCGGAGCGATCGCAGTCAACGCTTCACTGAGTAATTCTGTCGTCTGTGGCTGCTGACCGGTTGAAAACGGTGAGGCTTCTCCCCAACCTTCAACGCCGTCCTGCTGCAGGCGCACCCAGAGATTCGTGGTCGCTTGGGTACTGCCGCGACTGATTCGCAGGGCAAAGCGTTTGTTAACAGTGAACGGTTCAAACGAGAGTTGCACGCGATCGCCCGACTGCGCGGGGTCGAAAAGTGACCTTTAGAATAAAGGTTTGTTTCCTGCGGCTGTCCCTGCCATCGTCATGTCCACGCCTCGGCGCTACCACATCACCACCTTCGGCTGCCAAATGAACAAGGCCGACTCGGAGCGGATGGCTGGCATCCTCGAGGATTTGGGCTATGTCTGGAGCGAGGAAGCCAACGACGCGGATCTGGTGCTCTACAACACCTGCACGATTCGCGACAATGCCGAGCAAAAGGTCTACTCCTACTTGGGTCGACAGGCCGAACGCAAACGCCAGCAACCGGATCTGACGTTGATTGTGGCGGGCTGTGTGGCGCAGCAAGAAGGCGAATCGCTACTGCGGCGGGTGCCAGAGCTGGACTTGGTGATGGGGCCGCAACATGCCAATCGCCTCGCCGATTTGCTGACCCAGGTGGAAGCAGGCAGTCAAGTGGTTGCGACTGAAGAAGTCGAAATCGCCGAAGACATCACCCAACCTCGCCGCGATAGCACTATCACCGCTTGGGTCAATGTCATTTACGGCTGCAACGAGCGCTGCACCTACTGCGTGGTTCCCAATGTTCGCGGTCGCGAGCAATCGCGGGAACCGGCGGCGATCCGGGCTGAGATCGAACAGTTGGCAGCCCAGGGCTACCGTGAAATTACGCTGCTGGGACAAAACATCGATGCCTACGGTCGCGATCTGCCGGGTAGCACCCCTGAAGGTCGCCACCTGCACACTCTGACGGACTTGCTCTACTACGTCCACGATGTGCCGGGGATTGAGCGAATCCGCTTTGCTACTAGTCACCCCCGCTATTTCACTGAGCGACTGATCCGCGCCTGTGCCGAGTTGCCCAAGGTCTGCGAATACTTCCACATTCCCTTCCAGTCCGGTGACAACGATGTCCTGAAAGCGATGGCGCGCGGTTATACCGTCGAGCGCTATCTGCGAATTGTTGAACAGATCCGCGAGATCATCCCCGATGCCGCAATTAGTGCGGATGCGATCGTGGCTTTCCCAGGTGAAACCGAAGAACAATTTGAGAACACACTGAAACTGGTTGAACAGGTCGGATTTGATCTGGTCAACACCGCTGCCTATTCACCCCGTCCGGGCACGCCAGCCGCCAACGCACCGGATCAACTGTCGGAAGAGGTCAAGCAAGATCGCCTGCAGCGGCTCAATCACTTGGTGGCGCAAATGGCTGCCGATCGCTCGCAGCGCTATTTGGGTCGCACTGAAGAAGTGCTGATCGAAGCGACCAATCCGCGCAATCCTCAGCAGGTGATGGGTCGGACGCGCACCAATCGCCTCGTCTTCTGCGATGGCACGATCGCCCAACTAGAAGGGCAACTGGTGCCAGTACGGATCACAGAAACGCGTGCCTTCAGCCTGACGGGACAGATCCTCAGCCCCGTGGCGGCTGGGTGTTAAAGTAACGCTGCGATCAGGGAGGACGCCCAGCGTGGCAGCAAAAAAGGTTGGGTTACTGTTTGGCGGGCGATCGGGCGAACATGAGGTGTCGATCCGCTCGGCAGCGGCGATCGCCTCTGCTTTGGCTGATCCAACCAATCGCGATCGCTACCAAGTCCTGCCCTTCTACATCGATAAGGAAGGTGGCTGGCACAGCGGCGCAACCGCAGCCCAAGTCCTTGCCAGTCAGCAACCGCTAGTGGTCGAAGCACCCCGCGATCGCTGGCAATTCCCGGCGAACTGTCGCGAAATCGAAGTCTGGTTCCCGATCCTGCACGGCCCCAACGGCGAAGACGGCACGATTCAGGGTTTACTGACGCTGATGCAGCGTCCCTTTGTTGGTTCCGGTGTGCTGGGATCAGCCTTGGGCATGGACAAAATCGCCATGAAACAGGCTTTTGCTCAAGCGGGTCTGCCGCAAGTGGCCTACGTTGCCGTCAATCGCAGCCAAGTTTTTTCAGATCCCTGCCGCTATACCAGTTTGCTGGATCAGATTGAAACGGAGTTGGGCTATCCCTGTTTCGTGAAGCCCGCCAATCTAGGGTCGTCAGTGGGGATCGCTAAAGTCCGCGATCGCGCTGAACTAGAAGCTGCCCTTGACCAAGCGGCTGCGCTTGATCGCCGCCTAATTGTTGAAGCCGCGATCGCCAATCCCCGCGAGGTCGAATGCGCCGTGCTGGGCAACGACTATCCTCAAGCCTCGATTCTGGGCGAAATCACCTACGACAGCGACTTCTACGACTACGAAACCAAGTACACCGACGGCAAAGCCCAACTGTTGATCCCCGCTCAACTCTCGGCGGACTTGCAGCAAAAACTTCAAGAACTCGCGATCGCAGCCTTCCAAGCGGTAGATGCTTCGGGCCTCAGTCGTCTGGACTTTTTCTTGGATAGCCAAGGCCAGATTTTCCTGAACGAGATCAACACTCTGCCCGGTTTCACGGCCTTGAGTATGTACCCACAACTCTGGGCAGCCAGTGGCGTTGCCTTCCCCGAGCTGGTGCATCGGCTGCTGGAACTTGCGGTGGAGCGCTAGGCCATGCTGCATGGACTGCTCTGGTTGCCGCTGCTGGTGCTGTTCATCGGGCTCGCTTGGGCGGGCTGGAATGAGTATCAGAAGCTGGAATCCTACAAAGTCTGGGCTGCTGACTTTGAAACCGCCAAGTATGATGTGCGTGCTGTTCTGGGAGTCCGTGGCTCCGATTTGGTCTGGGGCAAACCCAGTCGCCAAGGACCTGTCTTTCTGGAAACGATCGACTTGGGATCGTTGCAACGGATTCAAGTGCAACAGCAAAATCAAGTCCTGTCTGATCCTGAAGCATCGGTCAGTGGTTCCGCAGATCTCTTGCTGGAACTGCGCGATCGCCAAGTGCTGATTCCGTTTACCGAAGCGAGTCTCGCTCTCCAGTGGCGTCAGTTCCTCAATCGACGCCTTGGCCTCAGTGCCTAACCGTCCTCTGTCCGTAGTGTGGTGATGGCTGACCAGTCCGAAGTTACCTCTACGGCCTCGTTAGCCGCCCGCCGTCGCCAGAAGCGCTGGGAACGGCGGCGACAGCGACTGCAGCGGTTTTGGCGCTTCCTCGGTGTGAGTGCAATCGCAGCTGGTTTAGTTTGGGTCCTTGCTCGTCCGCTGTGGATCATCCAAGACCCGCAGCGCATTCAAATCCAAGGCCAGCAAACCCTCAACCGCGATCGCCTCTTTGCCACGCTAGACCTAAAATTTCCCCTCAATCTGCTCCAGCTCCAACCGCAGCGCTTAGAGCAGCGACTCCTCGAAGCAGCCCCCCTCCAACAGGTACAGATCCAGCGCCGTCTCCTGCCAGCCAGTCTGCTAATCACGGTCCAAGAAATTATGGCAACGGCTCAAGCCTCGCGGGTCGTAGTGGAACCGAATCAACCTCCGCAGGAACGCTGGGGCATTCTCGATCGACAAGGCGTTTGGCATCCCCTCTCCGCCTATGAGCGACTCGGCGCCAACTTGCCTCAGACGACGCTGAAGGTACGCGGCTACCGCGAGCCCTATCAACGCCTGTGGCCAGCGCTCTATACCCTTTTGAGCAGTAGTCCCGTCCAGATTCGAGGATTGGACTGGCGCGACCCCACCAATCTGATTTTGGAAACAGAGCTCGGTCTGGTTTATTGCGGTCCCTATGACCCCGCGCTGTTACCCCAGCAAATTGCCACCCTCGATCGCCTACGGCAGCTGCCAGAGAAAACGAATCTGGATGCGATCGCCTATATCGACCTGCGACAACCCGCAACCCCTCGGGTGCAGATGAAACCTACTCCACCACGGCGATCGCCTCAAACTGTTGCACAGTAGAGCAACGTAGTTTTTAGTGTCACAATCAGCATTTTTGACTAAGCCTTGCGCGTATTGCTCAGGGGGGCGTGCGGAGTATTTTGTGATTGACAACCACTGGTTACGGTTGCCTTTCCCGACGGAGTGCGTCAATAATTCTCTTGTTTTTAGTTCGCTGCCCTAAACTAACGTTCAACCTAGCTTGTTCAAGTTATCGGTTGGCCGCTACTCCTCACTCCCATGACCGACCCTATGCCGATCAACAACTCCTATGGCTTCAACCGTGATGGATCTCTGTCGGGGTTTGACGCGCTAGGGCAGCCAGAAGAATTGATTATCCCCAGCAGCGTTGCTCGCATCAAAGTGATTGGTGTTGGTGGCGGTGGCAGTAATGGGGTCAACCGCATGATCAGCAGCGATGTCAGCGGGGTTGAATTTTGGGCCCTCAACACCGATGCTCAAGCCCTGCTCCATTCCGCAGCCCCCAAGCGCATGCAGTTGGGACAGAAGCTTACGCGAGGGCTAGGGGCCGGGGGGAATCCTGCGATCGGCATGAAGGCAGCCGAAGAGTCGCGGGAAGACCTGATCGCTGCTCTTGAAGGTGCTGATCTGGTCTTTATTACTGCAGGCATGGGCGGCGGCACTGGTACCGGTGCGGCACCAATTGTCGCTGAGGTCGCTAAAGAAGTGGGGGCGCTGACAGTCGGTATTGTCACCAAGCCCTTTACGTTTGAAGGGCGTCGCCGCATGAAGCAAGCGGAGGAAGGCACGGCTGCGCTCCAGAACTCCGTTGATACCTTGATCACCATTCCCAATGATCGCCTGCTCCATGCCATCTCGGAGCAAACGCCGATTCAAGAAGCTTTCCGCGTTGCCGACGACATTCTCCGGCAGGGTGTCCAAGGGATTTCTGACATCATTACAATTCCGGGCTTGGTCAACGTTGATTTTGCCGACGTCCGCGCGGTGATGGCCGATGCCGGTTCAGCCCTGATGGGCATCGGCAGTGGTTCGGGTAAGTCACGTGCACGGGAAGCCGCGCACGCTGCGATTAGCTCACCGCTGCTCGAGTCCTCGATCGAAGGGGCACGGGGTGTTGTCTTCAACATCACGGGTGGCCGGGACATGACCTTGCATGAGGTCAACGCGGCGGCTGATGCCATTTACGAAGTGGTTGATCCGGAGGCAAACATCATCTTTGGTGCGGTGATCGACGATCGCCTCGAAGGAGAGCTGCGGATCACCGTCATTGCCACGGGCTTCAGCACCGATCGCCCCAACCTCAACACCACTTCGACCATCACCGCTCAATCTTCTAGCCCCTCGCCTGCTGCTCCCAGCTCAGTCAACCCACCGGTGAGTGGTGGCCTCGACATACCGGCCTTCTTGCAGCGGAAAATTCAAAACCGGCCCCAGTGATTCCTCCGATCGCGCTGACCATTGCGGGCTCAGATAGTGGCGGCGGGGCAGGTATTCAAGCAGATCTGCGGACTTTTGCCTTTCACAGAGTCCACGGGACTTGTGCCATTACCTGTGTAACTGCGCAGAATACGCTGGGCGTGACGCGCGTGGATGCGATCGCCCCAGAAGGGGTCACTGCACAGCTCAAAGCAGTGCTTGCTGATTTACCGCCTCAAGCTTTGAAAACCGGCATGTTGCTCAATGCCGAGATTATGGAAGTGGTCGCTCAAGCGATCGCTCCGCTCACAATTCCTCGAATTATCGATCCAGTGATGGTGTCGCGCACTGGAGCTGTGCTGATTGATCAGGCTGCGATCGCTGTCCTGCGCGATCGCCTCTTACCGCTGGCAACCGTCTTGACCCCCAATCGCTACGAAGCCCAACTGTTGGCAGGGATGGAAATTCAAGACGCTACTGATTTGGATCGAGCAGCGCAGATTATTCAGGATTGCGGGCCGCAGGCGGTGCTGATCAAAGGCGGCGCCGCGACCGGTGACTGGCACGGTGTTGATTGGTGGTGGGATGGACAGCAATCCCAAGTCTTGAAGACAGAAGCGATCGCGACACCCCACACCCACGGCAGTGGTTGCACCCTAGCTGCCGCGATTGCAGCCAACGCTGCGCTAGGGCTTGATCCGCTGGCAGCGACGCAAACAGCCAAAACCTACGTCACCGAAGCACTCCGCCACAGCCTCGCGATCGGCCACGGCCAAGGTCCACTTGGGCACTTCTACTCTTTGTTTTGATTGAGACGATTCAACTCTTCCCGCAGTTGACTCACTTGCTGGCGCAGACTTTCAAGATCATCCGCGGCAGAAGTCGAATTGCTCGGCGGCGCACTGTCGGCAGGAGTTGATGCTGCGCTCGTATTCGCCTCTGGCTCAACTTCTTCAACAGTGATTTGAATTGGCTGAGGAATGGGTGGGGGAGAACCCGCAGGCCCCCCGACAGAACCTTGAGCCTGACGAACTAATTCTTCTACTGCCTGCTTAGCTTCTTCCGTGGTCATTTCACCACGGGCAACTAAGTCATCCACCAGTTTTTGAACGCGATCGCTCAGGTCAGCGAGATTTTCACTCTTGGCAAGCTCAGGCACATAGGAAGCCAAACCAATGCCGAGGTAGACCGCTTTTTGGAGAAGATCAGTAACAGTGCTCATGCCAGCAGCTCTGGGGCGTCTTGCTTCAGCATAGCCTTGCCATTCAGGGCGTTGAAGTCGATAGGGCCGCTCTGGGAAGTGACTCTGGCCACATTCGCTGCGATCGCAAAGACTCATGCAAAAAAAGTGACCCGGAGTCTACGCCTGTCAAAAGCATCCCTTACTGCTGCTACCTTCCGGTCCTGACAGGATTTGGGCGTTCTGACCACATAGGTCCGAGTCAATCTCAGCATAGCATTGCTCCCCTATCGAGCGATCGCGCCGGTCTGATAGCGTGGGGAAGCGCGTCTCAGTTGCGACCATGCCGATCACGCCTCGTCACCTGCGTCAGTGGAAGCAACAGGGTCGCCCGATCGTGGCGTTGACTGCTTGGGATTTTGCGATCGCCAGCATTTTGGACGAGGCCGGCATTGATCTGGTCTTGGTGGGTGACTCGTTAGCGATGGTCGCCCTTGGGCATCCCACTACGCTGCCCCTGAGCTTGGAGGACATGATCCACCATGTGCAAGCAGTGCAACGCGGTTGCCGCAATGCGTTGATCGTCAGTGATTTACCCTTTCTGTCCTACCAAACCAGCCCAGAGGATGCAATTCTGGCAGCGGGTCAGCTGCTGAAGGTGACGGAAGCCCAAGCCGTCAAACTAGAGGGGGGCTATCCGCGCCTCCTAGAAACGGTGCAACGGCTGGTCGAGGTCGGTATTCCGGTGATGGGGCATGTGGGCCTAACCCCGCAATCCGTACGGCAGCTCGGCTACCGCCAGCAGGGCCAAACACCCGAAGCACAACAGCAGATTTTGGAACAATCTCTCGCGCTGGAGGCTGCTGGGGCTTTCGCGATCGTCTTGGAGCATATTCCTGACCCTCTAGCGGCCACGATCACGGCGAAACTCTCTATTCCAACGATCGGGATTGGAGCCGGCCCCGACTGTGATGGGCAAATTTTGGTGACGGCTGATTTGCTAGGCCTCACGCCCACCCAGCCGCCCTTTGCTCCGGCCTACCTCAACTTGCGCCAAGCGATCGGGTCTGCTGTCCAGCGCTATGCCCGTGAAGTCCGCGATCGCCAGTTTCTACAGTCTCAGCCAGCCGAGCAAGAGCCGCTGGCCTAAACAGTCGCGATCGCATCTAAACGCTCGAATAAACTAGCCAGCACTTGATTGGAAAAGAGCATGCCCTCCGGCTGGGTCAGGCTAAGGCGATCGCCCTGCCACTGCAGCCAACCCGCTTGTTGGTAGCGCTGAATGACCGGTTGCAGCGATCGCAGAAACTCTGAACCAAACTGCTGCTCTAGCGAAGACCAAGCCAGCCCTTCCGCAAGCCGTAGACCCAACATCAGCGTCTCTGCCAAGGCATCGGCAGGATCGGGGGGAATCGGTGCACAGGCTGCCGCGATCGCCCCTGGTGTCTCAAGCCAAGCAAAGTAATCTGCTCGGCGACGGGGGCGGCTAAAGCGCTGACCTCGCAGGGCGCTGGTCGCGCCGACACCGAACCCGTAGAAGGAATCATTCTGCCAATAGACGCGGTTGTGGCGACACTGAAATCCCGATCGCGCGTAATTGGAAATTTCGTAATGCTCAAAGCCCGCCGCCTCCAACGTGGCGTGGGTCAGCTGATACATCGCTGCCGCTTGTTCATCCGCTGGCAAGGGGCGATCGCCGGGCTGGTAGCGCTTGCCAAAGACTGTTTCAGGTTCCAGCACGAGGTCGTAGGCCGAAAGGTGAGTCGGGTCCAAGGCGATCGCAGCCTCCAGAGAAGCCTGCCAATCAGCCAAGGTCTGGCCGGGTAGACCCGAGATCAAATCCAAGCTGAGATTCTCGAAACCGGCTGCTCGGACATCCGCCACCGCGCGATCGATATCAGCCCGCCTATGGGTGCGGCCACAGCATTCGAGTAGACCGTCTTGAAACGCCTGAGCACCAATGCTGACGCGGTTAAAGCCCAGCTGACGCGTCGCGATCGCTTGCGATCGATCAAAGCTCGCGGGATCCATTTCGATCGAAATTTCAGCCGTTGCCGCAATCCCAAAACGGCGATCGAGCGCCTGCAGAATGCGATCGAGCTGGTTGGGGCTCAGCAGAGACGGCGTTCCACCACCAAAAAAGATCGTTTGCAGTGCTGGCCCGAGAACGGGGGTCGCAGCAATTTCTTGGCAGAGTGCGTCGACATACTGGCGGATCATGCCCGACTGATCCCCCCGCAGGCGATCGCCCACGACACTGATCGGGAAGTCACAGTAAAAGCAGCGACGGCGGCAAAAAGGAATGTGCAGGTAAGCTGCGATCGGCAAATTGGTCATGCGCTGTTGCCAGCAAGCCCATACTGATGGGTGGATATAATGGGGCACCCTGCCTCGCGGCTGGCGCGATCCCGTGCAGCCACAGAGTTTGCGCCGCTTCGGTTCGCGACTATGTTAGACGCTTTGATTATTCTGCTTTTTTTGATCACCGGTGCGGTAACCGGTTTCCTGGGAGTTGATCTGCTGCCGGAGCGCGCTCTGCAACAGGTCACGGATCTGGAAGGACTGCGCTTTGTGGTCGCCGGATTCACTGCTTTGTTTGGTGGCTTGTTTGGTCTCTTGGCGCAAGCAACCGTCCGACGACTGCAGCTGCAAGCGCGGCAGATGCCCACGGATCAACTGATCAGTCGAGCTGTCGGGCTGATTCTCGGTCTGGTAATTGCCAACCTGATCCTGACGCCCGTCTTCCTGCTGCCGATTCCAACCGAGTTTGTTTTCCTCAAGCCCCTAGCAGCAGTGATTGGCAGCATTGCCTTTGGCATGTCGGGGATTACCTTGGCCGATACCCATGGCCGTACGCTACTGCGGCTGGTTAATCCGGGCTCCGTTGAGTCTGCCCTGCTAGCGGAAGGAACGCTCAAACCGGCAATCAGCAAAGTGATCGACACCAGTTGCATCATTGATGGGCGGATTGAAGCCCTGATTGAAACGGGCTTTTTGGAAGGGCGGCTGATTGTACCGCAGTTTGTTTTGCAGGAGTTGCAGCAACTCGCCGATGCCAGTAATGACCAGAAGCGATCGCGGGGCCGGCGCGGCTTGGATGTGCTCAACCGCCTGCGCGAGACCTACGCTAACCGCATCTCGATTAACAGCGCCGACTACGACGACATCAGCACCGTTGATGCCAAGCTTGTTCGCCTCGCACAGGACCTGCAAGCACCATTACTCACGGTGGACTACAACCTCAATCGGGTCGCCAGCATCCAAGAGGTAACGGTACTCAACATCAACGACCTGGCTAAAACCCTACGCCCCACCTATTTGCCGGGCGATCGCTTCGACCTGCGGATTCTCAAGGAAGGCAAAGAAGCCGCTCAAGGCGTGGGCTATCTCGAAGACGGCACGATGGTTGTCGTCGAAGAGGGACGGCCCTTTATTGGTAGCGAGATTGCGGTGATGGTGACGGGTGCCTTGCAAACCTCCGCCGGACGCCTGATTTTTGCCAAGCCTGTTTCACTAATGCCCGCCTAGGTCTTCCACCCCATCCCTTGCGTAACAGAGCGTGAGCGAAAGCTAAGAAAACGGCGCAATCTGCAGGCTTCAGCGATCGCGGTGCCCACGATAGGAGCAGATGCCGCTTTCTGCGGAGAAAAATGGCCTCCTCCCCTGTCTACGCCACTTTGGACGGCAATGAAGCGGTTGCGCGGGTAGCCTATCGCCTCAGCGAAGTGATCGCCATCTATCCGATTACGCCTGCTTCACCCATGGGAGAGTGGGCTGATGCTTGGGCCGCGGCACATCGACCGAACCTCTGGGGCGATGTGCCCAGCATTATCGAAATGCAAAGTGAGGCGGGCGCTGCTGGAGCTGTGCATGGGGCGCTGCAAGTCGGATCGCTGACGACGACTTTCACGGCTTCGCAGGGATTGCTGTTGATGATCCCCAATCTCTACAAGATTGCGGGCGAACTGACGCCGATGGCGTTGCACATTGCGGCGCGATCGCTGGCAGCACAGGGACTCTCGATCTTTGGCGATCACAGCGATGTGATGGCCGTGCGGGGAACAGGATGCGCTCTCCTTTGCTCTGCTTCAGTGCAAGAAGCACAGGATTTTGCCGCGATCGCCCTGCGAGCCAGTCTGCAAAGCCGGATTCCTTTCCTGCATTTCTTTGACGGCTTCCGCACCTCCCATGAAATCCAGAAGATTGCACTGCTGCCGGACGAAGCATTGCAGCAATACATTCCTGCCGAGGCGATTCGTGAGCATCGACGTCGCGCCCTCAGTCCTGACCATCCGGTGATTCGCGGCACGGCTCAGAATCCTGATGTCTACTTCCAAGCCCGTGAGACCGTTAATCGCTACTACAACGCTGCTCCGGCTCTTGTCCAAACGGCGATGGATGAATTCGCGCAACTGACGGGACGCGCCTACAAGCTGGTGGATTATGTCGGCGCACCGGATGCAGAACGAGCGATCGTGGTGATGGGCTCCGGTGCGGAAGTCGCTGAGCAAACCGCACTAGCATTGCAAGCCCAAGGCGAAAAAGTTGGCGTGCTGAAGCTGCGGCTCTATCGGCCTTTTCCTGCGGCGGAACTGCGGCAAGCACTACCAGCGACCGTGAAAGCGATCGCGGTTCTCGATCGCTGCAAGGAACCTGGAGCCAGCGGCGAACCGCTTTATCTGGATGTGGTCGAATCCCTGTCGCGGCTGGAGCAACCGCCGCGCATCATTGGCGGGCGCTACGGCCTTTCCTCCAAGGAATTCATGCCAGCGATGGTTAAAGCGATCTTTGATCACCTTGCTCAACCACGCCTGCAGCATCCCTTCACGATCGGGATTGAGGATGACCTGACGCATCTGTCACTGCCGTGGGATGCCGATTGGTCGATCGAAGCCGACGACACGGTGCGGGCGATCTTCTACGGCCTTGGCTCGGATGGCACGGTTGGTGCCAACAAAAACTCGATCAAAATCATCGGCGAAGACACCGATAACTGGGCGCAGGGCTACTTCGTCTACGACTCGAAAAAATCAGGTTCGGTCACGGTTTCCCACTTGCGCTTTGGCCCCCGCCCGATCGCCGCACCCTACCTGATCAGTCAGGCCAACTTTGTCGCCTGCCACCAGTGGCAATTTCTGCACAGCTTCGACCTGATCGATAGCGCTGCGCCTAAGGCCACGCTGCTGATCAACAGCCCCTACAGCCCTGAGGAGACGTGGCAGCAACTGCCCGAAAAAGTGCAGCAGGGCATTCTCGATAAGCAACTCCAGCCTTGGGTGATCAACGCCGATGCACTAGCAGCGGAGCAAGGGCTAGGTCGCCACATCAACACGGTGATGCAGGTTGCTTTCTTTGCGCTGTCGGGCGTCTTGCCCCAGGAAGCCGCGATCGCGGCCTACCGGCTGGCGGTCCAGAAAACCTACGGAAAGAAAGGTCAGGCAGTCGTTGATGCCAACTTGGCGATCATTGAGCCGACCTTGGCCGCCCTCAAACCTTTGCCGGTTGGCGTTCCCGTTGCGGCGGGTGTGCCGGAAGCACCGGCGATCGCATCAGCTCCACCTTTTGTCCGCGATGTACTGGGTTCAATGCTGGCTCGCAAAGGCGATCAAATCCCAGTCAGTGCGCTGCCCGTCGATGGCACCTATCCCAGCGGCACCAGTTGCTACGAAAAGCGCAACATCAGCGACACGGTGCCGGTTTGGGAGCCCGATCTCTGTGTGCAATGCGGTAAATGCTTAGTCGTCTGCCCCCACAGCGTCATTCGCGCCAAAGTCTACGGGTCAGAAGCGTTGGAGACAGCACCGGAGGCGTTCAAGCACGTTCCCGCTCGCGATCCGGTTTGGGGCGATCGCCAGTTCACGATTCAGGTCTCGACGGAAGATTGCACCGGCTGCCAGCTCTGCGTCGAGGTTTGTCCTGCCCGCGATCGCCAGCAACCGCGACGCAAAGCACTGAACATGGCCGCACAAGCCCCGTTGCGATCGCAAGAGCGGCAAAACTGGGACTTCTTCCTCAACTTGCCCGAGGTCGATCGCAGTGTCTTAAATCTGCACAAAATCGGCCAGCAGCAGCTGCAACAACCCCTGTTCGAGTTCTCGGGAGCCTGTGCCGGTTGTGGCGAAACGCCCTACCTGAAGCTGGTGACGCAGCTGTTCGGCGATCGCATGTTGGTCGCCAATGCCACGGGTTGCTCCTCGATCTACGGCGGCAATCTACCGACGACGCCTTGGACGCATAACGCTGAAGGGCGTGGCCCTGCTTGGTCGAATTCGCTGTTTGAAGACAACGCGGAGTTTGGCTTGGGCTTTCGGGTTGCGCTCGATCAGCAGGAAGCGATGGCGAAGCAGTTGTTAAGCAACCTTGCGGCGATCGCGGGCAATCCCCTTACACCCGATCTGGTGCAGCAAACGCTCAACGCCGACCAGTCGCAGGAGACCGGCATTTTCGAGCAGCGCGATCGCATTCAGCAGCTCAAACAGCAGGTGCAAGACTGGCTGAGCCATGAAGTGGATGAATCCGTGAGCGATCGCCTCAATCGTTGGCTGGATCTGGCAGACATATTAGTTCGCAAGAGTGTCTGGCTAGTCGGTGGGGATGGTTGGGCCTACGACATTGGTTTTGGCGGACTCGATCATGTTGTCGCCAGCGGTCGCGACGTCAACATCCTCGTGCTCGATACCGAGGTCTACTCCAACACTGGCGGCCAAATGTCGAAAGCGACGCCACGAGCAGCCGTTGCGAAATTTGCGGCGGGCGGCAAACCCAGCGCCAAAAAGGATCTCGGTCTGATTGCCATGACCTACGGCTCGGCCTATGTCGCCAGCGTGGCACTGGGGGCGCGGGATGAGCATACGATTCGCACCTTCATCGAAGCGGAGTCCTATCCGGGGCCGTCGCTGATCATTGCCTACGCCCATTGCATTGCCCACGGCATCGACATGACCAAGGGACTGGAGGCGCAGAAACGCGCGGTCGATTCGGGTCGTTGGCTGCTCTATCGCTACGATCCGCGCCGCCGCGATCGCGGTGAAAATCCGCTGCAACTCGATTCGCGATCGCCACACCTACCGCTAGCGCAAGCGCTCTACGCCGAAAATCGCTTCCAAATGCTGCGTCTCAGTCAGCCAGAAGCGGCACAACAACTGCTCGATCAAGCCCAAGCCGATGTGGATCAACGCTGGCAGTTCTACCAAGCACTAGCCAAACCCACCCCGTCATCAACACCTGCTGCAGGAGGGCCCCAGTGATGGACTTGAGCATGGACTACTTGGGGCTGAAATTGCGATCGCCCTTGGTTGTGGGTGCGGCTGCCCCCTTGAGCGAGCGGACAGAACAACTTCCGGCTTTGGAAGCAGCGGGGGCCAGCGCGATCGTGCTGCATTCCCTGTTTGAAGAGCAGGTTGAAGCGGAACATCAAGCCGTTTGGCAGCATTTGGAGGTTGGCAGCCACCATTACGCCGAGTCGCTGACCTACGCGCCGGAACCCGCGTGGTTTCCGGTTGGGCCAGTTCACTATCTCCGGCAGATTGAGCAGGCGAAACAGCAGGTCCAAATCCCGATCATCGCCAGTCTGAATGGCACCAGCGATAGCGGCTGGGTCGATTACGCTCGCCGGATTGAAGATGCTGGCGCGGATGCCTTAGAGCTGAATCTCTATGCCTTGCCCGTCGATCCCGATCGCAGTGGTGCGGAAGTTGAAGCCCAGTATCTACGGGTGGTTGAGCAAGTGCGGTCTGCAACACAGTTACCACTGGCGGTCAAGCTCAGTCCCTTTTTCAGCAGTCCGGGACACATGGCGCGGCAGTTTGCCCAAGCGGGTGCCCAAGCGCTGGTGTTGTTTAACCGCTTCTATCAGCCGGATATCGACATTGAAAGCCTAGAAGTGGTGCCGCGGCTGATTTTGAGTAATCCGCAGGATCAACGCCTGCCCCTGCATTGGATCGCCTTGCTCTACGGCCAAGTGGCGGTGGATTTTGCTGCGACTGGTGGCGTGCAGCGTGCCGATGATGTGATCCGCATGGTGATGGCTGGAGCCGCCACGACTCAGATTGTGGGTGCAATTCTGCGCCACGGCCCTGATGTTCTAACTCGGATCGAATCCGATCTACAGACTTGGCTGGCGGAGCATGACTGTCCATCCTTAGCGCTCCTGCAGGGCTGCATGAGTCAGCAGTCCTGTCCGGCGCCCGATCGTTTTGAACGGGTTCAATACCTGCGATCGCTGCAAAGTGGAACGTGGGCAGTGCCCGAAGTATTTGTGGGGGGTTGAGGTGCGCTACGTCGAGGAATTTCGGCAGGCCGAAGCCGTTCAGACGTGGGTAGCGGCGATCGCCCAGCGAGTCACCCGCCCTTGGACACTGATGGAAGTCTGCGGTGGTCAGACCCACAGCATCGTTCGCTATGGCCTCGATACTCTGTTGCCCGAGGGAGTGACGCTGCTGCATGGCCCCGGTTGCCCAGTCTGCGTCACCCCCGGTGCCGTGATCGATCAGGCGATCGCGATCGCAGCGGATCCCCAAGTCACGATCTGCAGCTTCGGCGATATGCTGCGTGTCCCCGGCGATCGCCAGCAGAGTTTGCAACAAGCCCGCGCCGCTGGCGCTCAAGTTCAGATTGTCTACAGTCCGCTGGATGCCGTCGCGATCGCCGCCAAGAACCGCGATCGCCAAGTCGTCTTTCTGGCCGTTGGCTTTGAAACCACAGCGCCAGCAACCGCTCTCGCGATCGCTCAAGCCCAGCAGTTAGGACTAGACAACTTCTCGATCCTGCTCTCCCATGTGCGGGTAGCTCCCGCGATGGTGCAGTTACTAGAGGATCCTGGCTGCCGTATTCAGGCTTTTCTGGCCGCTGGTCATGTTTGCACGGTTGCGGGTCTGGCAGACTATCCCGCGATTGCCCAGCGTTATCGCGTCCCGATCGCCGTTACAGGCTTTGAACCGCTGGATATTTTGCAAGGTATTTATACCTGCATTGACCAACTGGAATCGGAGCGATTTGAAGTCGTGAATTGCTATGGTCGAGCCGTTCAGCCAGGCGGCAATCCAGCAGCCCAGCAATGGGTGGAACGGGTCTTTGCGATCGCGGATCAAGACTGGCGTGGCCTCGGCACCATTCCTGAAGGTGGCCTGCAATTCCAACCAGCCTTCGAAGCCTTTGATGCCCGCCGACGTTTTGCGATCGCTGAGACGATCGAGCCAGCGCCTGTTCCGGATTGCATGAGTGGTCTTGTCCTCCAAGGCCAGAAGCAGCCTTGCGACTGTCCGGCCTTTGGCCGCACTTGCACCCCCGAAACCCCCTTGGGTGCACCGATGGTCTCCAGCGAAGGCGCTTGCGCTGCCTATTATCGCTACCGCCATAGCCCAGTCACCATGAGGGCTTAAGGCTTTTGATAGGGACCTTGGGGGCGGGGTTGGCGATCGATAAAGCTTGCTAGATCCCAGGCTTCCTGATCTGTCAGGTTGCCTCCAAATTGATAGGGCATATTCGATTTCAAGAACTTTGCGAGGGTTTCTGTCTGTGCAAGCCCAGCTAAACGATTGAAGGACTGATTACCCCATAAAGCTGGACGATAGTAGGTGTTACTGCCATAGCGACCCTCGCCATTCAATCCATGGCAAAATGCACACTTTTGCTCAAAGATAGCCTGACCTAACTTTGAATCTCCATTGAGCTTTTGAATATTGGGATAAGCCGTTTTAGGGAGTGTGATTTTGAATCGTTCTGCTTCCTGATCGAGCCACTGCATATAGGTGATTAGGGCTTGAGATTCTGGATTATCTCTTTCAAGCGGTAGCGGCAGGCCATTGAGACTATGCTCAAAACAAGAGTTGATTCGCTTCTGTAAATCGTCAGTTTCTGGGTACTGATATTTTTTGATCATCCCAAACCAAGATGAGGCTTTAGGATCGGCTCCAACACTGAGATGACAGCTTGCACAGTGAAGTTTTGCTTGGGGAACATACTGAGGCAGGGTCTCATAGGTTTTATTCGCAATCTGATAGCCCCGCAAAATACTATTCCAGTTGTCTCGAGCCCAGTTCGTTTTGGGTGAGCGAGGAGGAGGGATAATTTGGGTGTTCTTTAGAACTGGTCTTGCATCAGCAAATGTGAAACTAAAATCGGCTGAACGATACTGCTGTGCATTACTAGATCGGGCGATCGCATGACACCCCATGCAGGAAGAACTCTTCTGGATATAGCTCTCCATCGTGGTGTTTGCCAGAACAGTCGGCAAAACCGTGAAGACAGTTGACGGACTCGATGGTTGCCGTGAAGGGACAGGCCATTGAGTATTAATTAACTGATAGTGACGCCAAACTGAATCACCTAATCCTTTTTGAATCACTTGATTTAAAGCGACAATATTGTCTACTGCTGCTGATTTTTGACTACAATCAGGATCAACCGCTGGGATAGGAGTTTCACGCGTAATTTGATTTGGAACTTGTGGCTGCGTTTGCTGATTTTGCAGACAGCTAGGACAATCGGGATTAAAGAAGGAAGGATGCAGACCTTCTACATTATCAATCTGCTCATAGGTACTCCAGATCCACTGGGGCGCGCTGGCTGTCTTCGTCATCACATGGAAGCCAACCAAGCCCATTAATTTTTCTTGGTAGCGATCGCCCTCAAGATTTTGCACATCAGCCAGTGCTGTATAGAATCGTCCTTGTTCCTCAGGGCTAACTTCTCGCCAAGCAGCTTTGACTAAAATGGATCCGACAGGAGCTGAGATTTCGGGAAAGCTTGATTGCTTCTCTGACTGATAAAGCTTGTTAGCAACAACATAGTCAAATAAGACTTTATTCATCCGAATTTCATAGCGGACAACGTTCCCTCTTTGATCAGTTAATGTCCCAGGCAAGGTGCCATCTGCTTTGGTCGGCTGAAAC
Organism: Synechococcus elongatus PCC 11801; assembly: GCF_003846445.2. Classification (NCBI taxonomy): domain Bacteria; kingdom Bacillati; phylum Cyanobacteriota; class Cyanophyceae; order Synechococcales; family Synechococcaceae; genus Synechococcus; species Synechococcus elongatus. The sequence goes on along the minus strand of NZ_CP030139.2, from coordinate 1,383,179 downwards.
TGATCATTCAAGATTTCATCGACTTTGCTGCTGCGGAATAACACCTTCTTCAGCCCAGCCTGAGAAGACAGCCTTGATTGTCTTGGCAAACTATTCCAGGGATCTGGCTGCAAGCCATCTGGTCGATAGACCTCACTAGTCTCTTTCCACGTCTCCCAGACCCGAGGCCCAAGTTGAGCGAGCGTTGCTGTCTGATCAGGTTGCCCGCGATCGCCCTCTTTTGCAGGCCAATTCAGCGCGATAAACTCTTGCCAGGCAAAGAGATCAGCAGCCCGTTGAACGACATTAAAGTTATCTTGGGTTAATTCACCTTCGACATCTGTGGGTAGTTGCCAAGTAATTTTGGGATCCTGCAGCTTAACTGAACAAATAGCAGGCAGTTCAATCCTCCTTGGATCATGAGAGAAGGCAGGCAGTTGCAGTGATAAAGTCTGCCAAAAGACCAACAGCATGGTAACAATAGCGATCCGAATCGCCCACTTTTGTTTTGCCATTTTGCTTTGTGCCTTTAACCGCTGAGACAACCCACTCGACGGACTTGTTCTATTGGGAAATCAAAACATTGCTGTTCCTCGGCATTTTTTCGAGGAGCTGGGGAGAGATCTGAAAGACATTTTCTAAGACAGAATTCGGGTTACTCGCGATCCAATCATTGAGATCAATACTTTGATAGTTGCCATCATTAAAAACAATCAGAACTTCTAGGGGTTGATCAGAACTATTGCGCAGTGCATGTCCATACCCTTTAGGGACATAGCCCACATCCCCTTTCTGCAGACGACTCATACTCGCCTTGCCTTCAGAAGCAAAGACAGCAAGATCCATCGAACCATTGAGCACGTACTGCCATTCATCTGCATTCGGATGCCAGTGCAGTTGCCGCATTGCTCCCGGTTCTAGCCGCAGAATTGCACCAGCCATGTTGAAGCTCGCTGGAAATTCCTTGGCACTAGCTAACCGAAGCGAACTGTCATCCTGTTTTGTGCGTGGCTGCTCAGCCAAAAGATTGTGCGTATAGGGAATGGCTATCTTGGGCGTATTTGGATTGCGAGACTGTGTCTGATTCAGCGGTTGAAGTTGGGGACTATAGCGAGAGATATAGACTTGCTTTTTTGGGAGTTTCTCAACCTCAGACTGACTCCAGCCAAAATTTTGTTGAACCCAAGCAATGGGGGTGTGGGAAAGCCAGTCAGTGATGCTAAAGGTTGCACCTTCTGAGAAAGTTCCGTCATTAAAGACGAGTAGAAATTTGGCTGTTCCAGGGCCGATCCCCTCGATGCTATGCCCCCAGCCCCGAGGAAAATACCACAGTCCTCCTGCCTCGACATCGGCAATCTGAACTTCGCCCTCTGGGTTGGTTAGGGTAATGCGAGTGCGGCCTTCAATCACATAGGCCCACTCGGCTGCATTCGCATGCCAATGTAATTCTCGGATAGCACCCGGCTCTAGGGTCATGTAGACCCCAGCCATTCCTTTGCTAACAGGAAAGTTATAGGTTCCAACCTGCTTAGTCACCCCACCGTCATAGTCAACGAGTGAGGTTTTGCTGAATGGGTAACTAAAAGCCGGTAATCCTTGTCCCCAAACAACATTCGAAAGCGATCGCCACGTTTGTGTTTGAGCTGGCGAAGGGAGACACAAACTACCAATCAAGACCAAGCCAACAATCAGTCCTAACCAACCTGAGGAAAGTCTTGATTTTTTTAGCATCGCAAGTCAATGAATTCAGTTAATTTAGCTTGCAGGAATGCCCAGTTGACCTGCCATAAGCAGAAAGTAACTTAGAAATTTTGAAACTAATGTGCTCTTGACAAATTGTTATTGCCCTAAAAATTTTGTTCAATTTATGGATGTCAATCCCGATAGCCGCTAGCTAGAAATCACGACGAGATTTGGAAACTTAAATTGCTACTTCTGACTCTAAAGAATGCTTAATTGATCACTGGGGCTAAACCACCGACTGGCCTCACGCTCTAGCCACTGTTACTGCATCACCGATCGCAGTTCTTCGTAGGCATGTTGAATTTGCTGGAAGCGATCGGGATCGCCTCCCAGGTCGGGGTGGTTCGCTTTCGCTAGGCGACGATAGGTCGCTTTCAGTTCTTGCAGGGTGGTTGGCCAGGGCAAACCCAAGACAGTCGCAGCCGCTGGGACTTCAGCGCCGGACGTCGGTGACTTTGAGGTTTGGCGATTCTGCGGGGGGGATTGATGCTGCTGCGATCGCGATCGCCGTTGCTGCGCCCCAAACTGCATCGCCTGCTCCACAAACTGGTGGATACTGTGGGGCGGATTGTTTAGCACCGTGCCGGCACTGAGGCCGTAGCGCAGTAGCGCCCACGCTCGGAACCAGTCAGTTTTCTGACGCAGATCCAGCCGAACAGCATATTCGTCGGCCAAACAAGCGGCCAAATCCTCTGGAGTTTGCACCGCCGAGAATTTTTGCTGAGCCAAGCCCAAGATGAACTGTCGAATCAGCGTCCAAGGCAGCGGCACCAGCTTTTCAATATCCCGCTCGAGCTCATCCCAGCCTTCTTCTTGGCATTGATAGCTTTCCAAGCGGCGCTGCAACCGTTTGAGTTGCTGCGGATCGAGCGACTGGTAGAGTGTCTGCGCCAGATCGTCGACCGAGACGGCCCGCAGCAGCGATCGCAGATCCCGACCGCGCTCCTGCTCTTGGCGGAGGCGGTCAAATTCCTGCCGCAATTCGGCCAGCAGGGCTTCAACTCGGCTGGGATCGGTCACTCGCTTCACGGCAGGTCGGCAGGGCAAAGCTGAAGTCTGTGAGCCGGGGTCAGCATCATCAACAATGGAGAGGCTCGTCTTCAGTCTCTCCTTCACTATGCCCGCTCCGGTCGCCAATGGCAGTCAATGGCAGTTTTGGATCGATCGCGGCGGCACTTTTACCGACATTGTGGCCCAGCGTCCTGATGGCACGTTGATGGCGCACAAGCTGCTCTCGGAGAATCCCGATCGCTACGAGGATGCAGCGCTCCAAGGCATTCGCGACTGTCTGGGACTGACGGCGGATCAACCGCTTCCCGTTGCGGCGATCGCGGCAGTGAAGATGGGCACCACTGTTGCCACCAACGCCTTGCTGGAACGCAAGGGCGATCGCACTGTGCTGTTGATCACCCAAGGTTTTGGCGATGCGCTGCGGATTGGCTACCAGAATCGCCCCAACATTTTTGCGCGAATCATTCAGCAACCGGAGCCACTCTACGATCGCGTGATTGAAGTCTGCGAGCGGGTCAGTGCCAGCGGCGAAATTCTGCAACCGCTGATGGATGTAGAGGCAATTCAACAACAACTGCAGCAAGCCCGAGACGAGGGCTGTACTGCCTGCGCGATCGCACTGATGCATGGCTACCGCTATCCCCAACATGAACAACAACTGGCTGCGATCGCGGCGGAAGTTGGCTTTCAGCAAATCTCGGTTTCGCATCAAGTCAGCCCGCTGCAGCGTTTGATTGCGCGGGGTGACACCACCGTTGCCGACGCCTACCTGTCGCCGGTGCTGCGTCGCTATGTCGATCGCGTCAGTCGTGCTCTGCGATCGCAGAATCAGGGGCCGCAACTGCTGTTCATGCAGTCGAATGGGGGGCTCGCAACCGCTGCCGCTTTCAGCGGCAAAGACAGCATTCTTTCGGGACCCGCTGGGGGAATGGTCGGGGCGATCGCGGTCAGTCAACGAGCCGGTTGCGATCGACTGATCAGCTTTGACATGGGCGGCACCTCCACCGATGTTGCCCACTTCGCCGGTGAACTGGAGCGGGTCTACCAAACCGAAATTGCGGGGGTGCGTCTGCAAGTACCGCTGCTGGATATTCACACCGTTGCAGCAGGTGGCGGCTCAATTCTGCGTTTCCAAGATGGCCGTCTGCAGGTGGGACCCGAGTCTGCCGGAGCCCATCCGGGTCCTAAGGGGTACGGGCAGGGCGGGCCGTTGACGGTGACGGATGCCAACATCCAAGTCGGCAAACTGCAGCCGCAATTTTTCCCAGCCGTATTTGGGGCAACCGGCGATCGCCCCTTGGATACAGCCGCAGTCAATCAGGCATTTCAGAAGCTGGCCACTACGATCGCTCAGCAGACGGGACAGCCCTACCAGCCGGAACAGTTGGCCGAACAGTTCCTCGCGATCGCCCTCGACAACATGGCTAACGCCATCAAAAAAGTGTCGTGGCAGCGTGGGCGCGACCTCAGTGATTACTGGCTCTGTTGCTTTGGGGCTGCCGGTGGACAGCATGCTTGCCGTCTGGCGGAGTTGCTGGGGCTGCGGCGGATTTTGATCCATCCCTTCGCAGGCGTGCTCTCGGCCTATGGCATGGGTTTGGCCGATCGCCGTGCCTTGCAACAGGTCAGCGTGGAGCAAGTGTTGAGCGATCGCGCCTTGGCGGATTTGGAAGCGCAGGCGATCGCCCTGAGTGAACGGGCACTAGAGCAGCTGAAAGCTGATGGCACTGCGGACCTAACCGAAGTCACGATTTTGCAATCGCTGCAGTTGCGCTATCCGGGCAGTGATTCGGCGTTGCTGGTGCCTTGGACCGAGGACACTGCGGCAATTACTGCGCAGTTTGAACGGGACTATCAACAGCGCTATGGATTCATCCAGCCCGATCGCCCCTTGGTGATTGCTGCGTTGCAGGTGGAAGCGATCGGGCAAATGCCAGCAGCGGCATTACCCGAGTCTCAGCCAACGCGATCGGGGCCACCACCCATCCAAGCCACGGTGCCCATGTTCAGCCGCGATCGCTGGCAAGACACACCTGTTTATGAGCGTCAGTCACTGGAAGTCGGCGATCGCATTCTGGGGCCAGCGCTGATTCTGGAGCCGACCGGCACCAATGTGATCGAATCGGGTTGGGCAGCCAGTCTCAATGCCTTTGGTGATCTGCTGCTAGAAGCAGTAGAACTTCCGCAACGCGATTGGTCTGCCGCCGCCACTGCCCCGGTCGATCCGGCGCTGCTGGAGATTTTCAACAATCTGTTTCAGGCGATCGCGGAGCAAATGGGCGTGACCCTGCAAAACACCGCTAGCTCCGTCAACATCAAGGAGCGCTTGGACTTTTCCTGCGCGCTATTCAATGCCGCAGGCGAACTGATCGCCAACGCGCCCCACATTCCCGTGCACCTCGGCTCGATGGGCGATAGCGTTCGCAGCTTGATCGATCGCGTCGGCGCAGATTTTCAGCCTGGCGATGTCTACGCCCTCAATAACCCCTACGCGGGCGGCACGCACTTGCCGGATGTCACGGTGATTACACCGGTCTTTTTGGCTGGTCAAACCACACCACAGTTTTTTGTCGCGAGTCGCGGCCACCATGCTGATATCGGCGGCCTCACACCGGGATCGATGCCGGCTCGCAGCCAACAAATTGAGCAGGAAGGCATCCTGTTCGACGGCGTGCCCTTGGTGAAAAACGGGCAATTCCTCGAAGCAGCAATCCGCGATCGCCTCTCTCAAGAACCTTATCCTGCGCGTAATCCGGATCAGAATCTGGCGGATCTGCAAGCGCAAATTGCCGCCAATGCCACGGGGCAACAACTGCTGGAGCAAGCCGTGGCACAGTTCACGCTGCCAACCGTCTTGGCCTACATGCAGCACGTACAAGACAACGCCGAGCAAGCGGTTCGCCAAGCCATTCGTCAGCTCGCAACGGAACATCCAGGGCAAGCGACCTGCATTTGCCCCCTCGACGACGGCAACCAGATTCAAGTCACCGTTCAGCTCGATCGCGATCGCGGCAAAGCCCAGCTTGATTTCACTGGCACTTCAGCCCAGCAACCGAATAATTTCAATGCTCCAGCGGCGATCGCCCGTGCCGTTGTTCTCTATGTTTTCCGCTGTCTAGTCGATCATCCGATTCCACTCAATGCAGGTTGCCTGCGGCCACTGACGATTCAAATTCCCGATCGCAGTCTGCTCAATCCACAAGCTCCCGCTGCCGTGGTTGCCGGTAATGTCGAAACCTCGCAGGCGATCGCGGATGCGCTTTGGGGTGCGTTGGGTTTGTTGGCAGCCAGCCAAGGCACGATGAATAACTTCAGTTTTGGCAGCGATCGCTATCAGTATTACGAGACGATCGCGGGCGGTGCGGGTGCAGGCAAAGAAGGAGCGGGCGCCTCGGTGGTGCAAACCCACATGACCAACTCTCGCCTCACCGATCCCGAGGTGTTGGAGTCTCGTTTTCCAGTGCTGCTGGAAGCGTTTTCGATTCGGCGGGGCAGCGGTGGTGCGGGTCACTATGCCGGTGGCGATGGCGCAATTCGTCGCCTGCGATTCTTGGAGCCGATGACCGCCACGATTCTCAGCAGTCGTCGCCAAGTGGCTCCTTTTGGATTGGCGGGCGGTAGCGCTGGCCAAACGGGTGAAAATCGCTTGATTCGCGCCGATGGCAGTCAAGAAATTCTGCCGAGCACGGTGGAAGTGGCAGTCTCAGCGGGCGATCGCCTTGAAATTCTCACGCCGGGTGGTGGTGGCTATGGAACCCTGTGAGTCTCTGAGGCTCTCTCGACGTTAAGCAGAGGGTTGGTTCAACGCAGCAGTCCAGCGGACTAAGTGACCTTTGCCGTGCTGCTTCGCATCGTACAAAGCTGTATCGGCTGCTTTCAGAGCGGTTAGCAGATCAGGGTGATCGAGAGGCCACACAGCGAAGCCAATACTGCTACCAATTCGAATCTGCTGGCCCTGCAGGGGAAAGACAGAATTCAAGGCTTGCAAAATCCGAGATCCGACCTGTTCACCGACTGCTTCTGCTGTACTGACGCTACAGGGCAGAATCACTAAAAACTCATCGCCGCCGGTGCGTGCTGCTAGTTCATGCGATCGAATACAGGCATGTAAGCGGGCGGCGACTGCCTTTAGCAACGCGTCTCCCATCGCATGACCATAGGTGTCATTCACTGGCTTAAAGCCATCCAAATCAATGGCTAAAATAACCAAGACTTGATCCGGTGTTAGCGATTGATATTGGGCTAGGTACGTCTCCAGCCCCAAGCGGTTATGAAGACCGGTTAAGGCATCGTGATGTGCCAATGATTCCGCTTTTTGACGAGCTTGGTTTTGTGCTTCTGCTTGGGCGTCTAATCGCTGAACAACCTGCGAAATTTTACCCAGCTCACCTACCCAAGAGGGTGGCCGGCGATCGCTGCGATCGCCCTGTTCCAAACGACTAGCCCAGGACGAGAGCTGCCGGAGCGGCTTAGCAAACCAATCGGATAGAAGCCAGGTCACCCCAACCACTGCACCGCTGCTGAGGAGGGTGAATAGGATGATGTCCCGTTGCAGTTGGCGGGCGGGCGCATAGGCCACTGCGATCGGTTGGCGGGCAACGGTAATCCAGCCCAAACCGCTGTAGCTGCGATAGCCCGGGGACACACGATACGCCGTGACGTAGTCTTTGCCATCGGGCCAGCGCAATACCTGCCAGCCACTAGCACCTGTCGATAAGTTGGCAGGCAAGGTCTTCAAAGTTGCGCCTTTCCCAAATTCTTCGGGCCCCAGTAGAATCGTGCGGTCTTTGGCAACAACAAACAGTTCAACCTGACGATCTGCTGCGATCGGCGAAAGAATGGTTGACTCGGCATCGCGTGCCCATTCCCAGCTGAGATGCGAAGCTAGCACCCCCGCGATCGCGCCGCCACTGTTTCGAATGGGAATGGAAATATCGACAAATTGAATTGGCTCGCCATTGGGCTGTCTCGGAAATTTGTTGGCGAGCAAGACCGCATCGTGAACATCCCCAATGAACAGCCCCTGAATGCCTTTTTGGAAGACGGGACGGCTGCCGATATTCACCCCTTCAATGATGCGATCGGTGGAGGCAATCACCGAACCCTGGCGATCGAGCAGACCCACCCAAGTAAAGACAGGCAACTCTTGTTTGAGTCGATCGAGCAGTCTTTGAATCTCTGGACGATTGCGATCGCTCAGCAAGTCCGGAACGCTAGACAGGGTCACAATTTCATTGGCCCGAGACCACATGCTCTGGTCGAGTAGCGTGGAAAATTGGTATGCCGTTTCGAGTAGCCGATCTCCGGCAGCCGTGCGCGAGAGTTGCACTGCTCGCTGACCGATGACAGTGCTGATACCCAGACTCGATACAATCAGCAGGCCGCTAAAGCCAATCGCGAGACGAGTCCGAAAGTTCATCGCCGTCTGCAGCAGAACTCAATTAGATGCCTTCCATGCTAGGTGCGGATACTCGGATGACTGCGATCGCTGATCAATGACTTCATTGTTGGAACTGCTGTTGGCCTCGGGCATCGTTGCGTTAGGGAGTTTGCTGCAAGCCGCTTCGGGATTGGGGGCTGGCTTGATTGTGGTGCCCCTGTTGTCAATGTTGTCGCTGGACTGGGTCCCAGGCCCCTGTGTGGCGGCAAGTCTGCTTCTGTCATGGCTGATGTTTTGGCGGGGTCGGCAGGTCGTGGTGCGCCAGAACCTCGTGGCGATGCTGGGCGGCCTAGCTCTGGGGATTGCGATCGCCGCTAGCCTTTTACGGCAACTGCCATTGGATTCGCTGGGGCTGGTGTTTGGCTGTCTGATTGTTCTGGCGGTGTTGGTCAGTTTGACACCTCTGCGGCTGCCGATCACGCGACTTTCGGCAGGGCTGACAGGGATCGCGGCTGGCTTGATGGGGACGTTGGCGGGGATTGGCGCGCCTGTACTTGCCCTGTTTTATCAACATGAGCGGGGACCAGCCCTACGGGCAACTCTCGGTCTGCTTTATTTCCTATCCAGCTTGGTGATGTTGGCCGCACTTCACAGTGTTGGGCGCTTTGGTGGTTTAGAAGTGGGGCGATCGCTGCAACTATTTCCTGGTGTGATGCTGGGTTATTGGGTTTCGCCACGGCTGGCACACTGGCTCGATCGCGGCTACAGCCAAACTGCTGTTTTGGTGATCGCGCTGCTGTCTTCCACCGTCTTGATTGGGCAGAGCCTGCTGAAGTTACAGTCTTAGCCGCACAATAAAAAGCCCTCCAGAGGCAAGACCTCCAGAAGGCGATCGCGAGCAATAATCCTAAGCTTCGGAACTGGGGCTTGCAGGAGTCTCAGTATCCAACTTCAGCGACGCCGAATTGAGGCAATAACGCTGCCCTGTCGGTTTCGGGCCATCAGGAAACACATGACCCAAGTGCGCATCGCAACGGGCGCAGAGGATCTCAGTGCGCATCATCAGGAAGCTGAAATCTTTTTTGTAGGTGATGGCAGACTCATCCACCGGTGCCCAAAAGCTCGGCCAACCGGTGCCGGAATCGAACTTAGTATCAGAACGAAACAGCGGGGCATCACAACAGATGCAACGATAAAGTCCGGGATCTTTGGTGTCCCAATAGGCGCCGGTAAACGCTCGCTCCGTGCCGTGCTTACGGGTCACTTGAAACTGCTCAGGCGTCAGCTGACTCCGCCACTCTTCTTCGCTCTTCCGAATTTTTTCGGCCATGTTCAAGACAGTTGCAGGTTGCCTGCGATCCTAACAACCTGCTCAGCGATTCTTAGACGTCAGAATGCCGGTGAACATCATCACCAAACCACCCACGAAAACAACGATCGCCAATCCCCCTGCGATCCAATCCATCCAGGCTGCATCGGGCATTTCAGACATGCTTGACCGGCTCACGACTGCTCCCATGGTGACATCCACCGTTCGTCCGGCCAAGTTCAGTCCCGCGATCGCGCTCCTCAGAGCGACACAGTCCGGCATCTGACCCACGAGAGAGGGTCTGCTGGAGCCAATACTCTAGTTTTTCGTTGCATTCCGTTAAGGACTTGCCGAGGAATGGTTTGGTGAGGAACAGCGCTCGTTAGAGTCGATCTACTTGATGCCTCGCGCTTGCCAGCATGGCTGCCCTGTCAACTGTTCCTTCGCTTCAGTCGTTCAGCGAGTTGCTGGCTTGGGTGCGTTCTGCCCTCGATGCAACCCCGACGGCTCGGCTGCTGAGCCTATCACTGCCTTTACCGCCTTTGGATCCGCTGGTGGCTTGGGGGGTGTTGGGTAGTAGTCGCGATCGCCATTACTACCAGGAACGGCCCGCCACTCAAGAGGCGATTGTGGCCGTGGGGCCAGCGGCACTCTTGGAGTTGAATGGTCCTCAGCGTTTTCAGCAGGCCCAAACCTTTATCAATGCCTGTCTGACCCAGGGGCTTCGCCTGCAAGCGGAAGGGGCGATACTTGGACCCAGTTTTTGTTGCAGCTTTAGCTTCTTTGAAGATGTGACAGGAGCTGCTCCAGCGGCTGCTCCAGCGACCGTCTTTTTGCCGCGTTGGCAGGTGCGCTGCCAAGCCGATCGCAGCGTGCTGACTGCCAGTTTTGCGATCGCCGATCGCGAAGGCTATCGACAACGGTTGGAGGAAGTCTGGCAGGTCTATCGGCATCTACAAGCGATCGCCCCCCAAACCTTTCAGTTGCCGCCGCTGCGCCCCAATCGCTGGATCGAACAACAGGCTAGTGATCCTCAGGTTTTTCGGGCTGGCGTGGAAACCGTCCTAGCCGAGATTGCGGCGGGTCGTTTGCACAAGGGGGTTCTGGCGCGTTGTCTGGAAGCCACTGCGGAATCTGCGATCGTGCCGGAAGGCGTGCTCGATCGCCTGCGGCAGCGCTTCGCGGACTGCGCCATTTTTAGTTGTGGTGATGGTCGGGGTAGTGTCTTTCTGGGGGCAACGCCCGAACGCCTGGCGGCCGTGAAATCGGGGCAGTTGGTGACCGAAGCGCTAGCGGGTTCTGCCCCGCGCGGTGAAACTACTGCAGCTGATCAAGCCTTGGGTCAAGCCTTACAAGCCAATCCCAAAGAACTACAAGAACACCAACTGGTGGCGCAATTTATCCGCCAGACCTTGAATGACCTGGGTCTTGAACCCCGGTTGAGCGATCGCCCTCAACTGCGCCGTCTGTCCAACATTCAGCACCTGCATACGCCGATCGCCGCGCCCCTGCCTGCTGATTTACCACTGCTAGACGTGGTGGCTCAGCTTCATCCCACACCAGCCGTTGCTGGCTTACCCAAACAGGCTGCCGAACAGGCGATTCGACGACTAGAACCCTTTGAGCGATCGCTCTACGCGGCACCAGTTGGCTGGGTGGATGATCAGGGCAACGGGGAATTCTTAGTGGGGATTCGCTCGGCTTTGATTCAGGGTAATCGTGTCCGCCTCTGTGCAGGAGCGGGTATCGTGCCCGGATCCCAACCCGATCGCGAATTAATCGAGGTGGACCTGAAGCTGCAAGCCATGCTTGGTGCCTTGATCTGATCTCTGTCCCGCTGGAGACTTCGCAACCATGACTGCCCGCCTCCTTCTGGCTTACCCAACTCCCGACAGTGCTCGTCCTCTCAGTCGTGAGGCGATCGTGGCGCTGCTGCAAATGGGCCTCAGTGGCCCCGACGCAGATGCCACCGTTGAAGGACTCGACCATCCCGCTTGGATTGCAGCGGTGAACTGGGACCCCAATCATCTCTCGCCCGCCCAGCTTGGCCAGCGGATTCTCTCCCTCCTGGAGCGACGCTGTGCTCCGCCTTTGCCCCAGCGGCTGGTCTTGCAAGGAGAGCAACAGCCCAGCAGCCCCCCGCCCTACGAAGCGCTCTGGCATGTGCAAGCTTTAGTCCAGCAACCCAATGGCCTCACCTCCCAGCAGAGTGAATCGCAATTTTGTCTGTTGGGGGTGGAGCTGAGTCAGGAAGTTTGATCTGCAGCGACCGGCTCGACCAAGATGACAGGAATGGTGCTGACGTCGAGCAGGGTTTGCGAGACAGACCCTAACCGAACTTCAGGCAAGTGCGGTTGTTCATGCTTGCCGAGAATAATTTCGTCAGCTCCCCAATCCTGGGCGCAGCGATCGATGGTTTCGGGAATTGCGCCTTCCCGCAGCCAGAACTGATGGCGAATATCGGCGAGCGATCGCTGAATTTGTTCCTGTAAGGCCAGAAGAGAGCGGTCATCACTGGCTTGTGCAACATGCAGGATCACCACCTCTGCCTCCGATCGCCGGGCTAATTCCGCAGCTTTGAGCAACACGGCGATCGCCAAAGGCGAGGTATCGACGGCAGCGAGCAAGCGCACCGGGCGATCGCGACTGACTTGGGTGGGGTCAACCGGATCACGGCTCAAGAGGCGGGGAGCAAAGGTGGGAATCGCCCAAGCTCCGAGGGGGGCAGTCAGCACAATTGAGAGCACCGCGATCGCCAGAATACTTTGCCCCTCGGGTAGTCCCGCAGCCAGAGGCACACCCCCGATCGCAGCTTGTACCGTGGCTTTCGCTGAATTGCCTGCTAGGAGAAAGCTGCGCTCCCGCCAGTTCCAATTGCTGCCCCAGGTGGAGAGTGCCCAACCCAGACTGCGGCCAACGAGTGTGCCCAAGAGCAAGATCAGGAGCCCCGGTTGCCAGAGTTGCACCAAGGCCGTCAGGGGTAAGCCCGCCCCTAACAGAACAAACAGGGCAATTTGGGCAATCGCCCAAAGACTGTCGAAGCCTTGCCTCAGCCGGCGTGCCAGTGGTGCATCTAGCTCCACAACGAAATAGCCCAGAGCCATCACGGCCAGATAGCCGGAGAAAATGGGCAGTCGCTCGGCGGCAAGGACTAATCCCAAGGCGATCGCAGCGGTCACCAGCGTGTCTTGGGTCAGCGTTTGCGTCCAGCGCTGTTGTCCCAGCATGCGAACGAGCAGTCGCGCCGCGACAAAACCTAAGACGGCGCCCAAGCCAACTTGTAGGAGCACTTGGATTGGCAGCAGGATCCAAGGGTTGATTTGCCCCAGCCCTGGCAGTGTCCAGCCTTGCCCATCCCCTGGGGTCAATAGCGCTAGCAGCAGACTAAACACCAAGAGCAGTAACACATCCGAGAGGGCACTGCCCGTCAAAATGGCATCGGGAATACCCTTGCGCACCCCCAGTCCCAGTTGCTTGAGCCGCAGCATCCCCGGCACAATCACTGCTGGTGATTCTGCCCCGATGACGCAGCCCAGCAGTAACCCTGTCAGCCAGTCAAAGTTCAGTAGGTAATGGGCCGCGATCGCCACCACCAGTGCTTCACAGGCAGCGGGCAAAATCCCCAGTCGCAGCGCTACTGATCCCTGCTGAGCCAGTTTTTCGCGATCGAGCCCAAGACCGGCTTTGACCAGAATGACCATCACGGCGAGAGTTCGCCAGCTGCTGGCTTGCTCCAAAAGAGCTGGACTGAGCCACTGGCTCACCTGAGGACCTAGCAGGATTCCCCAGAGGATCATGCCGATGAGTGCGGGGGCACCAAGGCGACGGCTGACCTGTCCGGCCAGAAAGCCCCCGAGTAAGATTCCTATCCAATTGGCCAACATCACGCCCATTTCCCTACGGTTTGCGTGTGCGGCTAGGGACAAAAGTGGACGATGCACTCGCTACAGATCTCGCCCTAGCCAGAACTGTAGGAGCCATCAGCGATCGGGAGAACCCGAATGCGCGGTTGAGGTGAGCTCCATCACCTTGCCGCTAGCTTACGGCATTTGTGGATGTTGCCGTGCATGAGGATTGGCAGGACGAACACTGAGAAGGGCACCGCAGCTGATGCCAGTTAGGCTTCTCGCAACCAAGCCCAAGCCACTTGATTGAGCTTCAGCCCGATCGCAAATAGCAGCCCCATCAGGAAGATTTGATTGGCAATGATTGGTCGGACGGCCAAGTCTGCCAACAGGTGTGAAAAATTCAGAATCGAATAGAGAACCGTGAAACCAAAGTGCCAGCGTCGGTAAGGGCGATCGCTGCGCTCCGCAGTCAGCATGATCGCCAACATCGGAATCACGAAGAAAATCAACATTCCCCAGAAAATCCCGTTCAGGGTTTGATCACTTTGCTGACTTTCGACGATGACACTGCGACCGTGGAATAACGGCATCAAACCCAACTGGGTGTGGAAGAGCGTACCCAGTAGGAAGCTGCTCCACAGGCTGATGATTTGGAGGGGGCGATCGGGTTTCATTCGTGCAAACCAGCCCAGTTGTGTCGCTAGCTTGGGCACGGGATTGCGGCATCGTGCCGATTCAACCCTTTTTTTTCAGCTGTATTAAGAGGCGATCGCGATCGGTGTTGTTGCCGTTTGTGCGACTAGCTCACCCTCCGCCAGCACCAAGAGATCACCTGGGTTAAGGACTGTCCAGACCTCATCTTGTGTCAGAGGACGGGTGGCAATGATGCTGACGACATCACTGGGGCGCGTGCAGCCTGCAAAGTCGATCGTGTGATCCTCATCGATCAAGCTGGCTTTGGTAAAGGGATAGCGCCGCGTCACCCAGGCTAAGGACGTAGAGCAGTGGGCATAGAGATAGCGTCCATCGCCCAGCAGGAAATTAACAATGCTGGGACTGGGCAGGCGATCGCTAAGATCACGCAGAATTGCTAGCACCTGCTCCGGTTCTGGTTGGACTAGCGCAGCTAGCCGATCGAGGATCCAGCAGAACAGGTGTTCGCTATCCGTTTCCCCTTGGGGCAAGTAGTACTTCAAAGGGCAGCGATCGCGCAGCAGTTCGAATTCGATGTGACCGTTGTGGGCAAACACCCATTCGCGATCGCCCAGTTTTTGTGAGAAGGGATGGCAGTTGCGGGGGTCAACGCTTCCCTGCGTGGCCTTGCGGATGTGGGACAGCGCCAACTTGGACCGGATTGGCACGCGGCGCAGGACATCAGCGAGGGGCGACTCTGCTGCCGGTTCGGGATCGATGACCCGTAGCAGGCGATCGCCAAGATAAAATGCACAGCCCCAACCGTCGCGATGTTCCCCTGTGCGCCCGCCCCGCGCTGAAAAGCCGCGAAACGAAAAGCAGAGATCAGTGGGGGTATTGGCACTCATCCCCAGGAGTTCGCACATCGCTGTTCACCTCGGAACCATGGGCTGCTGCTGATTTAACTCTAGGAGTCCCTAGCCGTTTTGCTACCGCCGTTGCTTTTTGCAACTTTTTCCACTCTGCGGGCTGGAGCAATCCCTGGTGATTGTTCTCGTTTGCAGGTCACCACAACGAGATGACACTTAAGAACAGGGGACTGAAGCCCGTGCAGATCAAGGCTGACGCACTGGTCTCGGCGACAATCGAAGGATTGCTAGGAATTGATGCATGTCTGATGCCATCCTCCGCCTCTACACTGATGGCGCTTGCACAGGGAACCCGGGACCTGGGGGGTGGGGGGTACAGATTCAGTTTGCTGACGGCAGCATTCAAGAGTTAGGCGGGTATGCGGCTGCCACGACGAACAATCGGATGGAACTCCAAGCTGCGATCGCGGCATTGGAGTTCTGGCGTGATCAATCCCCTCAGCAACCGGTGACGCTCTACACCGATAGCGAATACGTCATTAAAGGGATCACGCAGTGGCTCAAGGGTTGGCAGCGCAAGGGTTGGAAGACGGCTCAGGGCAAGCCGGTGCTCAATCAGGATTTGTGGATGCACCTCGATGACCTCAATGCCCCCTTGGTGCAATGGCAGCACGTGCGCGGTCACAACGGCGATCCCAGCAATGAGCGTTGTGATCAAATTGCCCGTAGTTTTGCCCAGCAACGCCCGTTACCGCTCTGCCAACGGTCGGATGCACCACTACAATCGGGGCAGCCACAGCAGGAGCCCGCTAGGATGCCTGAAGTTGTGACCCCAGAGTCGGGGGAGAGCCCCCGCGATCGCAGCCATCGCCTACGTGATGTGCTGGACTGCTTGCAAATTGCAGAAGTCATTGCTGATAAGCAATTTTTAATCACCAGTTCCGAACTCGCGGATCTTATGGACGTCAATGCCAGCGCGGTGACCAGCCGAGGTGAGGAATGGATTTGGCGCAACTGGCGAGTGAAGCGCGATCGCCGCGAGGGCAATCAAATTCTCTGGCAACTGGAACGAATCCGTTGAGTCTGCGTAACTTCTGGGCGATCGCGTCCTAATTCTGAGCTGCTGCATCAATTGCAACCATTGAGACTCACTGCGGTTGCCTATGGTGGAGAAAAGGGGTGGACCTTGGAGCCAGCTCTAGGGATCGTGTTAGACCAGAACGATGGAAAAGGGGTGGTTGCTGGCGATCGCAGCCAGTCTGATTACGTGCTTAGTTCTAGCGGATTTACCGACTTTTCTCAGCCATCACACCTGGATGGGACTGGTTGCCGATCTTGTTGGACTCGTGCTGTGGTTGTTAGCACCGTTCATCGCCGTCTGGGTTGCTGCTCAAAATACGCGCTACTGAAGCAGGCAGAAGGCTTCGGCTAAGGTGAAACAGCAGGCTCGGAGCAAAAAAGCATGCAGAGTGGCTGGCGTATTGGCTCCATTTTGGGAATCCCACTCAGAATTGATCCCTCATGGTTTGTGATCGTGGCGCTGGTCACCTTCAGCTACGCCGAAACCTTCCGATCTCAGCAACCGACTTGGTCACCCGGGCTCCTGTGGGGATCGGCCCTAGCCATGGCGATCCTGCTCTTCGTCTCAGTGTTGGCCCATGAGTTGGGACACAGTCTGATTGCCCAAGCCCAGGGCATCCGGGTCAGCTCGATCACGCTCTTCCTGTTTGGAGGCGTTGCAGCAATCGAACGAGAGTCTCGGACACCCGCCGGTGCCTTTTGGGTGGCGATCGCGGGGCCCTTGGTCAGCTTGGCGTTAGCCCTGTTGCTCTTGATCAGTCAGCTCTGGTGGCCGGTAGGTTCACCCGCGCAAGTGCTGTCGCTCAATTTAGGGCGGCTGAACTTTATCTTGGCGGTGTTCAATCTCATCCCCGGTCTGCCCTTGGATGGTGGGCAAGTGCTCAAGGCGATCGCGTGGAAAATCACTGGCGATCGCTATCGAGCCGTGCATTGGGCTGCGAATTCGGGGCGCCTCCTCAGTGGCGCTGCAATGGCGATCGGGCTATTTAGCTGGTTACTGTTGCCGGGGGGCTTTGGCGGCCTCTGGCTGGCCTTGCTGGGCTGGTTTGGCTGGCGCAATGCCACGGCCTACGATCGCACGACAACCCTGCAACAGGCGTTGCTATCCATCTCGGCGCAGTCGGCCATGAGCCGTCGCTATCGAGTCTTGGAGGGATCGCTGACGCTGCGGCAGTTTGCAGAACTGCTGATCATTGAGGAACAGGAAGGCTTTGCCTACTTCGTGGCCAGCGATGGCCGCTATCGCGGGCGGATCAGTTTGACCACCCTGCGCCAGACCGAGCGATCGCGCTGGGATAGTCTGACGCTGGCGGATCTAGCAGAGCCATTCGACTGCCTACCCTCGGTGCCGGAGACCGCTAACCTCGCCCAGACCATTGTGGTGTTGCAAACGGCGCGACCGAGCTACGTCACAGTCCTCACCCCCAGCGGGGCAGTGGCAGGCATTATTGACCACGCCGATGTGATTCAAGCCCTCGGCAAAAAGCTGGGCTTCCAGCTCCCGCCCAGTGAGCTTCAGCAGATTCGGGGTCAAGCGACCTACCCCGAAGGCTTGCCCCTAGAAATGCTGGCGCAGTCGGTTCTTAACAACTGAAGTCGCCGTGCCGTCAATGTTACGATCGCCGCCACAAGCGTGGAGTTTGTCTGATGGCTTTAGCAGTGGGTAGCCCCGCACCCGACTTTACAGCGCTGGATGATGCAGGCCAGAGCATTCAGCTCTCGCAGTTTCGGGGTAAGACTGTTGTGCTGTACTTCTATCCGAAGGACGATACCCCAGGTTGCACGAAAGAGGCGTGCAGCTTCCGTGATTCCTACAGTGCTTACCAGGGCAAAAACATTGTTGTCTTGGGCGTCAGTACCGATGATTCCAGCTCTCACGAGCAATTCAAAACCAAGTTCAGCCTGCCATTCCCGTTGGTGGCCGACCCCGATCGCAGCATCACCCAAGCTTATGACGTGGATGGCGGTGGCTATGCCAAGCGGATCACCTATGTGATCGACGGTGACGGGCAGATTATTCGCGTCTACGACAGCGTCAAAACTGACACCCACGCAACCGATATTTTGGCGGACTTGGGGCTCTAGGAGCAATCCGGGTGCAATCGGGGCAGGGTCGTTGCTCTGCCCTGATTGTGGGAAATTCTGTGCCTCGGTCTTCGCCTGTTTTCAAGGAGCATTTTTCTGAAGCGACGTGCTTTGTTGCTGGTCAATCGGCGATCGCGCCGTGGTCGCAGGCTCCTGCGTCCGGCGATCGCCCAGCTCGAAGCAGCTGGCTTGGAGTTGGTGCAACCGTTGCTAAGCCGCCACAGCGACTATTCCGATGTGATTGTGGCTCATCGCGATCGCGTCGACTTAGTCATTGTCGGTGGTGGTGATGGCAGCCTGAATGCTGCCGCGCGGGGGTTAGTCGAAACGCAACTGCCGTTGGGTGTGCTGCCGCTCGGAACCGCTAATGATTTAGCCCGCACCTTGGCGTTGCCCACCGATCTCAATCAGGCCTGTCAAGTCATTGCCCAAGGGCAAACCCAAGCCATCGATCTCGGCTGGGTGAACGGCTACTACTACTTCAATGTGGCGAGCCTGGGGCTGAGCGTCAAAATCACCCAAGGGTTGACCTCTGGCGTCAAACGTCGCTGGGGGGTGTTTGCCTACGCGCTAGTTGCGCTGCGATCGCTCTGGCGCTTCCGACCTTTTCGTGCCGAAATTCGAGTTGGCGATCGCGTGCGCCAAACGAAGACAGTGCAAATTGCGGTTGGGAATGGTCGTTACTATGGCGGGGGGCTGGCTATCGCCCATGATGCGGCGATCGATGACCAACGGCTCGACCTTTACAGTCTTTCGATCGATCACTGGTGGCAGATTATTCCTCTGCTACCTGCGCTCTACCACGGTCGCTATCCGACGCCACTGACCGAGCAATGTGGCCCTGGGGAAACCATCGAAATCCGTACTCGTCGCCATCGTCACATCAACACCGATGGTGAAATTCACACCACGACCCCAGCTCGATTCCGCGTCATCCCCCAAGCCCTGCGAATTTTTGTGCCTGCCACCGTCACGGGATCGCCCCCAGCCCAGTAACGGTTTTCAGCAATTCGCTACTCTGAATCCAGCAGTGAGACATTCCATCATGGATTTACTGGTGACTTGGCTGGTGACGGCCTTTGCCTTGCTGATTGTGGCTTGGCTGCCCACGGGGGTTGAAATTGAGGGTTTTGGCAAGGCCCTGATCGCAGCCTTAGTCTTTGGGCTGTTGAATGCTTTGGTCAAGCCGGTGCTCCAAATCTTGGCGCTGCCTTTCAACATCCTGACCCTGGGCCTCTTTAGCTTTGTCGTCAACGCGATCGTGTTTGCTTTGGCGGCAACCTTGGTGAGTGGCTTCAACCTGCGTAATGGCTTTTGGTCCGCATTGCTGGGCTCGATCGCCCTCAGCTTGGTGTCGCGCCTACTGGGTTTGCTGCTGCCGAGTTCTTAAACAGCGATCGCCTGTTCTTCAGCGAGCAAACAGTCCTTGGGGTTTGATCAGCAGCACGGCAATCAAAATCACAAAAGCCACAGCCAGCTTGTATTCCGCAGGTAGCCAGTAGGTGCTGAGTTCCTGCGCCAAGCCAAGAATCAAGCCCCCTGCGATCGCCCCATAGGGACTACCAATCCCGCCGAGGATGGCGCTGGCAAATAGCGGCAGGATCAAATTCCAGCCCATGGTCGGTCGCACAGCAGTAATCAGGCCATACAGTCCGCCCGCGATCGCAGTTAAGCCACCGGCAATCACCCAAGTCCAACGAATTACTGTTTCAACGGGAACGCCGCTGACTCGTGCCAGATCTGGATCATCAGCGATCGCTCGCATGCCCTTGCCGATCGCGGTGTGCTGCAGAACCAAATGGAGCAGAATCAAGGCTGCGGCTGCTCCAAGAATGACCAGCAGACTATTGAGGGTGATCCGCAACCCCAGCATGGTTAACGCTGGCTGAACGGCGAGCCGATAGGCTTGGTTGCCAGCGCCCCAAATCAAAATCACTAGATTGCGCAGCAACAGCGATAGACCAATCGTCAGGATGATCAATGTGGTGTTGTTCACCCGTTGCCGTCGCAGCGGTTCCCAGAGGATCGACTCTCCTAGTAAACAAAGAGCGATTGTGGCGATCGCCCCTAACGGCATGGCGACCCAAAGACTCAATCCGGTGCTGTTCGCGACAAGTGTGAAATAAGCACCGAGGGTTAAAAATTCGCCTTGGGCAAAGTTGGTCAGCCGCAAAATGCCATAGATCAACGTCAGTCCGGTGGCTGCAAGCGCCAGTAAGCTGCCGTTAGCCAGACCATTCACGGTGAGTTGAGCCAATTGGGCGAGGTCTGGGCTGGCCATCCCACGGTCAGGTGAAACGTCCTCCAAGTTTTATCATCAAGGCGCAGACAGAGGCAGCAGTCGATGGATTGGCTCGTCATTGGGGGTGGCTTGACGGGCGTGGCAATCGCCTATGAATTGCAGCGGCAAGGATCTCAGGTTCACCTCGTTGATCCGCAATTACCCGAGACGGCTGCCACTCGCTTTAGCTATGGCGGCGCACCCTTTTGGGCTGCCACCAGTCCAGCGCTCGCGGATGTCTTTACTGAGAGTCGGCGGATCTATGCCGAACTGAGTGCTGCGACGGGGCTGACCTTGTGCAGCGATCGCCAAATCCTGTTGACCTGCAGTGAGGGTGATCAAATTGCGATCGCGCAATCGCTGTTTGCCAACCTTGCCCAACCGCCGCAATTACTCGATCGCGCTGAAGCGATCGCCCAAGAACCATTACTCGCTGATGGCGAGACTGTGGCAGCCTTTGTCAGCCCGCATCCTATCTACGACCCAGAAACGGTTGTGCTGGCTTATCGCCAAGCCTTTCTGGCGATCGGCGGACAAATCAGCTGCGATCGCATTGAAGCCATTCAGCCTCAAGTTCAAGGCAGTCAGCGTACATATACCGCCGATCGCCTTGTGATTGCTGCCGGAGCTAGCAGTATCGCTTGGGCGCGATCGCTGGGTTATCGCTGGCCGCTCTATTTCAGCCATGCAGAAATTCTGGAAACGCCGCCGCTGGATTTGCGGCTCCGCGCGATCGTCATGCCTGCATTACAGCAACGATTCTCGCTGGAACGGCAAGCAGATCAATGGGACTGGGACAGTCCAGAAGTACCAGCAGAATTTGCCAGCATTCTGGATGCAGGAGCCGTGCAACTGAGCGATCGCCGCTATCGGTTGGGGCAAATCAGTCGCCTTGCAACCTGTCCAGAGGATTACTGCTCAGCAACTGAAAGTGAGCAGCAGATTCGTGTGGCTCTAGCCTCCGTTTTGCCAGCTGTTAGTGTTTTACCTGCCACTCGCCATCACTGCTATGTCAGCTTTAGCGCTGATGGCCTGCCCGTCGCGGGTCATACCCTCGAACATCCACAGGTCTATTGGTTCACAGGCTTTAGCGGCCCCTTTGCTTGGGTGCCCGGATTGGCCCGTCACCTCGCTTCAGTGTGGTCACAGTCACTAACGATCGATTCACTAGCCTGCCAAGTCTCTCCTCAGCGCTGGTCAATGGTCTGAGCGATCGCACTTTTTCCTCAGGTTTTAAGACGACAAGCATTGATAAAAGCAACAGTTCTTCGATACCAAGGGTG
Organism: Synechococcus elongatus PCC 11801; assembly: GCF_003846445.2. Taxonomy (NCBI): domain Bacteria; kingdom Bacillati; phylum Cyanobacteriota; class Cyanophyceae; order Synechococcales; family Synechococcaceae; genus Synechococcus; species Synechococcus elongatus. The sequence goes on along the minus strand of NZ_CP030139.2, from coordinate 1,361,678 downwards.
TGCCAGCACACCTAGGTCTGGCTGAGGTTTTTTTAGTGTAAAAACATCAAGTTTTTACGGCCCTTTATGCCTGAATCACTGTTCACCCGTCGAGACTTTTTACTGGGTGGTACAGCCCTCGCTGGTACCTTGTTGTTCGATAGCTTGGGCGACTGGCGTCGTCGCGCAGAAGCTGCCGAGACTGAAGTTAACTTGTATTCTGGTCGGCACTACAATACCGACAGCCAGATCTATCGAGAATTTACCCAAAAAACTGGAATCAAAGTGAATTTGATTGAGGGTGAAGCAGATGCTCTATTAGCGCGGATCAAGAGCGAAGGCAGCCGTAGCCCTGCTGATGTTTTCATAACGGTGGATGCTGGTCGGCTGTGGCAGGCAACCCAAGCGAATTTGCTCAGGCCATTGAGTCAATCGCAAGCGCCCAAACTGTATCAAGCCGTTCCCGCCAACCTTCGCGATCCACAAGGTCGTTGGTTTGCACTTTCCAAGCGGGCACGGGTGATTATGTATAACCGCGATCGCGTCAGTGCTAGCCAACTCTCAACTTATGAAAATCTAGTCAATCCTCGCTGGCGCGATCAAATCCTCGTACGGAGTTCTAGCAATATCTACAACCTTTCTTGGGTTGGAGAGATGATTGCAGCAGACGGTGCCGCTAAAACAGAGGCTTGGGCTCGTGGCCTCGTGCAGAATTTTGCTCGTCAACCCCAGGGTAATGACACGGCTCAAATTCTAGCTTGTGCGGCTGGGATTGGTTCATTGGCGATCGCAAACACCTACTATTTAGTCCGACTCTTCAAGTCAAGAAAGCCAGAAGAACGAGAAGCAGCTAAAAAAATTCGGGTTTTCTTCCCCAATCAAAAAGGTCGTGGCACCCATGTCAATATTAGTGGTGCTGGTATTCTCCGTACGGCACCCAATCCACGAGCTGCGCAACTCCTACTTGAGTTCCTGCTCAGTAGTCAAGCTCAGGCAATTTTTGCCCGAGGGAATGGAGAATATCCAGTTCTAAGAGGTGTTTCTCTGGACCCCATCTTGGCTGGCTTTGGCCGATTTAAAGAATCTACAATCAGCGCTGCTGTCTTTGGTGCTAATAATGCCCAAGCGCTGCAATTGATGGATCGTGCAGGCTGGAAATAAGGCACTGCCTGATCATGAAACCTCCTCCCAGCAACCCTGTGTAGGTCAACGATGGGAGGAGGTTTTTCAATGGTTAGTTTTAAGGGAAATCGCTTACTTAGATCTCAACAGGATCGATTGGTAAGAGTTGCGTGAGATCAGGGACTAATAAGCGTTGCCCACTAAGACGAATTAATCGTCCCTCTGCTTCAAACTGATTGATTAGTTTGGTAATCGTCACCCTAGTGCTGCCGATAATATCTGCCAGAACTTGATGGGTGAGGTGCAAGTCCAACATCCAACCATGCTCAGCTTGCAGACCAAAACGCAGGGTGAGCCAGTGCAGTAGGCGCAGCAGTCGACTGGGAACTCGACGCAGTCGGATGATGCTCAGGAGTTCCTCTACCTGCTGCAGTTGTAAAACGAGAGTACTGTCGAGGTTGTCGAGCGGATCGGCGATCGCGGTTGCAGTGACCGGCGTCAGACATTGCAACTCGTAGGGTTGCAGGCGTGAAAGCGAGCCGCCAATCCAGTCACCGGGACCCCAAATCCCTAACGTGATCAGCTCGCCAGCTTCATCCCAAGTGAGGCTGCGAACAAAGCCTGTTTGAATGCACCATGTCGATTGGGTTGGCAAAGAGGTATTGCGACTCCAGACTTGGATGCCGGCAGTAGCGGATCGCAATGGGACAACCTTGCTATTGGCGATCGCGGCTTTTTTCGGAGTGAGATGGCTGGCAATCATGATGAAAATTATTTTCCCAACAGCGGCTTGAGCGAAAAATTAGTCAGGTGAAACTTGAACAGAACTGAGAATTTGAGCAGACATGTGCAGGATGTAAAGACTCAGCTAACTGCCGCGATCGCAGCCGTGGCAATGCGCCAAGGAGCTAATAATTCAGAAGCTTCTTGGGGAGAAAGCTGCGACAGGATTTTGTTATCTGAGCTGCAACGGACATTGATGCCCTGCTTGCAGCGCCCTAAGCAACCGCTGGCGCGAACTTCAACAGCGCAGGTTTGTGCTTCAGCCTTGAGGCGATCGCACAACTCCAGCGCCCCACGGCGCCGACAGGTTCCCTTCGTGCAGACCTCTAAAACAGGGACTTGGCGCTGAGTGTTGGACTGAACAGAAGCTAGTGCGGGTAAACCAGCAGGGTCAAAGAGCACCCGTTCAGCCTTGAGCTTCGGAGGCAGTCCGAGTCCTTGAAAAGATTGCTGGCCTTCAATTCGCAGCGGCTGACCCATCGCGAGTTTCTGCCAAGGCAAACGGCGGAGTGGCTTGGCAAGCTTGAGGGTATAGCGATTACCACCCCCACTTTGGACTTCAATCAAGCGCACTTCGACTGTATCGGTCGGATCTGTTAGGCCCAGAAAGTAGCCTTCAAGATAGAACGGCAATTTCATCGTTGTTGCTCCTGATAGACCGGTAGTTGCCAACAACTCTCCAAAAAGCTGGATAGGCTAGGGCGATCGCGTTGAATCCATTGGCAAATGCTCCAGACTTGGATCGCTTGCAGTGGTGTTTCGATCTGAATTCGCAGGGGATGACAAGGAGTGCAGTAGCAGTCAAGCGCTAACTCACAACAGCGGTGATAGCAGTCCCAGCGAGTCGTGCTATCGAGATCGAGTTGAATCCAGTACAAAGGCTGACGAGAGTCCACAGTCTTGCCCCAATCACAATTTGTGAATCTAGAAATTGAAACTATTCAGCAATTAGCCAAATGAACAGTCCTGTCGATTGCCGAGGTAATTCAGGAATACTGCGCGATTGAAAGGGAAGGCCTCAAGGCACATCGATTCAATAGTTGAGAATGGGTTTCGCTCAGTGCCCAAAGCTTCTTTCCTAGCCTGTTTACAATGGCGCTATGCCCTGTTGAGACGAGAGTAGATCTGCCATGACAAACACAGGTTTGGTGCAATCTTTTAGCCAAATTGAGCCCAATGTCTTGGGTCTGGAAACGTCGGTAACGAGTCAGATTTGTGAAGGCCTGAACCGTGCCTTGGCCAGTTTTCAACTGCTTTATTTGCAGTATCAAAAGCACCACTTCACGGTGCAAGGTGCTGAGTTTTACTCGCTCCATGAGTTTTTTGAAGAAAGCTATGGTGCGGTGAAAGATCATGCTCACGACTTGGGTGAACGCTTGAATGGCTTGGGCAGCGTTCCAGTTGCCCATCCGCTCAAGTTGGTTGAGCTGTCCTGTTTTGCGATCGAAGACGACGGCGTCTTTAATTGCCGGACGATGCTGGAGCATGACTTGGCAGCGGAGCAGGCCATTTTGACGTTGCTGCGGCGCTTGACAGCTCAAGCAGAAAGTTTGGGCGATCGCGCTACCCGCTACCTGCTGGAAGGAATCTTGCTGAAGTCCGAAGAACGGGCCTATCACATTGCTCACTTCTTGGCTCCTGACAGTCTCAAGCTCGCCTAAGTCGCCATCAACTGAATAACTCTCAAGAACGGCAGCAAGCTTCGGCAAGCTGCTGTTTTTGTGGAGGTTACGGCTGTCAACAGGCTGGAAGGACATCCGCGATTCCACAGTTGAGAATTAATCCTAAGTTTTTGACTTAAGGGAGACTTTAACACGTTTTTTCAGTAGTGCAACTTATTCTCAATAAGCAGGCGCTAAGTTGCGACAAGCGGGGCAAATGCCAGCAATCAGCAGCTGACCATTCAGTAATTGAAAGCCGTGGCGAGCGCTAATGCCTTGGCTGAGCTGGACAATGCGATCGTCAAAAAACTCAGTCACCGCCTGGCAATGGAGGCAGGTGAGGTGGTGATGAATGCCCTCGCGATTCAGCTCATAGCAACGCTGTTTGCGATCGAGGGTAATGCAGCGGAGCCACCCAGCTTGGCAGAAGTTGTCGAGACTGCGGTAAACCGTTGATTTTGATAAGGGTTGCTGGCGATCGCGAAGACAGTGTTGCAAATCGAGGGCACTGAGATGTTCGCCCTGAGCCAGTTCCTCAAAGATTTCAGCAATCCAGTAGCGCTGCGGCGTGAGGCGATAGCCCACCTGCTCTAGGGCCTTGCGCAGTGCGGCTGCCCGGACGGCTGTGAGTGAGGAAACGGTCACTGCTGACATCAGTTGAAAGTTAGTTGCAACTAAAGCAGCGCCAACCTAAGATAAACAGAGTTAGATGTCAATAACAGCTGTCAGTAATTCTCAAGTCCAAGAGGTCTGCATGACTGTGTTGCCCAAGATCTCTCACTTCGGCGGTAATGCTCCGGTGCTGAACTGTGAGGCAGGGATTCGCCTAACGATCGCGCCGCTTCATTGCACGCTCTCGGTGCTGGAGTTGCCTTCGGCCATACGAGAAGCACTGCAGTTAAGACCGCATCAGCAGATCCAAGTTGAGGCGCGATCGCCCTTGGGATCTGTACTGGTGCGCATCCTGCCCGATCGCCTCATTTCACTCGGGCCCGATTGGGCTGCTGCGATCGCCGTACAAAGTCCTGAGTCGTCGATGAGTCTCAGTACAAGTGCTAGCCAGAAAAGTTCGATGAGCTGACCGGAGAGACAGAGATGCTCAGCTCACTGACTCATGCATCGCAACTTTCACGCGGATTGAAGGGTGAAACGGATTGGCTTAGCCGAGCGGTTCAATCGGTGCTAAGCGCGGATCCAGAATGCGCTGCCCCGTTGCACCACTGAACTGAACCACAATCGACTGGCGATCGCCCGCCCCAAAAATTCGGGTGACGCGACCAACGCCAAACTGACGATGTTGGAGGCGATCGCCCACTTGCCACTGGCGAGCAGGCTGTTGTGACTGGGCAACTGTGGCGGCATTTGCTGCGACGCGATCGCGCAAACTCGTGCGTCGTTCAGTCGTGGCTTGGGGGCTGATGCTGGGAATGGGTTGGTGGCGACTACGCGGCGACTGACCAACAATCAGTTCAGCCGGCAACTCGCTCAAAAAATTGGAGGGAATTGCAGGTTCGCGGCCGCCACCCCAAAGCCGACGAGCACTGGCATGGGTCAAAAACAGTCGCTCTTGAGCGCGAGTGATCCCGACATAGCAGAGGCGTCGCTCTTCTTCGACAGCGCGCGGATCGTCGAGTGAGCGGAAACTAGGGAAGAGTCCCTGTTCTAAACCAACTAGGAAGACAACAGGGAACTCCAGCCCTTTCGAGGCGTGAAGTGTCATCAAAGAGACTTGCTGATTCGCCTCTTTGCTGTCGGCATCTGAAGCTAGTGAAGCTGTTCCCAGAAAGCCAATCAGACTGGGATCGTCGTTTTCTTCTTCATATTGAATCGCTGCATTGACTAACTCTTCCAAGTTGCGGCGACGATCTTCATCTTCATCAGTGCCACTGCGTTGGAGCTCAGCAATATAGCCCGATTGTTCTAAGAGTTGGCGAATCAGTTCAGAAGGTCGGAGTTCATCGGCTTGGTTTTGAAACTGCTGAATTAAAGTTGCGAATTCAAGTAACCCTCTAGCTGATCGCCCTGCGAGGTTTTGCACTGTTTCTGCATCGCGCAAAATTTCCCAGAGAGGGACATTTAACTCCTGCGCAGCATCAACGAGTCGACCAATGGTAGTTTTGCCGACGCCCCGTTTGGGAACGTTGACAACTCGTAGCAGGCTAACCGCATCAAAGGGATTAGCGATCGCCCTTAGATAAGCCAAGATATCTTTGACTTCGCGGCGATCGTAGAAGCGCAAGCCCCCGATCACGGTGTAGGGAACATTCCAACGGACTAATGACTCCTCAAAGGCTCGTGATTGAGCATTAGTGCGGTAGAGAATCGCAAAGTCGCCCCAATTTAATTCAGGATTCTGTTGCTCAAGCTGACGAATTTGCTGAACCACATATTCGGCTTCCGCAATTTCATCATCGGCCCGATAGCAGGCGATCGCTTCACCACTGCCTCGGGTGGGTCGCAAAACCTTATCGATTCGCTCAGTATTGTTGCGAATTAGCTCATTGGCAGCCTGAAGAATGTTTTCAGTCGAACGATAGTTCTCTTCGAGTTTGACCATCGTGCGGGTGTCATCATCCGGCAGGCGATCGCCAAAGTCATCCTGAAAGCCCATCAGAATCGTGAAGTCAGCCGCACGGAAGGAATAGATCGATTGATCAGCGTCCCCGACCACGAAGACTGAGCGATGCTGCCACTGATCGAAATCTCTTGTTTCAGCACCGTTGGTCGTCAGCAGTCGAATTAAGTCGTACTGGGTGCGGTTGGTGTCTTGATACTCATCAACCAAAACATGGCGAAAGCGTTGGTGCCAGTAGGCTAGAACTTGCTCATTTTGTCGAAAGAGTTGAACTGGAATCAGCAATAAATCATCGAAGTCAAGAGCATTATTGGCAGCGAGCTGATCTAAGTAGCGGCGATAAACTTCCCCGATCACACGGCCGCGATAGTTCGGCTGCTGTCGTTCAAATTCATCGGGTGACCAACCATTGTTCTTTGCTGAGCTAATCGTGTAGCGAACAGACTTCGGTTCAAATCTCTTGGTGTCTAGATTGAGTTGATTACCAACAATCTCTTTGATTAAGCCTTGGACATCATTTTCATCAAAGATTGAGAACTGCTTCGTCCAACGACGGCCATTCGGATCACAATACTTGTCGATATCAAAGCGAAGAATCCGCGCACAAACTGCGTGAAATGTACCAATCCACAAATCTTTTGTGACTTCGCGATAGACGCGCGATCGCAGTTGGGTTTGCTCAATCTCCCGTAGCGTTGTGAAGGGTTGGCCATACTGCAATTCCGCCAGTTGTTGCGCGAACAGCCGTTCCAGCCGCTCCTTCATTTCCTTTGCGGCTTTGTTGGTGAAGGTCACCGCCAAAATATTTTCTGGATCGACGCGATGCTGCCGCAGCAGATGGGCAATCCGAAAGGTCAGTGCCCGGGTTTTGCCAGACCCAGCCCCGGCAACCACCAGCAGCGGACCGCTGTAGTGTTCGACGGCTCGACGTTGAGAAGTATTGAGCTGGCTAAGGAAGTCGCTGGACATTGCGCTCGCGAACAGGGCTGTTCCTCAGCCTATCGCCTCTGGTCATCGCTCCGCTTTCTGACTCGGGAGCGATCGCTCTGTGAGGGAGGTTGCGCCCTGTGATCAAAATCACAGCCATCACTGATTTCAGTCACGGCGAACGCTTAATGCTGCCGCGAGAGTGAGGACAACCTCTCTTGAGGTCTCGTTCCTTCGACTCCCTCAACAGCCATGACTTTGACTCCGAACGCCCCTTTCCCTGCTGTTGCTCAACTGGCTGCGATCGCGATCGGTCTGACGGGCGTGATGCTGCCTGTTCAGGCCTATCCAGCTTGGACCACGCAAGATGACTACGAATTTGTCCGCAGTTTCACGACTTCTTTTCAAGCGCAGATGGGTTATGCCCCCAGCGATAGCTTGGTGGCTTGGAGTTTGAACTGCGTTAAAACCAGCTACACCCAGTCCGTGGTGAGCGGCGTCAATCCCAATGTTGCGGTGAATACTGCGATCGCGGACTGCGGCCGTGCCCTCCAGAGTGTGGTGGGTAATGGCAACGGCGGCAACAGTCGGGGCAGCACCCTCTACAACTCCTCGGGGGATTCCAGCCTCTCGAGCGATTCCAATGGCTGCCTCTACTTCTCATCAGGATCCTTTTCCAGCTCTACCTCCTACTCGACCTGCTGATTACTAGATCCATCCCGTCATTCCACCCAGTTTTGGGGGTTCAAGACTGCTCTGGCAGTCCCTCTCGACTAGGCGTGATCAAAATCACAGCGGTGACTGATCTGGCTCACGGCGATCGCAAAGCCGACGCCCGACAGTAAGGTCAGTCGCCCGGAAGTCCCTTAAATGAAAGCCTCTGTAACCCCTGACTCGCGCATCACTCACTGGCTCAGCCAAGCTGCTGCGATCGCTCTCACAACAACTTTTGGGGTTTTGAATGGAGCCGCGATCGCCACCGCTTCAACCCCTTGGACCACTCAACAAGCCCAGGTATTTGCGACTGACTACACCGCAGCTTTTCAAGCCAGCCAAGGCTACCGCCCCAGTGCCACGTTGGTACAAGACACTCTTAATTGCATCCAGCAAGCCTACGATCGGCAGATTCTAAAGGGTCGAACCAGCAATGAGTCGCTAGACTATGCCACTGAGCAATGTCATCGCTATCTGCGCTATCTCGGCACGGATTTTGCCGGTGAAAGCGATCGCGCGGCTGACTAAGTCGATTTCATTTCAGGCTAGTGATGTCCTGCAAGTCTTCTGAGAAGACCAACAGTTGCCTGAGGCTAAAGGCAGCCTACTCTAGTCCTGCTCACGACCCTTGAAGATTGAGGTTTTGCTTCTAGCCATGGGTGCAGCACTGTATATCGTTCTTGAGCGTGACCTACCCACAGGCTACGCCGCGATGGATGGCAAAGCCCTTGCTCGCCATGCCGATCGCCTTGCAGAACTGGCGCAACAAGCAGGTGTACCGGACCTGATGACGTTCTGCAGCTTCGATGCGGATGATGACCTGTTTGAAGAGTTTGATATCGAGCCAGAACCGACGGTTTGGCATCCTGCCTCGGCGGGGCTGACAACGATTCGGGCGCTCCTGACTGCGATCGCTGCTGCTGGTCTAGAACCCGAACAAGCGCAGTGGGTCCAAGAGGATTTACAGGTCGCGCAAATCATTCTGGAGCAGGCGGAGCAACTCGGGATCCAATGGTATTTAGCCGTTGATTTTTAGGCTTTTTGGTTACGGCGCACTTGCCGAGGCCCTTGCTCAAAGCGTCGTTGTAACTGTTTCAAGCCCCAAGCGATCGCGGCGGCACCAAACCCCAAGCTAGCTAAGAGGATGACGGCGATCGCAGAAACACCAGCCACCGCCAAGATCGGAGCCAGCGTCCAACTGAGCGCTGCGATCGCGATCGCAGCGGTTTGTCCTTGTTTCGATCGTCGCCAAGCGGCGGCACAACTGCGACAGTGTAGCGTGTGGCTTTGATAGCGCTCTAGCAGTTCAGGAATGGAGAGACTCGTCGGGAGCGGTTCGTTTGGGAAAGGAACCCCAGCGTAGCGATCGACCCAGCGATGCAGCGCCAGCACAAAGCGATCGGCGGGTGTAGGGAGATAACACTGGCGGCTGTAGGTCGCGCTGCCGCCCTGCTGCTGAATTCGTCGTTCTTGGTGATGCAGAAAGATTTGGTCTTCTTCCAGCACCGTATTTTGCCCCAAATGCTGAAACCAAGTCGGCGTGATCCGCAGGAAAAAGCGAGGGATGGCGGACTTGAAGCGGAACGGGAAGCGCGCAAAAATCCGACATGCACCGGCGCGAATCGGCGTGGCATAAACCACGGTCATGGCTCGCCCGAGGCTGTCAGCTTCTAGGTCATGCCACATCAAGCTCGGCGCAATGAAAGTGGTGGATTGGGTACCGAGTTTGCCGCGTCGCGGTCCCTCGGGCCAAATGCCTTGAAAGCCATGGCGATCGCTCGCCACAATTTTCAGATCAGTCATCGGCCCGGCATTGGCGCGATTCCCAACGGAGCCATGGTGCGTAAAGGGTAGGTGGCTGGGATCGAGGACGTTTTCTAGCAGCGTCAACGCATCGTAGGGCAAGTCCCGAAAGGTATCGATGCAAACCCAGTTCTGATCTGTTCCCCACGGCTCGACCAAGGGCAACGGCACGCGATCGGCTCGTTCTGCGCTACCCGCATAGACAAACAGCAGTCCTTGAGCGGTTGCGGTCGGTAGCGTTTTGGCACAAGCGCGATCGCTGGTGTGGGCTTGCCCAGTCGTTGCTTGCTGGGGAATAACGGCGCAGTCTCCTGTCCCCGTAAAGGCCCAGCCATGATACGGACATTCCAGCCGGCCCTCGGCATCCAAGCGTCCTTCCGACAGGCGCACTTGTCGATGGGGGCAGGCATCCTCGAAAGCCCGCCATTGCTCAGCTGTCCGATCCCACCAGATCACCAGCTCGCGCCCCAACAACGTGAACGCTGTAGGGCGATCGCGATCCAGATCCCGTAGGTAATGGACGGGATACCAGGCTTCAGCCCAATCAAAGCGATCGCTGGCAGGCCCACCGGCGGGTAAGACCTGAGCATCGGCTAAACGCACGTCAGCAGTCATAGCGATCGCGGATCCGCTTATTGTTAAAACTTGTAACGGATCCTAGCAACTAAGCTCAGGCAGTTGTGGATAGCCAGCTAGTTGCAGCCAAACACCGTCAGGCTGTAGTCACTGCCGATTGCCCGTTCGCCCCCAACCACAACATTGACTTGATAGGGCGATTCGTAGGGACGACTGAACAGTTGAATATCGAAGGGAATACCTTGGGGCAGCTCGATCGATTGGTCGAATAATTTATCAGTGTTGCTTTCGTCGTACTTCAGATAAGCCCGAATGGTGTAGAGCTCCTGTCCGGCTGAGTCGCGGGTGCCTGAACCGACGGTTTTGGAGGTCAAGCTGACTAAAAACTGGCTGTAGCGACTGTCGGGCGGCACAAAAAAGTCGGTGTTCCAATTGTCGCGCACAAAGAAGACCGTATTGGGCGAAACTCGCTTGCTGACAATCGAACCCTCGCTGCCCACTGCTTTGAGCGGTACACATTGGGGTGCTGTTTGGGCGATCGCTAGCGACGGCCAGCCGAAACACAGCACGCCAGCAAGGGGGGCAAGGCGGGAGAACAAAGCCATAGCCAGAGTGAAGCAAGCGTCGCTATGAGGATACAGCACCTCCGCAACCCTGCTGCTGATGGCATACTGCTGGACGATTCTGATTCTGCGATCGCGATCTGATGTCTAAGCAGTTTGCTCCTCCTCGATCGGGCTGGCGATCGCACCGTCTGTGGCAGATCATTTTGTTTCTGCAAGTGATTAGCTGCCTTGCTTTGGCCTATCGCTACCAAGCCCTGCAAAAGGCGATCGCAACCCAACAGCAACAGATCCAATGTCTCGAAGCACGATCGCTCGATACCCGCGCCGATCTCAGTCTTTGCCGCCGCTAGGTTTTCTGGATTTGCTTAAGAGCTTCTCCGACGCGATGACAATAGGTAAACGTTGGTAGAAAATCAAAGCGCTCAACAATCAACCGATCTTCAACAAAAGCATTGAATAAGAGATCTAGCTCAGCGTTGTTGGTATCGTCCCAAATCATCAGAGATCCATGTTTAGCCAAGCTGTGACAGTTCATGAAATCAGTCGTTGCTGCTTGGTAATTGTGAGAGCCATCAATATGGAGGAGATCAAAATAGACTGCTGGATGTTCCAGCCGAAAGAGAGGGACAGTTGTGTTAGAGTCCCCCGGGATTAAGTCAATCCGATTGGCAAAGCGATCGGCTAAGACAGCAAAGCATCCTTCAGTGTAGCGATGCTCACAAATATCAAATGCCAGCAGCTTAGAGTCAGGATTCGCTAGCAGCATTAACGCTGCACTGTGGCCAGCGTTGAAGCCAATTTCTAGTATTTCTTGAGCTTCTGTGGCTGCGGAAAATAAGTTTATTCGCTTGTTTTCTAGCAGTACAGATGCTTTAAGGCTGAGGTGGTAGTAAAAACAATTACCTTCTAAAGGCTCGCCAGATTCAACAACTACATGATCAAGCGCTTTGAAGAGTTTTTCTTCCTCAGTGATAACAGTTCGATAGCGATTGATTGTTTGAGAGTCTAAGGATTGCTGTTCTGCTTTTGCTGCTTGTTTGCGATCGCACCAGAGCATGAGCTGGTGGGCAGCATCATAGTCTGGGATTTGCTTGATCAGGAACTGAGCAAAGTTCCTGCAAGCCTCAAGACCAAAGTCAGGACTTTGACTTAAGACTTGCAGAATTTGATCTAAGTCGAGACTGTCAGACACTAGTAGGACCGATTAAGAGCGGGGGAGAACATCCGCCAGAATGCTCAGCAAGCGATCGACATTCTCGCGGCGGCTGTTGTAGCCCATCAGGCCAATCCGCCAGACCTTGCCAGCCAATTCGCCGAGGCCACCACCCATTTCAATGCCGTGCTCATCCAGCAGTTGACGGCTGACGGCTTTGCCATCGACGCCCTCAGGTATCCGCACCGTGGTCAGGGTCGGTAGCCGATTTTCGACCGGAACGTGACAGGTCAGGCCCAGATCTTCCAAGCCTGCCCAGAGATATTCAGCGTTGTCGCGGTGACGCTTCCAGACTGTTTCGATACCTTCATCGGCAATCAGACGCAGCGCCTCACGGATGCCGAAGTTCATGTTCACCGGCGCGGTGTGGTGGTAAACGCGATCGCTGCCCCAGTACTGGTTGAGCAACGACATATCCAAATACCAGTTGGCAACTTTGCCCTTGCGGCGCGCCAGTTTTTCTTCAGCGCGAGGCCCCATGGTGAACGGCGACACGCCTGGCGGACAGCTCAGCCCTTTTTGACTGCAGCTGTAGGCCAGATCAACGCCCCATTCATCCAGCAGGGTCGGCACAGCGCCCAAGCTGGTAACAGTGTCGATCAGTAAGAGGCAGTCAAACTCGCGGCAGAGATCGCCAACGCCAGCCAGCGGTTGCTCAGCACCCGTTGAGGTCTCGGCATGAACGAGAGCAAGGATTTGTGGCCGGTGCTCTTCCAAGGCTTGCCGCAGTTCCACCAAGCTAAAGACATCACCCCAAGGCTTGTGAATGGTGCGAACATCAGCTCCGTAGCGACCCGCCATATCAACGAGGCGGTTGCCAAAATAGCCCATCACGCCGACCAGGACGACATCGCCCGGTTCAACGCTGTTAGCGATCGTGGCTTCCATGGCAGCACTGCCGGTGCCGCTGACCGGAATGGTCAGGCGGTTATCGGTTTGCCAGATGTAGCGCAGCAATTCCTGCACTTCGGTCATCAACTCAAGAAATTTGGGGTCAAGGTGACCGATGGGAGGCCGACTGATCGCTTCGAGGACTGCCGGATGGGCATTCGAAGGGCCAGGCCCGAGCAGCAAACGCTCCGGTAAGTCCAGCGGCTGGAGACGGACGCGGTGTTTTTCGCTAACGCTCGGAAGAGTGACGGTCATCGGGCAACCCTGCGGCAGATGAGAGAAATGCTTAGAGTCATTAAAGCTTGTTACAGGGTCACTACTGCACTGCGTCGTTGAACTGTTGCGCAGTGAAATAGTTGCCGCAAAAGTCATTCAGGGCTGCAATGAAATCTGCTGTCGATTCGTAGGGCAGGACGTTGCGCCCCTTCAAAATCTGGCCTTGATTGCAGGGCATCACCTCAGCGTAGGCCTGCAGGCGATCGCGGGCATCTTCAGTGCGGCCATCACGGCTGATGCTACTTGCACCCTCACCAAAGAGTAGGAGCGTTGGCTGAGGAATTTTGGCAAGGCGATCGCCCCAACCCTGTTGCCAGTTGCGACTCAGGAAGGCATAGACCGCATGACGTGAGGCTTGTTTGCGGCTGCCTTCCGCCAAAAGCTGCATCCATTCACGATCGATCTGCTCTGCTTGGGCAAACAGTTGCCGCCGCGAGAAGCGCCGTAGGAAAAAGGGCGATCGCGCGTATTGAAAAAAGAGCCAGCCCAAGGGCGAGCAAAATAAACGCCAGAGCCGCCGCTGCTGCTTGGCAGTTTGTTTCCGCTCAATGACGCGCCAAGCCGGTGGCCCCGAGAATACCAAGCCCTGTACCCAGTCTGGAGCGGTTTCAACAAGGGCAACTGCGGCGGGCATCAAAGCACCTTGGGCAACCACGATCGAGGGCTGCTGAATTTCGACGCGGAGGAGATGTGAGAGCTGGGCTGCCCAATCTTGGGGACTGTAGGGACGCCGTGCCATGTCGCTATCGCCGCAGCCTAGGAGATCGGGGACAACGAGCGGGCGATCGCTTTGAGCGCACCAAGCCAAACAGAAGCGCTGCCAAAAACGCCGCCATAAGCCGACGCCAACCGGATGAATCAGTAACAGTGGTGTTTGACCGGTCGTCAAATCGCCCCAGATTTCATAGCTGTAGCGATCGCCGCTGGGCAACTGTCCATAACGAACTTGAGGCGTGATAGCAGTCGTGGTCATCAATCCGCTCTAACGCTAGCAGGGCAAGCGATCGCCTGCCCTGCTAGTTTCTATCAATCCGTTCTAACGCCGTGGCTTAGATGTCTTGCTCAGCCAAGTTGCGGCTGAGGTGGTCGAAGGGAACATCGACAAAACTCGCCGAAGCGATGCCGGCTTGTTCAACCAGTTCCCGCACGCGATCGCGCAAAATCGTGATGCCGCGAACCGTCGGGCCGCTAGGAACACCCAAAGAGGTATAGGTTTCCCGCAAACCTTGGAGGACGCGCTCATCAAGGACTTCAGTGTTGCCCGCTACGAGTGCATAGGTGGCATAGCGGAGGTAGTAGTCGAGGTCGCGCAGGCAAGCCGAGTAGCGACGGGTGGTGTAAGCATTGCCACCGGGACGCAGCAGTTCGGGGACTTCTTCAAACAATTGAGCACTGGCTTGACGCACAAGGTCAGCAGCATTGGCGTTAATGATTTCTGCTGCTCGCACGCGGGCGTTGCCTTCGGCAAAATAAGCCCGGAGACTATCGACCGCATTGCGATCTAAATACTTACCAGCTAAGTCGTAGCCGGCAATCAGACTGCTAACCGCATCCCGCATGAATTGCGCTCCCGAGTGCTGACAAAACGATTCTGATGTCGCTCGAATCGAGCCAGGGAATTTCAGAAAAAAGCCTATCACGCAGCCTTTACAGGGCCACTACTCAGGCCGGTGCAGGCCGCTTGCCTGCAAGATTTCGTTACCAAACTTCACAGATTGGCACTTTCCAAGCCGGATCTGATCAGGGCCATTTTTTGTGTAACAGCGGTTACAAAAGTGCCTTGGTGGGCTACCTAGGATGTGGGTGGTCAGCAACATTGATTGCCAGTTCCCGGTTGTGATCAGGCTGCGATCGCAAGAACGCCGTTGCCACGGTTTGGCATTGAGCCTTTCCAACCCTAGGGTCTGCTTCGCTGAGCCGTACTATCCAGAGCCTTGACAAGGAGTTGTCGCTCATGCCTGAGACCGCTCAAGAGGTCCTTCAACTGATCCAAGAGAAGGGGATCCAGCTTGTCGATTTGAAGTTTATCGACATGCCGGGAATTTGGCAGC
The DNA here is from genome assembly GCF_003846445.2 of Synechococcus elongatus PCC 11801. NCBI lineage: Bacteria > Bacillati > Cyanobacteriota > Cyanophyceae > Synechococcales > Synechococcaceae > Synechococcus > Synechococcus elongatus. The sequence continues at coordinate 1,346,541 of NZ_CP030139.2, read as the reverse complement.
ACTTGACGCTGCACGTTAGCCAAATCGATGAAAACAGCTTTGTCGAGGGCGTGCCCTTCGACGGCTCCAGTATTCGTGGCTGGAAAGCGATCAACGAGTCGGACATGGCGATGGTGCCCGATCCGACCACGGCCTGGATCGATCCGTTTATGAAAGAGCCGACGCTCAGCATGATTTGTACGATCATCGAGCCTCGGACAGGCGAATTGTACGAGCGCTGCCCGCGCGCGATTGCTCAAAAAGCGGTGGACTACCTCAAAGCCAGCAACATCGGTGACACGGCTTACTTTGGTCCTGAAGCAGAATTCTTCATCTTCGACGACGTCCGCTTCGACCAAGCAGAAAACAAGAGCTACTACTACGTCGATTCGATCGAAGGCCGATGGAACTCGGGCCGCGAAGAAGAAGGCGGCAACCTCGGCTACAAACCTCGCTACAAAGAGGGCTACTTCCCGGTTGCTCCGACCGACACCAGCCAAGACATGCGTAGCGAAATGCTGCTGACTATGGCTGAGTGCGGCGTGCCGATCGAAAAACACCACCACGAAGTGGCGACCGGCGGTCAGTGCGAGCTGGGCTTCCGCTTTGGCAAGTTGATCGAAGCTGCTGACTGGCTGATGACCTACAAATACGTGATTAAAAACGTCGGTCGTCGCTACGGCAAAACGATCACCTTCATGCCCAAACCGCTGTTCAACGACAACGGCTCTGGCATGCACACCCACCAGTCGATCTGGAACGAGGGTCAGCCCCTGTTCGCAGGTGACCAATACGCTGGCCTAAGCCAAATGGCGCTCTGGTACATTGGCGGTATCCTCAAGCACGCTCCAGCACTGTTAGCCTTCACCAACCCAACCACCAACTCCTACAAGCGCCTCGTACCTGGCTTTGAAGCGCCGGTCAACTTGGCCTACTCCCAAGGCAACCGCTCGGCTTCCGTGCGGATTCCGCTCTCGGGCACCAACCCGAAAGCGAAGCGCTTGGAATTCCGTTGCCCTGATGCAACTTCGAACCCCTACTTGGCGTTTGCAGCCATGCTCTGCGCCGGTATCGACGGGATCAAGAATCAAATCGATCCGGGTGAGCCGCTGGATGTCGACATCTACGACCTCAGCCCTGAAGAGCTGGCTAAAATCCCCAGCACTCCGGGTTCACTAAAAGATGCACTCAAAGCGCTGGAAGCCGATCATGACTTCCTGACTGTGGGCGGTGTCTTTACGGAAGACTTCATCCAAAACTGGATTGAGTACAAGCTCGATAACGAAGTCATCCCCATCAGCCTGCGTCCGCACCCCTACGAATTCGCGCTCTACTACGACTGCTAATTCGTTGATTGGCGCGATCGCGCTTTAGCCTGATGACAGTAAGGGCTGTTCCTTGGGGAATGGCCCTTCTTCATGGGTAGCAATCGAACCAATCCTTATCCCAACAGAGGGATTAGGAAATCAACAGAGTTTCAGACCAGCGATCGCAGAATTTTCGCTACCCCGTCACAGAGAGGGACTCGCCTTCTACAATCGTTAGCAACTCTTTTCGGCTGTCTCTATGTTCCGCGCCTGCCTCTGCTTGCTTTTGCTGCTTGGGTTACTTTTTCCCCGTCCTGCAGCGGCGGCAGAAGTGCTGAGTGTGCGCCAAGGGGGATTGCTTCGGATTGGCGATAGCAATCGTAGTTACACCGTGCAGATCGACTGTGTGCAACCGATTGCGGGTCAAGAAGTCGCGCTGCGCGATCGCCTACAGGCTTTGCTTCCTCGTCGCACGCGCGTGAACCTACGCCCCAATGGTTTAGATCAGGAAGGCCGCGTGGTTGCTACCGTTTATCGGTTGCCAGATGGCCTGAATGTGGGTGAGCAATTACAACAGGAACAGCTAGCTACCCTATCAGACCAGTGTGCAAGTGCCACGGTTAGCCAACGCTAGGAGTTGAACAACAAAAACGATGGCTAAGAATACCTACGCTCGCATTATTACGGGCGTACCACTTCTGGTTGGCACGATCGCATTTACCGCAGGAGGTATTGCAGCTCTACGATCGGAAGCTACATCTTCAGAAGTGGGGGCGATCGGCTTGATTATTGCTGGGTTGTTAGCGATCGCCACAATAGGAGTCTGGCGTCAGTCAGATGACTCAGCTGCGGATTGAAGCCAGCAGGTAGTGCTTATAGAGCCTCGTGTTCTATTTCGTTGTTTCCCCTATTAAGGGTTGCTCTATCTAGCATCTAAAGTTAGCTAGTGTAGTTGGGCTTTGGAAGAAGAGTTGAGGATGTGAATGACTTGCTCTGCATATCGACGGACATAGGCTTTTTCAGAAGTCAAAGCTGCGATCGCTGCAGCGTGCATTCGCTTTGGATCGAGTCGGATTGCCATCGACAGTTGATCGATAAATTGCTCTGAGAATCGTCCATCAATGAGACGTTGGATAACGGCATCGATCATCTGGTCACAGTTTTCGCGTGCCGGAGGGTGGTTTTTGAAGTGTCTGCATAGTTTGGCTCGCGCACGATTGTGCCATAGTCCAAAGCTTTCATGAGCGACGAAAAGAGTCGCCTTCGCTATTGCATCACTATTGCCGGCCTTGACTTCTTCAATCAGTTGATAAAGGTCAATTTTTGTCAGCTTGCTGAGCCATAAGTTATTTCTTGAGGCTTGCATCATCAAAGTGCATTCAGAATGGTACTGACATTGCTCACTAACCAGTGCTGTGGCTCCGCAATCTCTGTAGTTAAATCTTGTGATGACTCTAAGCACTTAGCAATACAGTTAATGGTATGTATTTTTACCTATAACTCAAGTGATGTGGATGCCTGCTCACTACAGCACTATGCTTCATAAATTGAAAACATCACAAAGAAATATAAATTGTATTCAATGTTTCTTGCATTCTAAAGGCGACCTCACTAGTTTAGGATTGTCTGTTTTTAAAAATTTCATTTAAATTGTGTCTGAATCTACAATCGAGCCTCAAAAATCTAAGAGTGTCCTAACACCCCGGCTACCTTCCTCACTAGATCGGCGAACCTTTTTTCGTTATGCACGGATTGCTCTTGGTGTAGGTCTTATCTCATTAGCTGCTTATGTGCTTTGGTTGAGAAATAGTAGTGTTTCGAGTCGAGTTGGCTATATCAATGGCACAGTCATTAATCTATACGCCCCTATTCCTGGAATTGCTCAACTCGATCCTTTAGAGCCAGGTCAAGCCTTACAAAAGGGGCAAGTGCTCGGTGCCATTACCAACGATCGCAATCCACAATTAGAGACTGATCGCCAAAATTTAGTCACTCGACTGGCGCAAGCAGAGGCAGAACGTACCGCCCTTGATATGCAAATTGCTAGCCGCGAAGCAGTGCGGTCGCAACTTCTCAGCAAAGCCAGCAGTCAGCAACAACTCGAAGAACAATTTTTTCAGCAAGGGTCTGAACGCACTCGTAATGAACTGCGTCAAGCACAAGAGAGCCTAGCCTTCGCCAAAATTGAAGCCGATCGCTATCAAAGTCTGGTCGAAAGCGGTGCTGTTTCCCAACAACTTGCAGACGCCGCAATTTCACGAGCACGGGAGGCGCAAGCTGTTGTAGCAGCCAAACAAAATGAGTTACAGCGTCAACAAACAGCTTTAGCAGCCATGCGTCAAGGGTTGCAGTTAGACGCTGCAAGGACACTCAGTATTCCTGAAATACGACGTCTGGATCTTGAAAGCGAACTGGTTGACCTCACCCTCAAACGTCAGACGGTGAGTGCAACAATCCAAGAGATTCAGCAAGAAATTAAGAATCTTCAGCAGCAGCTAGAACTCCAGAAGAAAGCATTGATTAAAGCCCCGATTGAGGGGGTTGTTTGGTCGATTACCAATCGTACGGGTCTTCTGGGTATCCCACTGACTGCAGGTGATCCACTCTTAGAAATGGTGACTTGTGCAGATACGTGGGTAACAGCGCTAGTTTCAGAACGCGATCGTGGACGGCTCCGAATCGGCCAACAGGCAGAGATTCAATTACTTGATGGCACCAATACCAATATTTCTGGCAGGATTCGCTCCATTCGGGGTGGCCCCGGCAAAGTAACAGCAGGAACCGATGTTGCGGTTCCTCCACCTGATCTTGTCCGGAATGAAGTAGAAGTCCAAGTCAGTCTTTTAGAAAAACCTTCTGTACTGGCTGCTGGTAACTTCTGTGGCATTGGCCAAAGTGCCACTGTGAATTTCTTGCCTTAATGCTTCATGCCTATTGCTGCTCTAATCAGGGTGTCTCATGCAATTAAAACGGCTCCAGAAACTGGCTCCGGAAAGTACATTTTTGCTATTGGCGCTTTTGGCACTTCTGATTGTTCTGCTATTGCAAGCAGATTGGCAGAACTGGCTTGCGAATCTCATTGGCCTTTGGTATGCGGGACAAGCCGAGTTCAAGCCAGAAGGAACAACACTCGAAAACCTGCTTTATCCAGCGTTTGTTTGGCTAGGGATTACCTTCCTACTCAAAGAACTCTCCCCCAAACCCACCTTCTGGCCTCGGCTGATTACGAGTGTTGGTATTGCCATCCTCGGAATTCGCTATGAGCTTTGGCGCTTCTTTGGCAGCCTGAATCTTGATGATCCACTCAATGGAACACTGTCAGTTCTGCTCTTCTTCGCTGAATTATTGACTGTCATTAATACGATCGCATTTTTTCTCCACACAATATTTAGCCTCGATCGCTCACAAGAGGCCGATATCCTTAGCCAGGCTGTCATTAGCCAAGCCTATCAACCTAGTGTTGACGTGATTCTACCGACCTATAACGAAGGGGTTGATATTCTGCGGCGATCGGTCATTGCCTGTCAGGCAATGGACTATGCCAACAAAAAAGTCTTTCTCCTTGATGACACTCGTCGTCCGGAAGTCCGTGCCCTCGCTGTAGAGCTCGGTTGTGGCTATTTCGATCGCCCGGACAACAAACATGCCAAGGCTGGCAATATTAACCATGCACTTCCTTCCTTATCCGGAGAACTGTTGGTTGTCTTTGATGCTGATTTTGTCCCTAGCAAAAACTTCCTCATTCGGACCGTTGGCTTCTTTCAGGACCCCAAGACAGGGTTGCTACAGACTCCCCAGCACTTTTTTAACGAAGATCCAATTTCAATCAATTTGGGCTTAGAAGGAGTCCTTAACAACGAGCAGACTTTATTTTTTCGGTTTATCCAGCCTAGTCGAGACTACTTTAATTCGGTTGTCTGCTGCGGTACCTGTTTTGTGATCCGACGATCGGCACTGGATGAGATTGGAGGGATCCCAACTGAGAGTATTACGGAAGACTACTTCACCTCCATTAAGCTGCAAACCCATGGCTATCGAGTCAAGTATCTGAATGAAGCACTAGCAGCAGGTCTAGCACCAGAAACGATTAGTGCTTATATCAATCAACGTCTGCGCTGGGGACAAGGAACACTTCAGTCTTTATTTACAGATTCTAACTTTCTCAAAGTTCCCGGTTTGAAGTGGCAAGAGCGACTATCTCAGTCCCTCAGTATTATCTATTGGTTCTTATCGATCCCCAGAATGATCTTTCTTATCATTCCTCTTGCCTTTCTCCTGTTTGGCTTAGCTCCCTTGCGAGCCACAGTCAATGAGATCCTCTATTTCTTCCTACCGTACTATGTGGCGAATATTATGGCTTTCTCTTGGCTGACGGAAGGACGGAGATCGGCATTTTGGTCTGATGTCTATGAAACAATTATTTGTGTGCCGATGTCGATTACGATTCTGCGAACTTTAATCAGCCCAACGGGGAAGCCCTTTAAGGTGACACCAAAAGGGGATACAAACTCTGATGGAATCACCATCAACTGGGCACTGATTACGCCACTATTAACCGTTATGCTTCTCTCAGTAGTTGGAATTCTGCTACGAAGCTCAAGGTTGCAAGAAACTAATGTTAATCCTGACAGTTTGGCGATCAACCTTGTTTGGGCTGTTTATAACCTCTCGCTCTTATTGATTTGCATTTTGGTTGCGATTGATGTGCCCCAACGTCGCCATACTCGCTTTCTCCGCGCAGAACCCTGTGAGTTATGTTTAGGTGCAGTTGTTTTTTCTGGTGTGACTGAAGATCTTTCAGAAGAGGGTGGGCGAATCTTGCTCACACGTTTTGAGGGCTTGGTAAATGAAGAAAGTGAAGCACCTCAAACAACTTTGGAAGGGCTATTTCGCTTGCGATCGCCCAGTCCACTGGCTGATATGCCAATTCATGCAGAAGTCCGCTGGCACGATCGCCGAGCCTTAGCTGCTTTGCGCTATGAAGCTGCAGTAACGGAAGTGGAGGTGCGCCTCTATTTCTCGAATCTCACCCTTCCTGAGCAACGCCGTTTGATTCCTTATCTCTACTGCCAGCTTGGGCAATGGCAAGACTTACAAGTCCCTGAATTTAAGACAGCTTGGGCGATGCTAAGCTCTGTGTTTCGGCTGCATCCACTTGCTAATAGTCGTTGAAATTAGTGCTTAAGAGACAATGGGTGCATTTTTCTGGATCGGTAATAATGCAACCCTAAGTTTCTAGAGAGCTTACTGAGCCGTGCTAAGCAGAGGCTCTTGCCAAAACTTGGTTTGTGCAGAGCCGTCTAAGCTGGTCGGCTGGTTCAACTCTGTCAGCCAGCCTAGGGATTCATCGCTCCAATCCGGCGCGATCGCCTGTTGTCCGGAATAGCCGAGATAACCCATGTAGCTGTTCATCAACATGTAGACCGCGACCAAGGCTGCGGCTGCTGAAGAGACGAGAAACCCTGCCAACATCAGTGAGAATTCACGGCGATCGATCGCTTGCCGCATCAGCTGCAAGGCCCACATTACAAGGGCAATGACAATCAGCAGGATCAAGAACATTCGGCCACAGGGGGCAAAGGGGCTGGGTTCGCTGTTAACTATTGTAAAGTTTTTCCCAGATTTGGGCCCTTTTCTGGCTTTTTCTTAAGGTCTTGTGGGGATTTGAACTGATCGCAGGTGATCCTTAATTTCAGCAATGGTGAGCTGGCCGTAGTGCAGCAGCGAGGCTAGGAGTGCGGCTTCAGCATGGCCGGTCCGAAAGGCTTCAGCGATGTCTTTACAAGTACCCGCACCACCAGAGGCAATCACAGGAATTTCAACGCGATCAGCGATCGCACGGGTCAATTCCAAGTCATAGCCTGCCTGAGTACCGTCGGCATCCATGCTGGTGACGAGCAGTTCCCCTGCACCGTTACGAGCGACGGTCTCCGCCCAAGTCAGGGCATCAATTCCAGTGTTTTCACGACCCCCCCGCACATAGACATCCCAGCCCGGATTGTTGGGGTCTGTGCGACGGCGGGCATCGATCGCCACCACAATGCATTGACTGCCGAAGCGATCGCTGGCGCGACGGATGAGATCGGGGTCCCGCACAGCGGCAGAGTTGATGCTGACCTTGTCGGCACCAGCCCGTAACAGTTGCCGGATCGTCTCTAGGTCATTGATGCCGCCACCCACCGTTAAGGGGATAAAGACCTGTTCAGCCGTGCGATAGACGACATCCACCAGAATTTGGCGTTCCTCGTGAGTCGCGGCGATGTCGAGAAAGACCAGCTCGTCTGCGCCAGCCGCATCGTAGGCCTGCGCTAGTTCGACCGGATCGCCAGCATCGCGCAAATCGACAAAGTTGACCCCTTTGACAACACGCCCCGCTTTGACATCGAGGCAGGGCAAAATGCGCTTGGCAAGCATGGGGTCCGACTACAGGAGCAACTTCTTTCCACTCTACGGTTTGTGCTTGCGACTGCGATCGCTCGGCTGTGGGTCGATGACGAGCGGGGAGTCCTCACAACCAGCCGTGTCGGGGGAAACAGGCTGATAGACTGAAAAGCGGCCTATGTACAGACGACTCAACCATGGAGATTGGACAAAAAGTTCGGGTTCGCCGCATCCGCGATCGCGTGCCTGCAGAATTGGTGAGCCGTTTGCAGCAATCTCCGGTCGGCGTAATCAAGGCATTCAAAATCGTCGATGGCAAAGGTCTGGGCGTGATCGTTCAGTTTGGCAACGACTTCAGCACTTGGTTCTTTGAAGACGAAGTCCAACTCGAAGCCTAGGGGCTAAGGCGCAAGGTCTGAGCAGACCAGCATGACTCAAATTCTTTCCTTTCTGGGTAAGGGCGGTAGCGGCAGAACGACAGCGGCGATCGCCCTTGCTCGTCAGTCTGCTGCAGGTGGTGCTCGGACTCTAGTGTTGAGTCTAGGCAGCGATCCCTCACCGGATATGCTGCTTGCGCAGGACTTAGCTGCAACCCCAACCGCGATCGCTCCGAATCTAGAAGCCGTGCGAATGCCGGCAACTGCGGCGATCAATCGGGGCTGGGAAGAATTACAAACGCTGGAAGCGCAGTATCTCAAGACGCCGTTTCTGCGCAATATCTACAGCTCAGAGCTGGCCTTACTGCCGGGTTTTGAGCCTCTGCTGTTGCTGACTGAACTGCGGCGTTGGCTGGACCAGGGCTACGACCGAATTTGTCTGGATGGCCTCTCGAGTCCAGAACTGCTCCGCCTTTGGGGTGTGCCTGAAAGTTTGGATTGGTATGTGCGGCGGTTTCGCGGTGCGATCGCCGATTCCGAGTTTGGCCGCAACCTGGGCCCCTTTTTGCCAGCTCTATCTGCCGCTGTCTTTAGCGTTGGCCTGAGCATTGATGATTGGGGCCCGGCAGCCCGACTGTTGGAAACAGCTTTAGAACAGGGGCGATCGCTCTTGGCAGACCCACTTAAAGCGATGGCCATTTTGACGACGCGCAGCGATCGCGTCTCGCAAGCGGTGGCCTTGCAGTGGTGGGGAGCTGCTCAACCAATTGGTTTGCGTGTCGGGGCCGTACTGGCTAGCGAGACTCCTGTGCTGGACGATCTGAAACGAGACTTTGCGCCCTTGCCAGTCTTTGCGCTCAGTTCAGCCGCGGCAGATTCGGTGTTGCCCAGCTTTGATGTGTTGAATCGTGCTCCTGATCCCCTCACCATTGATTTGCAGGCGCGCCAGATTAAGCTTTTCCTGCCTGGCCTAGCGAAAGAGTCTGTCAAACTATCGCAGTCAGGCCCGGAGATTACGATTGAAGCCGGCGATCAGCGGCGCAATCTGCGATTGCCGGTCGCTTTACAGGGACGGGCCGTTGCGTCGGCTCGCTTCCAAGAGCAATCTTTGATCCTGTCCTTTTAGTAATTAGCGGTCACGATGTCTGAGCAACCTGTTACGCCACCCGTCGCTGAAGACGTTGATAGTGGCGCCAAGGCGCGCCAGCTGCTCGGCATGAAAGGTGCCCAAGCTGGTGAAACGTCCGTTTGGAAGATTCGGCTGCAATTGATGAAGCCGATCACCTGGATTCCCTTGATTTGGGGGGTGGTCTGTGGTGCGGCGGCTTCCGGCGGCTATGAATGGCGCTTCGATCACGTCTTGATTTCAGCCGCTTGCATGTTGATGTCGGGGCCGCTGCTGACGGGCTACACCCAGACGATTAACGACTACTACGATCGCGAGATTGACGCGATCAACGAGCCCTATCGACCGATTCCGTCTGGGGCGATTTCTCTCGGTCAGGTGCAAGCCCAAATCTGGGTGCTGTTGCTGGCCGGCATTGCGATCGCCTTTGGTCTCGATCGCTGGGCAAATCACGACTTTCCGATCATCACGGCACTCGCGATCGGTGGATCGTTTGTTTCCTACATCTATTCCGCCCCACCGCTGAAACTTAAGCAGAATGGCTGGCTGGGCAACTATGCATTGGGCGCGAGTTATATCGCGCTGCCTTGGTGGGCGGGGCAAGCCCTATTTGGCCAACTGAACTGGACGATTGTGGTCGTCACTTTGGTCTATAGCTTGGCCGGACTCGGGATTGCGGTGGTCAACGACTTCAAAAGTGTGGAAGGCGATCGCGCCTTAGGTCTGAAGTCTTTGCCAGTTTCCTTTGGGATTCAAACCGCCTCTTGGATTTGTGTGCTGATGATCGATCTCTTCCAGTTGGCTGCAGCTGGCTATCTGGTTGCGATTGGGCAGAATCTTTACGCAGCCATTTTGGTCCTGCTGATCATCCCTCAAATCACGTTCCAAGACATGTATTTCCTGCGCGACCCGCTAGCGAATGACGTCAAATACCAAGCCAGCGCTCAGCCGTTCTTAGTCCTCGGCATGCTGGTTACGGCTTTGGCGATTGGTCACAGCACGATCACCACGATCTTCTAGTCCTCGTTTCTGCCTGAATCAGTGAATTGAGTCCCTGGGTGCGTCATGCATTCAGGGACTATTGATAATGGCGCGATTGATGAGGCCGATAGTGGCTTCGCTAAGGCCATTCAAGATGAACTGAACCCCGATCGCAGCTAGCATTAACCCCAATAGACGAGAGGTAATCTCTAAACCGAGATTGCCGAGAATTCGCTCAAACCAATTGGCAACGGCCAGCGTCAACCAACTCAGAATGCAGATCGCAATTACTGCCATAATTAAGCCCAAGTTGGTCGGAAGGTTATTGGCTAAGTTGCCATAGAGGATAGCTGTGCTAATAGAAGCTGGCCCCACAAAAATGGGAATTCCTAAAGGGATAAAAAAGGATTGATAGGCTGTTTCAGCACGACGAAAAGCACTCTTGCTGCTAACGTCCGCCAGTTTTTGATGTGCTTTCGTGCGTTCGCCTTGAATCATATTGATGCCAATTAACAGCAACAGAATTCCACCTGCAATCCGAAAGGCAGCTAAGGAGATCCCAAAGAAACGGAGAATTGCTGTGCCGCTGAGCAGAAAAACCAGTTGAGAAACAAAAACTGTGAGCACCAAAAAGAGTGCTAGTAGGCGTTGAACTGATGGCTTTTCCTTGCCAACGTAGCTGATGAAAATGGGGAGATTGCCCAGGGGGTTGGTGACTGCAAAGAGTGCGACTGCAAAATTCAGCACTAAGGGCCAATTCATAGCAGCTTTGGCGGGGGTGATAGGTTCAAGCGCTGTAAGACTCCGATCGCAAACTGCAGTGTGGGAAGCGAGGCAGTCGCATCACTTCCTGTTCTACTCTGCCATCAATCCCTCAATGGGTTTCTGCAGAGCCTTGATGCACCGCGATCGCTCGGCCTAGCTGTTCTGATTGCCCAATAATCCTGTTCCGGACAGCACAGTTCCCGCCTGAGCGAAGAACAGAAGAAAAGCTTTCAGTCACGTTTAGGGCGTAGCGATCGCCCTACAGTGCTATCAGAGCGCGAGCCCTCAGGTGCGCTCCCGGATGCTGATTTGCCCATCTGCACGCTTCCTTGGCCGGAGGTCGAGCCACCTGCACTCTGATGATGGCTGCTAGCACAGCAGCAGGGGAGCTCTATGCAAGATCACAAGCTGGGTCGCCGCAACATTGCGATCGTGGGGCCCTACGGCTCTGGTAAAACCAGTCTTTTAGAAAGTTTGTTGGCGGACCTTGGGGCGATTAATCGGCCCGGCCGCGTCGAAGCTGGCAATACGGTCGGGGATAGTTCGCCGGAAGCGCGATCGCGGCAAATGACCGTTGAGATCAACGTGGCGTCCACCGCCAGCCTGACGTTTTTGGACTGTCCTGGCTCCGTGGAGTTTCAACAGGAAACCTGGAACGCCTTGATTGGAGTTGATGGGGCGATTGTTGTCTGCGAGGCTGATCCCGATCGTGCCTTAACCCTCGCGCCGATCTTTCACTTTCTCGACAGTTGGGAAATCCCCCACTGCGTCTTTATCAACAAGCTCGAACGAGCGACGGAAGCGCGTTGGCAAGCCACCCTCGATAGCCTGCGTAGCTGCTGTAGTCGGCCACTGGTGGCGCAGCAGTATCCCTTGTTCCAAGGCGATCGCGCCGTCGGTTTTGTCGATTTGATTTCTGAGCAGTCCTGTTCCTTTGGTGAAGCCCTTAACTTGCCGCTGTCGATGGCGGAGACCGCAGCCCGCAACACGCTGCTAGAAACCTTGGCCAACTACGACGATCACCTACTCGAAGAATTGCTCGAGGAAATTGAGCCGCCCGTTGAGGAAATCTTGGACGACTTGCGCCAAGACGTCAGCGCCGATTTGATCGTGCCGGTGTTGACGGGAAGCGCTCAGTTGCACTGGGGAATCTCAGCACTATTAGCAGCGCTGCAGCAGGAAATGCCCACGCCGGCTGAGACGGTGCAGCATCGCCGCCTGATTCCTTGCGATCGCCCAGTGGCGCAAGTCCTGAAAACCTTCTTCCATCCCCAGGCAGGCAAACTCTCCCTCGTCCGCCTCTGGCAGGGGGAACTGCAAGAGGGCGACACCTTAGACGGCGATCGCCCCAGTGGCATCTACCGACTGATGGGTGATCAGTTGCAATCGGTGCAACAGGCTCACTGTGGGGAAATTGTCGCCTTGGGCCGGATGGAATCAGCCCTGACGGGCGACAGCCTCGGCTTGGATGCCGTCGATAGTCCGCTGCCACGGGTTGCGATCCAGACGCCTGTCTATGCACTCGCGCTTACCCCCGAGCGGCGCAGTGATGAAGTCAAACTCGGCCAATGTCTGCGCCGCCTCCAAGAAGAAGATCCCTCGCTGCAATGGGAACAGCACGGCGACACCCACGAAGTCATCCTTTGGGGGCAGGGGGAAATTCATCTGCAAGTAGCCCTCAATCGCCTGCGCCGCAAGTACAACCTGCCGATGACCACCCATCTCCCGCAGGTGCCGTTCCGCGAAACGATTCGCAGTGCGGTCAGTGGCGTCCATGGCCGCTACAAACATCAAACCGGCGGCCATGGCCAGTTTGGCGATGTCTATCTCGACATCCAACCGCTCCCGCGTGGTGAAGGCTTCCGCTTCCAAGAAACCGTTGTTGGCGGTGTGGTGCCCCGCCAGTACATTCCTGGCGTCGAATCAGGAGTGCGCGAGTTCCTAGAACGCGGTCCGCTAGGTTTCCCCCTGGTGGACGTGGAAGTGACGCTGACCCATGGGTCTTACCACAGCGTTGATAGCTCTGAGCAAGCTTTCCGGCAGGCAGCCCGCTTGGCGATGCAGTCCGGAATTCCGGCAGCAGAACCGCTGCTGTTGGAACCAATCTTGCAGGTGGAACTATTTGCACCAGCTGTATTCACGTCCGCCATGCTGCGGTTGCTCAGTGGTCATCGTGGTCAAATCCTTGGCTATGAGTCCTGCGAGAATCGCGAAGGCTGGGATCAGGTCAGTGCCTACCTGCCTCAAGCAGAAATGCAAGCCCTTGGCATTGAGTTGCGATCGGTGACTCAGGGCGTGGGCTTCTTCCACTGGCGGCATAGCCATCTCGCGGAGGTTCCAGAGCGGTTGCAGCAACAGTTACTGAGCGATCGCAGCTAGCAGACAATTCAGCGATCGCCCCGAAGAGCGACCCGGCTGCCTCACGCCTCGGCGATAATAGGCAGGAAAAGCCGGGCGCTCTATGGTGTTTTTTAGCGTCGTTATCCCCACCTATAACCGTCGTCCCATTCTGGAAAAATGTCTGCGCGCCCTTGAGCAGCAGCAAATTCCGGCTGAGACAGCGATCGCGGGCTATGAAGTCGTGGTGGTTGATGACGGATCCACGGATGGCACGGTGGACTGGCTGAAAGCGCAAGCGGCGGAGTTTCCCCACGTCCGTCTGTTTGAACAAGATCATCAAGGCCCTGCCCGAGCGCGCAATCTGGGTGTTCAGCAAGCCCAAGGCGACACGATCATCTTTATCGATAGCGACTTGGTGGTGACGCCGCCCTTCTTGCAGGCCCACGCCACCGGACTGGAGAAGGGGCGACAGCGGCTCGGCAGCGATCGCTGCTTTACTTACGGCGCGGTGATCAATACTTGCAACTTTGATAATCCGACTGCGGAACCCTTCAAGGTCACGGACTTTTCTAACGCCTACTTTGCAACGGGCAACGTCGCGATCGCCCGTCACTGGCTAGAAACTGCCGGTCTGTTTGACACTGCATTTCAGCTCTATGGCTGGGAGGATCTGGAGTTAGGCGTTCGCCTCAAAAACCTAGGGCTGAAGCTGATTCGTTGCCCAGAAGCTGTGGGTTACCACTGGCATCCACCCTTCAGCTTGGAGCAAATTCCCAAGCTGATCGACCAAGAAGCCCAGCGCGGCCGCATGGGAGTGCTCTTCTACCAGAAGCACCCGACCTGGGAAGTGCGGCTAATGATTCAGATGACCTGGCTGCACCGCCTGCTCTGGGGCACGCTTTCGCTTGGTGGCCTCTTGAATGAACGGACGCTGCGACCGCTGTTGGCCTGGTTGCTGAAGCGCGATCGCCCGCAACTGGCACTGGAAATCGCCCGCATTTTCTTGAACTGGTACAACGTCCGCAGTGTTTACGCTGCCTATCGGGAATCCCAAGGTTTAGCTTCTTCCTAAGCCGCGATTGCGCCTGATTTTTACTGGAATACGGTTGCTATCAGCACCATCAAAAAAGCCCTAGCTTTCCTCTCAATTGAAGTGAGCTAGGGCTGTTACTTTGAATCGCTATCGAGAAGGACAGCTACCTAGAAAGGCCATTGCCACTGGTTGATTTCAGGGCGATCGATCCCTTCTTGATAGGCGTATTGGATGTGGTCGTGGATTTGATCCTTCAGCCACTCTTTGACATGAGCACCGCGATCACGCAGGTGCGGCACGCGATCGATCACATCAATCGCAATGTTAAAGCGATCGACTTGGTTGCGAATTGCTAGCTCCAACGGCGTGTTGATGTTGCCAACTTCCTTGTAGCCGCGCACGTGCAGATTGTTGTGATTGCGACGACGATAGGCCAATTTGTGGATTAGCCATGGGTAGCCGTGGAAGTTAAAGATAATTGGCTTATCGACCGTAAATAGGCTATCGAAATCACGATCGCTGAGGCCATGGGGATGTTCCGTGTCCGGTTGAAGACGGAATAGGTCGACCACGTTGACAAAACGGATTTTGAGATCAGGGAAATGCTCGCGCAGCAAGGCAGTTGCCGCTAGAGCTTCGAGGGTGACGACATCGCCACAACTAGCGATCACGACATCGGGAACAGAACCTTGATCATTGCTTGCCCAATCCCAAATACCAATTCCTTTAGCACAGTGGCGGGCAGCAGCTTCAGCATCAAGATACTGAAGGTGACTTTGTTTATCCGCCACAATCACATTGATATAGTCAGTGCTGCGCAAACAGTGATCAGCCACTGAGAGTAGACAGTTTGCATCGGGTGGTAGATAGATGCGGGTAACTCGTGCACTCTTATTCGTAACCAGATCGATAAAGCCCGGATCCTGATGGCTGAAGCCATTGTGGTCCTGCCGCCAAACTGTTGAAGACAGCAAGATATTCAAGGAAGAAACAGGAGCGCGCCAAGAGACTTCGCGCTTGCTGACATCCAACCATTTCGCATGCTGATTGACCATCGAATCAATTACATGAGCAAAGGCTTCGTAGGTGGCAAAAAAGCCGTGGCGACCCGTGAGCAAGTAGGCTTCGAGCCAACCTTCGAGGGTGTGTTCACTCAGAATTTCCATGACCCGGCCGTGATCGCTCAGATGGCCACCATCTTCATCCTCGGGAATGCGATCGCCCAGCCACACTTTCGAGGTGACTTCATAGACTGCATCTAGCCGGTTCGAGGCTGTTTCATCAGGTCCGAAAAGGCGGAAGTTATCGGGATTGTGGCGAATCACTTCGCGCAGGAATTGACCGAGCGGGCGCGTCGAATCTGCGCGGCTTTTGCCCGGTGCAGGCACAGCCACTGCTTGATCGTGGAAATCTGGCAGGGTCAAAGCACGCCGTAGCAACCCGCCATTGGTCACCGGGTTAGCGCTCATGCGCCGATCGCCCAGTGGCGCGATCGCTTGCAGCTCGGCTGCCGGTGCCCCCGTGGCATCAAACAGCTCTTCGGGGCGGTAGCTGCGGAGCCAGTCTTCCAGCAGCTTGAGATGCTCGGGATTGGTGAGGACATCGGACATCGGCACTTGGTGCGATCGCCAAGATCCTTCAACCACATGGCCCTTAATCGTGGCGGGACCCGTCCAGCCCTTGGGTGTGCGCAGCACAATCATTGGCCACATCGGGCGATCGCTACTCTGACCCGATCGCGCCGCTGCTTGGATCGCCTGAATCTTTTGCACGCAGGTGGCGAGGGTGCTGGCCATCACGCCATGCAGAACGGCGGGATCATTGCCTTCCACGAAAAATGGTTCGTAGCCGTAGCCGACGAACAGGCTGCGCAGCTCCTCATGGGAAATGCGCGACAGTAAGGTCGGGTTGGCAATTTTGTAGCCGTTGAGGTGCAGGATCGGCAGCACTGCCCCATCCTGAGCCGGATTCAGAAATTTGTTGGAATGCCAAGAAGTGGCCAGCGGGCCGGTTTCGGCTTCTCCATCGCCAATCACGCAAGCCACAATCAGGTCGGGATTGTCCAACGCGGCACCGAAGGCATGGGAGAGGCTGTAGCCCAGCTCGCCGCCTTCATGGATCGATCCCGGTGTTTCCGGTGTGCAATGGCTGCCAATGCCACCGGGGAAAGAAAACTGCTTGAAAAACTGCTGGAGTCCGGCGACCGACTGCTGGCAGTTGGGATAGACCTCGCTGTAAGTCCCCTCGAGCCAAGCATTCGCGAGTAGAGCGGGTGCGCCGTGTCCTGGCCCTGTGACGTAGATCAGGTTGAGATCCAAGAGGCGGATCAAGCGGTTGAGGTGAACGTAGACAAAGCTCAAGCCGGGATCGCTACCCCAGTGCCCTAACAAACGCTGTTTGATGTGTTCGGGCCGCAGCGGTTCTTGCAGCAGCGGATTATCGCGCAGGTAAATCTGACCGACGGACAGGTAGTTGGCGGCTCGCCACCAAGCATCGATCGCGGCCTGTTCCTGCGGACTGAGCGTGGCAATATCCGTTGCTGGCAAGGTACTAGTCATCACTGACTCAACCAGAATGAATGCTATCGCGATCCCGAATTATTGATTTCTTTTGACTGCGATCGCGGCAGAATTCTGCAGTGTCGCTCAATCAAATCGGGACGGACTGTTAAAACCCTATCGCAAAAATAAAAATAGCAGCGATCGCTGAAAGTAGCTGATTTATCAGCATTTTCAAGGATTATCAAAACTGAAATTTTTTAGTGATCATTGAAGATTAATGTGATTCAGCGAACATGCTGTTGTTGCCTTTGACTGTTGAAATTTCTGCAAGGAGTACTGACGATTGCAACTACTAACCTTCAATGCGGGTTCCAGTAGCTACAAATTGTCAGGGTTTGAGATCACGACGGCAGCAGAGCCGATTGATCCCTTCTGGCAGGTGCAAATTGACTGGCAGGTCGATCAGACCGCAACGCTCACTCAGTCGGATGGTTCCGTTCAGGTTCTAGGGTCGAGCGATCGCACGGCTTGGCTTGAAACAGCGTTAGAGACCTTGCCCGATCGCAGCGCGATCGCGGCGGTGGTGCATCGAGTGGTCCATGGGGGGCAGCAACTGCAAGCTCCGATTTTGGTCACGTCTGCGGTCAAGGCAGCGATCGCCCAAGCTGCAGACCTCGCCCCTTTGCACAATCCTCTCAACTTGGCGGGAATCGAGTTGATGGAGCAGGTGTTTGGCTCAGCGATGCCCCAGATTGCTGTGTTTGATACGGCCTTTCATCAGCAAATGCCGGTGGCTGCGGCCATCTATGGCGGTCCTTATGCCTGGTGGGAGCAGGGGTATCGCCGCTATGGCTTCCACGGCATCAGTCATCAATACTTAGCGGAACGCTGTGCCCAGTTGAGCGATCGCCCTCTCTTGGATCTGCAATTGGTGACCGCGCATTTAGGCAATGGGTGCTCGTTGGCAGCAATTCGCAACGGACACAGTGTCGATACCAGCATGGGCTTTTCACCCTTAGAAGGGCTGGTGATGGGCAGTCGTAGCGGCAGCGTTGATCCGGGTTTACTGCTGCAGCTCTTACAGCAGCCGGATTGTAGTCCTCATCAGCTCAGCACGGTCTTGAACCAACAGTCGGGGCTGCTGGGCTTGAGTGGTCGCTCCAACGATGTGCGGGAGTTGGCGATCGCGGCGGAAGCCGGGGATCAGCGATCGCAGTTAGCGTTAGCGGCGTTTACCCACAGTCTGCGGCGACATCTTGGGGCGATGTTGGCCAGTCTGGAGCGGCTGGATGCGCTGGTGTTTGCCGGTGGAATAGGCGAAAACTATCGGGCATTGTGGCCGGTGGTCTGCGAGCACTTTGCGGGCTTGCCGATTCAGCTCGATCCCCAAGCCATGGCCGCCACAGGCGATCGCTGCATCAGTAGTCCAGACTCCGCGATCGCGGTCTGGGTGATTCATAGTCGCGAGGATTGGCAGATGGTGCAGTTGACCTTGCCTTTGCTGCGATCCCCACAGTCTTTCACTTGAGGTTTGGCATGGTTTTGAGACTCTACCTAGTTCGTCACGGCGAGACGGCTGCCAGCCGCGAAGGTGGCTACAGTGGCAGCGGCAATCCGCCCCTGACAGAAGCGGGGCAACAGATGGCTCAGGCTTTAGCGGACACCTATGCCGATTTGGATTGGCAGGCTGCCTACGTTAGTCCGATGCTGCGGGCTCAGGAAACGGCTCAGCCGCTCTGTCAGCAAGCCAAGCTTTCAATGCGGATTCGGGATGGGCTGCGCGAAATCGACTTCGGTGTTTGGGAAGATCGCACTCCCGATGAGGTGATGGCCAGCCACCAGCAAGACTATCTGCATTGGCTGGCGGAACCGGCCTGGAATCCACCCACGGGTGGCGAAAGTGCGGTGGTGGTTGCCAGTCGGGTCAGCCTCGTGATTCAAGAAATTACTGAGACGATCGCGGATGGCAACGTTCTGGTTGTCTCCCACAAAGCGACGCTGCGAATTCTGCTCTGCAACCTACTGGGGATTGATCTGGGGCGCTACCGCGATCGCATTGCCATGCCGGTGGCCTCGCTCTCGATTTTGTCGTTTGATCAGCACGGCCCCTGTCTGGAACGCTTGGGCGATCGCAGTCATTTGCCGCCGGAGTTACGCGATCGCGCTGGCACCTAAGCGACTGGCACAGGATCCTGCAGTGGTAGTTGTACCTCCACCATCTCCTCACGATCGCGGCTGAGGCTAAAGCCAAGCTGCTCGGCGAGGTGAATCATGGCGCGATTACTCTGCAGAATCCAGCCGATCAGGCGATCGCACCTTTCTGCTCGGCCAATGGCGATCAGGTGGCTCAAGATCTGCCGACCTAACCCTTGATCCTGATAGGCATCGCTGATTGTGATCGCAAACTCGCGATCGCGACTGCCATGAATGGCACTGAGGCGACCGATGCCGATAATCTGCGGCTGGCCGTTCTGTTCTCGCTCGGCCACGATCGCCATCTCTTGGTCGTAGTCGACAAAGCAAACTCGGGTCAGACGCGTATGACGGATGCGGTGATCCAGCTTGATCAAATGAGCGTAGCGACGATAGACCGTTTCCTCGGAAAGGCTGCGATGAAAGTCCACCACTAATGGTTCATCTTCCGGTCGAATTGGCCGCAGTTGGACAGTCTGGCCATCCTTGAGCTGTACGCGGGTTTGGTAGTGGCTGGGATAGGGCCGAATCGCCGCCCGTGGTAAGTCAGCGCGATCGCAGCTCGCTGGATGTAAGACAACACGGGCATCCAGGGCCAGTAAGCCGCCACCCGGTGTCGCCAGCAGAGGATTGATTTCAATTTCGCGAATGCGGGGTTGTTCTAAAACGAGACGACTGAAGCGGACGAGCAGAGCCTTCAGCGCCTCAAAATCCACCGCTGCTTGTCCCCGTACGCCTTGTAGCGCCGTCCAAATCCGCGTTTTTTCCATCAGCCGTTCGGCCAAGGTCGTATTCAGCGGCGGCAGCCCTAAGGCTCGATCTTCATAGACTTCCACCAGTCGCCCACCGCTACCAAACAGCAGCACCGGCCCAAACTGAGGATCGAGGGAAGCGCCGACAATTAGCTCATAGCCTTGCTGCGCGATTTGGGGTTGGATGCATACCCCCAGAAAATCCGCTTCGGGCACACGGCTCTGAATCGCTGCAAAGGCTTGCTCCACCGCGATCGCATTTTGCAGATTGAGCTGCACCCCGCCGACATCGCTCTTGTGGGTAATGGTGTGGGAATGCAGCTTGGCAACGACGGGATAGCCATAGTCTGCAGCGATCGCTACGGCTTCTGCAGGAGTGGTTGCAATCACCCCCGGAATGGTCGGAATGCCGTAGGCCGCAAGAATCTGCTTGGATTCCAGTTCTGATAGCAGCGTGCGATCGCTGGCAAGGGCGGCTTCTAAAATTGCCTCCACTCGCGCTGGATCCTGCTCGGGATCGGGCACGAGTGTCGGAGTTTCATACAAGCTGTTGAGGTTGTCGCTGTACTGCCAGAGCAGATTGAAAGTCCGAGCGGCTGCATCGGGATAGGCAAACGTGGAAATATGAGCGCGATTGAGCAAGGCTTCCCCTGCAGCCACGCGATCGCCCCCCATCCAGCTCGCCAAAATCGGCTTGGCAGACTGGGCAGTGTAGTCGGCCAGGGTCTGGGCGATCGCCGAAGGATCGGTCATGGCTTGGGGCGTCAGAATGACCAGCAGACCATCGCTGTTAGGGTCCCCAGCAGCAATTTGAATCGCCTCACCGTAGCGATCGGCAGTGGCATCGCCCAAAACATCGATCGGATTACCATGGCTCCAATGGACTGGGAGCACGCGATCGAGCGCTGCGATCGTCTCAGGAGCTAAGGGCGCTAAGCTGCCACCGCCTTGAATCAGCGCATCGGTTGCCAGCACACCCGGGCCACCGGCATTGGTCAAAATTGTCAGGCGTCGCCCTTTTGGTCGCGGTTGCTTGGCTAGCACCTCCGACATGCTGAACAGTTCATCAATGCTGTCGACTCGCAGGACGCCGCAGCGCTGAAAGGCCGCATCAAGGACTGCATCACTGCCAGCGAGGGCACCCGTATGAGAGGCAGCTGCTTGGGCTGCCGCCGCCGTCCGTCCTGCTTTGATCACGATGATCGGCTTGCTGAGGGCGACTTCGCGCGCCGCAGAGAGAAACGATCGCGCCTGCCCGATCGACTCCATGTAGAGCACGATGCTCTGGGTATGGGGATCGTCGCCGAAGTAATAGATCAAGTCGCCCCAGCTGACATCTAGCATCGAACCGATCGAGACAAAGGCGCTGAAGCCAACATTTTCGCGGCGGCTCCAATCCAAAATCGAGGTGCAGAGTGCTCCGCTCTGGCTGATGAAGGCAAGATTCCCTGGCTGGGCAGCACCATCGGCAAAGGTCGCGTTCAATCCTGTCAGCGGATTCATCAGCCCTAAACAGTTAGGGCCAATCAACCGCAAGTTGCCTTGCCGTGCCAGTTGTTGAATCTCAGCTTCGAGGGCTTGGCCGGCGGGGCCAATTTCTTTAAAGCCAGCCGAAAGCACGATCGCGCCACGAATCCCCAAAGCCACACAGTCGGCAATGATCGCCGGCACCTTGGGAGCTGGAATGGCAATCACCACCAAGTCCACGGGTTCTGGCAGAGCGCGCAGGTTGGGATAAGCCTGAATGCCGAGAATGCTCTCCCGTCTTGGATTGACTGGGTAGACGGTGCCCCCAAACGGTGACTGGATCAGGTTCCAGAGGAGTGTGCGCCCGACACTTCCGGGTTTTTCGCTGGCCCCAACAACTGCTACTCGACGAGGTCGGAAAATGGCATCGAGCGGATGGGGCTGGTGGCCAAGAACATCGTGAAAGGCCATGACGACTCCCGTACTCTGTTCCCAGCCTAGGCAAGGAAATGCCTGAATGCAGTATTCACGACGGCTTCTGCTAACTGGAGACTCGACAGCGATCGCTACACTGACGGTTCGCAGCCAAGGTGGCCAAATCAGGTCGGCCAGTCAATGCCAGACGGCGTTCGGCCCAGAGACTGTAGACCCAATCAATTAGCGATCGCAGTAGTGGCCAGCGTGTCGGTGCGTAGATCCAGCCCAGTCCGATCGCGGCATAGAGCTGTCGGAATACTTCTACATCCTGCAGAATCGCACCGTCATTTCGAATGGCATGGATGCGTCCCATCGCTTGCTCGTAGCTGATCCCCGCATAGCGCTCGGGGTCATAATCCGGCGCATCAATATCGACAAACTGGATGCGGTTCTGGCGATCGCGCCGCTGCAAAAAGCGCACCTCGCGCAGACAGAGCGGACAGCCACCGTCGTAGAGCAAGGTGTACTGCCAAGTCGAGCCAGTCATGCCGCGCCAGGAATCGAAAGGATGGCGCGATCCTAACGAATCTTCAGACTTCGCCTTGATCGGTTACTCAGTCTTCTAGCTCGGCGTTATGGAGCGCTTCGGCGACAGTCTGATGCTGTGATCGCCGCGAATCTCGTCGATAGCGCCGACTTTGCAGCTTGGGTTCATAGCGGAGCTTGCCCCCATCGGCACTTTTGCGCTTGAAGCCAATCTCCTCTTGATTACTACGGTTTTGTTGCTGGGTTTGGGCAATCGCTTCTTCCAGCAGGCTTTGGTAGTGGACATAACGCTCCCAATCGCCACGGATGCAGCAACCGGGTTCTTCCAAATGGCGGCAGTCTTGGAATTGACAGCTGACTTCGGCCAAGCGCTGGCGAATTTCTGGGAAATACTGTGCCAACTCGCGATCGCTACAGGTCAAATCCGGCTGGTTAAAGCCCGGACTATCAGCGAGCAGTCCGCCTTGGGGCAACTCAAACAGCTCAACATGTCGTGTCGTGTGGCGACCTCGTCCCAGCTTGCCTGAGACCTTAGCGGTACGCAGTTCGAGATCGGGAATCAATCGATTGATCAAGCTCGACTTCCCAACCCCTGAGGGACCCGCCACCACGGTGGTGCGTCCTGTGAGCTGCGCCAAAAGCGATGGCCAGCGCTCTGGTTGATTTTGGCTGAGCCAAAGCGGTTGGTAGCCCCACTGATCTAGGCGACTTTGCCACTGGGCGATCGCTTCAGAGGTCACCAAGTCACATTTGCTCAGACAGAGCTGAACCTGAATACCAGTGCTTTCCGCCGTAATCAAAAAACGACTGAGTTGCAACGGATCCAGATCCGGTTCAGCAACTGCAAACACCAGCAAAATCTGATCGACATTGGCGATCGCCGGGCGATCCAGTTCACTCCTCCGGGGTTCAATCGCCGCGATCGCACCTCGTTGCCCCTGCCAGTCGGGTTCTTCTACCCAAACGCGATCGCCCACCATGACCCGCTGTCCTGTTTTCAGCAGGCGACTACGGCGGGTGCAGAGCAACAGCGCAGGGTGATCAGCCGGAGGGTGGTGAAGTTGTACGCGATAGAAGTTCGCTTGAACAGCCACCACTGTTCCGGCGAGAGCAGCAGTCATGCGATCGGTTGCTCCGGCGATCGCACCCAGAGCCGCCGATGAGGCTGTTCCGTTTCAGGGGGCAGCAATTCGACTCCGTAGCCTTCTAGTCGCAGACTATCGGGCACTTGCTCTACGGGTTCGCCTGCATCCAACCAGACTTCCAGCAAGCTACCAGCGGGCATTTGTTCTAGCTTCAGCTTGGTGCGAACAAAGTTGATCGGGCAGACAATACCGCGCAGATCGAGTCGATCGTCAGGCTGACTCATCCGCCAAATACTCCCTTAAAGAAGCCTTCGATTCCCCCTTTCCCCGCGCGATCGCCGCGAATTTGCACCACTTTCTCCAGCAGCTCGCGCTCTTCGGCGCTAATTTTGGTGGGAATTTCAACCTTAATCGTGACCAATAGGTTGCCCCGTGCCACGGGGTTGCCGAGACGAGGAACGCCTTTGCCTTCGACGGTCAGCACGGCATTGGGTTGTGTACCTGGCGGAATGATCAGCTCAGTCGGGCCATCGACTGTTTGCACTTCCAAACTGCAGCCCAAAATGGCTTGTAGGTAGCTGATTGATACGGTCGAAAAGAGATTGATCCCCTCCCGACGAAACTGCGTATCGTCGCTGACGAACAGGTAGACATAGAGATCTCCCGGCGGCCCGCCCCGCATCCCCGCATCCCCTTCGTTGGCTACGCGCAGCCGAGTGCCGCTATCCACGCCAGCTGGGATATTAATTTTGAGTTTCTTTGGTCGCCGCAGTCGTCCTGCTCCGCCACAATCGTCGCACTTGTCGACAATCATCTGACCGCTCCCTTCGCAGGTCGGACAGACCGAGACTTGGGTAAAACTCCCGAAAGGGGTGCGTGTGGCACGACGCACTTGGCCACTGCCACCACAGGTTGTGCAGGTTTGGGGCCGAGTGCCAGCCTTAGCGCCACTGCCTTGGCAGGTACTGCAAGTCTCTTCGTGGGTGACCCGAATTTCTTTTTCGCCGCCAAAGATGGCATCGCGGAATTCGAGCTTGAGATCTAGTCGTAGATCCTCACCTCGGGTTGGTCCCCGGCGACGGGTTGCAGCCTGTTGCCCACCCATGCCACCGAAACCACTAAAGAAGGTTTCGAAGATATCGGCGAATCCACCCATATCGCCAAAGTCTTGGAAGCCAGCAGCCCCTGCACCCGAGACGCCAGCCTCACCAAATTGGTCGTAGCGAGCACGGGTTTCGGGCTCCGACAGCACCTCGTAGGCGCGGTTGATCTCTTTAAATTTGTCTTCAGCGCCCGGCTCTTTATTGACATCTGGATGGTACTTGCGAGCCAAACGCCGATAAGCACGCTTAATTTCGTCCTTGTCTGCGTCGCGAGCAACGCCAAGCAGTTGATAGTAGTCAGCAGCCATGGGCTGAATGGGGTCGAGCGAAGTGAGCAGATTTTCCTAGGATAAGCCGATCGCTCTCTCCACAGTGCCGATGCGCTTGAATTGACGACCTGCTCAGCCCTTAATGTATGCCACTCATCCCAGCTTGGTCGCAACGGGCGATCGCTCTACTCAATCGCCTCGTAATCCGCTGTCACCGTTGCTTCAGCGTCGTTGGGACTGATGGCTACGGTCTCATTGGCATCGTCACCAGCATCGCCAATGAGATCCGCAAAGGTGGGTTGCCCAGGCACACTGGCAACTGTGACGCCTTGACGATAAGCGGCTGCCCCGATCGCATAGAGCTGTTGTTTGAGGGCATCGAGTTGTTGGCGCAGCTGATTTAGCTCTGCCTCGTTGGTCGCAGACTCGAGATTGGTCACCAATTCTGCAAGCGCAGTTTCAATCGGCTCCTGCTGCTCAGCAGTCAGTAACTCGCGGTTATTCTGTAGCGTTGATTCAAAGCTGTAGCGCAGGTTCTCAAATTGAGTCCGCAGCTCAATTAATTGCAGGTTGATTTGATCTGCTTCTTGATAGAGTTCGGCATCACGACGCATCGCCTCAATTTCATCGGATGTTAGACCGCCGGTACTGGTGATGCGAATCCCCTGTGCCCGTCCCGTCCCGCGATCGCGAGCCGAGACATTGAGAATACCGTCGGCATCAATATCAAAAGCCAACTCGATTTGGGGAACACCCCGTGGCGCAGGAGGAATCCCTGTCAACTGAAAGCGCCCCAAGCTCTTGTTATCTTTAACCAGTGCCCGCTCCCCTTGCAGGACATGAACCTCCACCATGACCTGGCCGTCGGTTGCTGTGGTGAAAACCTGGGTGCGACTAGTGGGGATCGTGGTATTGCGCTCGATGATTTTGGTGAAGACACCGCCCAGCGTTTCTAGCCCCAAGGAAAGCGGGATCACATCCAAGAGCAAGACATCTTGGACTTCGCCGCCCAAGACGCCTGCTTGAATGGCTGCTCCTAAAGCGATCGCTTCATCGGGGTTAATCGTCAGATCTGGCGCTTTGCCCCCAAAAAACTGTTGCACTGCCTGCTGAATAGCCGGAATGCGGCTAGAACCACCGACCAGCAAAATGCGGTCGATTTGATCTAGGGTCAGATGACTGTCTTTTAGGGCCTGCTTGATCGGCTCGATGGTGGCCTGAACAAGATGGGTGGCCAGTGCTTCAAATTGCTCGCGATGCAGCTCAACTTCAATATGCTTAGGCTCTGGTGCTCCATCAACGGTTGCTGTCGCGATAAAGGGCAGATTGATGGTTGTTGTTGGCAGGGTCGACAGATCAATTTTGGCTTGTTCAGAGGCTTCGCGCAGCCGCTGAATCGCCATTTTGTCTTGGCGTAGATCAATCCCTTCGGCTTTCAGAAAGTTATCGGCAAGCCAATCGACAATTACAGCATCGAAATCATCGCCACCGAGGTGATTATTGCCAGCGGTTGCTTTAACTTCAAAAACCCCGTCACCGAGCTGCAGGATAGAGACGTCGAGTGTCCCACCCCCCAAGTCAAACACCAAAATGCGGCTATTCTCATCAAGCTTATCCAAGCCGTAGGAGAGAGCTGCCGCTGTCGGTTCATTGACAATTCGCAGGACTTCTAAGCCCGCGATCGCTCCCGAATCCTTGGTGGCTTGACGCTGAGCATCAGTGAAATAGGCGGGAACTGTGATGACGGCTTGGGTGATCGGTTCCCCGAGAAAAGCTTCTGCGTCTTGGCGTAGTTTTTGCAGCACCATGGCCGAGACTTCCTGGGGCGTACAAACACGATCGCGGATCATCACGTTGACCGTGTCGTCCTTTCCCGGCACACAGGTGTAGGTCACCCGGCTGCGTTCGGCTTCAGTATCTTCCCAACGGCGTCCGATAAAGCGTTTGATGCTGTAAACCGTATTTTCAGCATTGGTGACGGCCTGCCGCTTTGCCATTCGGCCAACAATCCGATCCCCTTTACGGCCCACTGCCACAATACTGGGGGTTGTGCGATCGCCCTCTCGGTTCGTCACGATGATGGGTTTACCACCTTCGAGCACTGCAACACAGCTATTGGTTGTTCCGAGGTCGATGCCGATAACCTTGCCCATAAATATTGTGCAGGTAATTACCTGAAGTGATCCTTTATTGTGAATTGAGTAGACGCCTACTCCAGTCCTAAGCCTAGAGCAAGCGTCCAGTAAGAGCGATCGAGATTATTCCGCCGCTGAATCAGAATTCCCCTCCCCAGCGATCGAAACCTTGACGAGTGCATGTCTCAGGACTAAATCCCCCAGTAGGTAGCCCCGCTGGAGTTCCTCCAACACCGTGCCATCGGGATGATCAGTCGACTCTTCCCGCAGCACTGCGTCGTGGTAAGCCGGGTCAAAGGGCTGACCCTCGGCGCGCATCGGCGAGACACCAATCCGCTTTAAGCAATCAACCAACTGCTTGTAAAGGCCTTGATAACTTTTGTGAATTGCTTCTGCTTCTTCTCCCTGGGGTTTGAGCTGAGCCCGCGCCCGTTCAAAATTGTCGATGACGGGGAGCAATTCAGTGATGGTGACCCGCTTGCTTTGCAGCTCTAGCTCTTCGCGTTCCTTTATCGATCGGCGCCGGAAGTTATCAAAATCGGCAGCCAGCCGTAGATACGAGCTATTTTGCTCATCGAGCTCGGCCTTGAGGCGATCGTGTTCCGCAGTTACCAGAGCCAGTTGCGCAGCGAGTTCTGCTGCCTCCTGCTGTGGAGCAGCTGTGACATCAGGCTCGGGAGCTGCTTCTGCTGTGTCTTCACTGGCCACAATCAGCTCTTCCTCAGGAGGGGTCTGATGTTCGCTCATGACGATTGAGAGTCCTACCACAACAAGCTAACGACTACTCAGCCCAGTTTGGAACTCAACAGAACAAACGATCGTCTGCATCGTCTGCGGCGGCGATCGTCTTTGCAGGCACCAGAAACTGAGTTAGGTAGTTTCTTTAGCGATTTGAACCGCTATCTTCAGAGCATAATTCCCAGAGACTCCAGAAAGACAGCCCAGTCTGTTAAACGTTGCTTGCAGATTAGGGCACGCTGGGGCTAGTCATCGGGACTCCTTGAGATTTTTTCCTCTCAGCCACTGCCACCCATGCCAGACCAACCGATTTCCCCCCGCCACGCTCTGATTGCACTCAATCAGTTCTCATCGTTTGGTAACAAGCTGGTCCAAGCAGGCTACGTCGACTCAGAGCAACTGCAGACAGCTTTAGTGGAAAGTCGGCGAAGTGGCCAGTCTCTGCCGCAAGTCATTTCAGCGCTGACTGGTCAGTCCTTACCGCCAGAGCTGATGCAGCAGTTCCGCCGGCAGCAGTTATTCGAGCTGAAGATTCTGCACGGTGTCGAATCCCTGAATCCTGAACAAAGTCAGTATTCCGAAGAGTTAATTCATGAGCTGATTGCAGATCTCGTCCCAATCGAAACCTGCCGTCGACACCAGCTCTTGCCCTTGGAACGACATGAGGCTCCCCCACGGGCGGTAATCGCCATGGTGGACCCTAATAACCTCGATGCACTGGATGAACTTAATCGCCTGTTGCGCCCCAGAGGCTACGCGCTGCAGCGATTGGTGATCACACTGGAAGACTACGAACGACTCGTTGCGGGCTATCTCGATCAACAAGTCGAGCGTCAGCAGGCTGCCCAAGCCCAGCAGTTGGGCGATTTTTCCGAAGAACTCGCCAATCTGGAAAGCTTCGATCTGACAGAAATTTCTGAACAGGAAGAAGATCTTGCCAAGGCGCTCCAGGAAGCAGATGACGCCCCAATCGTCAGCCTTGCAAACAAGATTCTGCTGAAAGCCTTGACTGAAGGTGCCTCGGATATTCACGTAGAACCGCAGGAGGAAGGGCTGCGGGTCAGGCTACGCCGAGATGGGGTGCTACACCAAGAATTTGGAATGCTCCCGAAAAAAATTCAAGCAGCCTTGATTTCCCGCTTGAAGATCATGGCCAATCTTGATATCGCCGAGCGTCGTGTTCCCCAAGACGGCCGAATCCGGCGCATGTTTCAGGGCCGCAAGATTGACTTTCGGGTTAATAGTCTGCCTAGCCATTTCGGCGAAAAAATTTGTATGCGGCTGTTGGACAACTCAGCAACACAGCTGGGTTTAGATCAGTTGATTACCGATCCAGATGCCCTCGCTCTGGTTCGTGACATGGGAAGTCGTCCCTATGGCTTGATTTTGGTGACTGGCCCAACAGGGTCTGGTAAGTCCACAAGCTTGTATTCCTTGTTGGCAGAGCGCAATGATCCCGCCATCAACATCAACACCGCTGAAGATCCAATTGAATACACATTGCCCGGTCTGACCCAAGTGCAGGTGCTCCGAGAGAAGGGCATGAATTTCGCCTCGATCCTGAGGGCTTTTATGCGTCAGGATCCCGATGTGATTCTGGTGGGTGAGACACGAGATTTAGAAACAGCTCGCACAGCGATTGAAGCTGCCTTGACAGGGCACTTGGTCTTGACGACTCTACATGCCAACGATGCGCCCAGCGCGATTGCCCGTCTAAGTGAGATGGGGGTAGAACCTTATCTCGTCTCTGGTTCGCTGATTGGGGTTGTTTCACAACGCTTAATGCGCCGAGTCTGTCCTGATTGCCGCATTCCCTATACGCCCAGCCCAGAAGAACTAGGTCGCTATGGTCTCTCAGCCAGCCAGGAACTTGATGTCACATTTTATAAGGCCAGAACACTAATGGCTGACGAGCTCGCACAGGCGCGATCGCAAGGGCAGGTGTGCAGAACCTGTCGGGGGACAGGCTACAAGGGACGTGTAGGTGTCTATGAGGTGATGCGGGTTAATGAGGTCCTCCAAGTCGCGATTAACCAGGGGCTACCCACAGAACGCCTCAAGGAAATTGCTGTGGAGCAGGGCATGAAGACGCTGCTCTCTTACAGCTTGGAACTGGTTCGCCAGGGTTACACCACCTTTGAAGAAGTCGATCGCGTCACCTTTACCGATTCTGGTGTGGAGGCTGAGCTCAAAGCAAAGCGTAAAATTGGTCTCACTTGCCATACCTGTGGGGCAGGGCTGCAACCGGAATGGCTGGACTGCCCTTATTGCCTAACGCCCCGTTTTGGGAATTAAGGATTAGCAGCGATCGCGCTAAATCGATCTGAATCAAGCACAAATTCTCATTACTTTCTAGGAGACCCAACATGGAACTAATGATCGAAGACCTAATGGAAAAGCTCGTGGAGATGGGAGGATCTGACCTCCATCTTTCTGTTGGCTTACCTCCTTATTTTCGAATCAGTGGAAAACTTACCCCCATCGGGGATGAACCAATGGGTGAGGAACAGTGTCAGCGCTTGATCTTCAGTATGTTGAACAACACGCAACGCAAAATGCTGGAGCAAAATTGGGAGCTTGATTGTTCCTATGGGATTCGTGGACTCGCTCGTTTCCGGGTCAATGTTTACAAAGATAAAGGAACCTATGCCGCTTGCTTACGGGCTTTGAGTGCCAAGGTGCCGGAGTTTAACGACCTAGGGCTACCTCAAGTGGTGCGCGAGATGAGCGAAAAACCAAGGGGGCTCATTCTCGTCACTGGCCCTACAGGGTCTGGAAAAACAACAACGTTGGCAGCCATTATTGATTTGATTAATCGCAGCCGTGCTGAACATATCATTACGGTTGAAGACCCCATTGAATTTGTCTATCAACCGGCAAAAAGCATCATTCACCAGCGGCAGCTTGGAGAAGATACGAAGAGTTTTGCTAATGCCCTGCGAGCAGCGCTTCGAGAAGATCCTGACATCATCCTTGTGGGTGAGATGCGAGACTTGGAAACGATTCAGTTAGCTATCACTGCTGCAGAAACTGGTCACCTCGTTTTTGGTACTTTGCACACCAGCTCCGCTGCTCAAACCGTTGACCGGATTATCGATGTCTTTCCTGCTGAAAAACAGACGCAGGTAAGGGTTCAGTTGTCGAATTCACTAGTTGCGGTCTTCAGTCAAACCCTTGTCCCCAAACGCAACGCTCGACCTGGTAGCTTTGGTCGTGTCCTTGCCCAAGAGATCATGATTGTTACACCAGCAGTGTCCAACTTAATTCGCGAAGGAAAAACCGCACAAATTTACTCTCAAATTCAGACGGGCGGAAAACTAGGCATGCAGACCCTAGAGAAAGCTTTGGCTGATCTTTATAAGGCAGGTGAAATCACTTTTGAAGCAGCTGCCTCTAAAACATCTAGGCCCGATGAGATGCAACGGTTGATTGGCAATGTTTCAATTGCTGCCTAGATTTATTGTAGGAGAATTTTGTTATGCCAACTTTTGTTGCTCAAGTTCGTGACAGCCATGGTGCTGTCCGTGAACTGCGCATTCGATCTGGAAACGTTCGTCAAGCGCGTGTTGAGCTGCGCCAGATGGGCTTGGTTATCCAAACCATTGATGAGTCAGTCGGATTCTCTCTCGCTAATCTCAGTAGCTTCAATTTGGAAGAGGCGACAAGTAAAGTTACGGTAAAAGATATGGCTTTGTTTTCTCGCCAGCTATCTTCACTGGTAGACGCAGGTGTTCCGATCGTCAGAGCCTTAGGGCTGCTAACAGAGCAAACCCGTAACCCTAAGCTTAGAAAAGCACTCAGACAGATTAATCTTGATGTCCAAGAAGGTCTGAATCTTTCAGATTCAATGCGTAAGTTCCCTAATATCTTTGATGGTTTATACGTTGCTATGATTCAAGCTGGCGAAACGGGGGGGGTGTTGGATGATGTTTTAAACCGGCTTTCTAAACTACTGGAAGATATGTCTCGGCTTCGCAACCAGATGAAATCGGCGATGACCTATCCAATGGCAGTTTTTGTTATTGCCATTCTTGTTTTTCTAGGTATGACAATTTTTATCATTCCTACATTCGCAGGAATTTTTGAAGATCAAGGTGCAGAGCTTCCAGGCTTTACATTATTTCTATTATCGATTAGTGAGACGTTAAGGACACCAATTTTTTGGGGACTGTTCCTGGTCTTTTTATTTGGTTCTATTTTTGTCTTTAAACAGTATTATGCAACTCCACTTGGGTGTCTCAGTGTAGACAGTATGATTTTGCGTCTGCCTATCTTGGGAGAAATGATTCAGAAGGCAGCAACAGCTCGCTTTTGTCGAACTTTTGGCTCGCTGACACGGGCAGGGGTTCCTATCATGACTGCGCTCGAAATTGTACGAGATACCGCAGGTAATCAAGCGATCGCCCAATCAATTGATGCTGCCCGAATGGAAGTGCAAACTGGTGGGATGATGAGCGTGGCTCTAGCACGCTATCGAATCTTTCCAATGATGGCCTTGAGTATGATTACGATTGGAGAGGAGACGGGTGAGCTAGACACAATGGTCAATAAAGTTGCCGACTTTTATGAAGATGAGGTCGAGCAAGCTGTTAAGGGTCTGACAAGTCTGTTGGAGCCAATTATGATTGTTCTAGTCGGCGGTATTGTTGGCTCAATCTTGCTCGCGATGTATTTGCCAATGTTTAGCATCTTTGATCAGATCAAAGGGTAATAAAATGAGCGGTCCTGAAACTGTTGACCGCTGTTTGGCTGCTTGCTGCGATCGCGCCATCAGTGTGGCGTTATTGCAGCAGCACCGCCCTTATTGGGAGTTGCTCCCGAGCTTGCGACGACCTGCTGAAAGTCTTCTGCCGTTGCCGTTACCGTTAGTGCGTCGTCGAGAGCGGCTAGTCAGCGATCGCGGCGTTGAGACTGTGGTGCAACTGACGCCTGTTCCTTGTGAGTTGGTTTTCCTGCTCTGTGATCCAGAGTGGAAAGTCAAAGTTGGACCGGATATCTGTCTTCTGATTCATCGGCCGGAAGAGAGTTTCAACGACTTGCTCGATCGCTGGCGCAAGACTCAAATTTGTCTGAGTCAACCCTATGAGTGGCATCTAGAAGAAACTCAGAAACAGTTTCAGGCGGAAGCCGGTGAGGCCGTATTGCCGCTGTTTCTTCTTCAGCCCGACGGTCCAGAGCTAATTCGTAAGGCACTAACAACCGTTGGTCTGCCTTGGGTGACGCTGCCGCTGGAACTGCCGGAGGTCAATAATCTAGTGCCCGCGATCAGCTAAGGCTTGGCCCGCAATCCAGCCACTCGTCCAAGCATTTTGGAAGTTAAAGCCGCCGGTGATGCCATCAACGTCGAGCAATTCGCCTGCGAAGAACAGCCCTGGGCAATGCTTGCTCTCCATGCGTTTGCTGTTGAGACTGCCCAGTGGGACACCGCCAGCTGTAACAAATTCTTCTTTGAAGACTCCCTTGCCCGCGATCGCATAAGTCCCAGCCGTGAACGCCTGCCAAAGGGCTGTTAGCTGTTTTTTAGAGACCTCACTCCAGCGGCGATCGCTCGGAATAGCTGCCCGTTGCAGGAGATACAACCAAAGTCGTTGGGGTAAGTCGTTAAACCGCCAATTACCCAGCTGACGCTTGCTAGTTGTTGCTCGTGTCGCTTGGAGATCAAGCCGAACTTGCTCGGGTGAGCGATCGGGCAGCCAGTTAATCCGCAGTTCTGCCTGATAGCGCCGCTGATGCAGTAGCCGTGCTCCAAAAGCGGAGAGCTTGAGAATGACGGGGCCACTCAGCCCCCAATGGGTCACTAATAAGGGTCCTGTTTCAGATAAGCGATCGCCTTCCACCTGAAGACTGGCCTGCACGCGATCGCAACTGACGCCGGCAAGATTTCGCAATGCAGGATCCAGCACCGTAAAGGTAAAGAGCGAAGGTACGGGTGGAATCAACTCATGCCCGAGAGCAGTCGCCAGCCGATAGCCACTGGGGCTACTGCCGGTTGCTAACAAGAGGCGATCGACTTCTACGCTGTCTTGTCGGAGCTGGAGTCGAAATCCTGTGGCTTGGCGCTCTACCCCAACGATTGGCTCTCTTAATCGCAACTGAATTCCTAAGCGTTCCGCCTCATCAAGCAAGCAGTTGATGATGCTACTGGAGCGATCGCTGACAGGAAACATTCGTCCATCTGCTTCCGTTTTCAGGCGAACGCCCCGTGACTCAAACCAAGCAATCGTGTCTTGAGGTTGAAAGCGACTGAAAGGCCCCAATAGCGCTCTGCCGCCGCGAGGATAGGCCTGAATCAGACGGCGGGGATCGGTGCAGTGATGCGTGACATTGCAGCGTCCGCCACCTGAGATCCGCACTTTACTCAGGGGTTCTGGCCCCGCCTCATAAATCGTGATTCGGGCCTGAGGATTGGCTTCGGCACAGGCGATCGCAGCAAAAAAGCCCGCAGCGCCGCCCCCAACAATGGCAATCTGAAGAGAGTCTTCCATGCTCTCTATTGTCGGTTGTTGTTGCGATGCTCACGGTGCCGGAACTCCTCGATCGGACAGATGTAGTCCGCAGTCATCGTCTGAGTGTGGCCCCCATGCTCGATCGCACCGATCGCCATTGCCGTTATTTTCTGCGCCAGATCAGTCGCCACACATTGCTCTACACCGAGATGATTGTGGCGCAGGCGATTCAGTACGGCGATCGCGCCCGCCTGTTGGACTACGACCCGCAAGAGCATCCTGTGGCGCTGCAGGTCGGTGGAGACAATCCGCAGTGGCTGGCGGACTGTGCCCGCATTGCTGAAGACTGGGGCTACGACGAAATCAATCTCAACGTTGGTTGTCCGAGCGATCGCGTCCAAAAAGGTCAGTTTGGCGCTTGCTTGATGGCGCGACCGGAACAGGTGGCGCGTTGCATAGAAGCGATGCGATCAGCTTCCTCGATTCCCGTGACAGTCAAGCACCGGATTGGAATTGACGATCGCGACAGTTATGACGAGTTAAAAGACTTTGTCCGGGTTGTGGCTGAGAGTGGTTGCGATCGCTTCAGCGTCCACGCCCGCAAGGCTTGGCTGCAAGGATTAGACCCGAAGCAAAACCGCACAATTCCACCGTTGCGCTACGACGTGGTTTATCAACTCAAGCAGGATTTTCCGCAGTTGGTGATTGAAATCAATGGCGGCATTCTCGACCTCAACCAAGCGACTCAGCACTTACAACAAGTTGATGCCGTGATGATTGGCCGCGCTATCTATGACAATCCCTATTTACTAGCTGAGGCTGATGCCCAAATCTATGCCGATCGTAGTGCAGTGCGATCGCGATCGGAAGTTGTGATGGCAATGCTGCCCTACATCGAACAACAGCTCAGCCAAGGAGTTCGGCTCCACAGCATCACCCGCCACATGCTGCAGCTTTTTCATGGCTGCCCCGGCAGTCGCGCTTGGAAGCGCGTGCTCACGGAGCAAGGCTGCAAAGCGGGTGCGAGGCCAGACGTTTTGTTAGCTGCTCTTACGCAAGTTTCCGAGTTGAGTAGCTGAGCTAATCGAAGACCGATCAAAAAGCAAAGACCCAGCTTTGTATCAACATATGGCTGTCAGACAAAAGGTTAGCAGTTACTCCAAAGAGTAACGCATTATTGTTTGGAAATTGTGCAGTCATGTTTTGGTATAGCTCGGCACTCTCGAACAGTCATTTGTGATAGTTCAAGAGTCAATGAGCCATGTTTAAGAGTCGTTCAGTCATATCTAAATGAACTCACTACTCTTCAAGTATCGGGAGTGAATGTTTGAGATCGCCCAATTACTCTTTGATTAGAGTATGAGAGCTTCTCACCAGCGGTGACTCATGATTGAGGATATTCGCTAGGGCTTACTGGCTGGTGGATTCGCTGAAAGTCGTGTCCATTGCAGGGCTAGAAGAATCAGGCGATCGCAGTTAAAGTTGGCAACTCAATGATGAGAGCCATTTGCTGCTGCCGCTAACTGGCCAAGTCTAGTCTGCCAGCACTCTGAGGATGAGTGGAAGGAGTGGTATAGTCGCCAACGATCGCGCCGAAAGGAAACAATGCAGATTTACCCCACTGCGCTGACTGATGTGTGCCTTCTGGAGCCCAAGGTCTTTGGGGACGATCGCGGTTTTTTCCTAGAAAGCTTCAACGCACAAACGTTTACTGCATTGACTGGGCTGGATGTGACTTTTGTGCAGGACAATCATTCGCGATCGCAGCAAGGGGTGTTGCGAGGGCTGCACTATCAGATTCAGCAAGCTCAAGGAAAGCTTGTGCGCTGTGTAGTTGGTGAGATTTTTGATGTCGCTGTTGACCTGCGCCGCAGCTCACCCCAATTTGGTCAGTGGGTGGGGGAGAAACTCTCAGCTGAGAATCAACGACAGCTTTGGGTACCACCTGGATTTGCCCATGGTTTTCTGGTGCTATCACCGGTAGCAGAAGTGCTTTACAAAACCACGGATTACTACGCACCAACGTACGAGCGATCGCTGCGCTGGGATGATCCGGCGATCGCAATTGATTGGCCGCTGGCAGCCGGTCAGCAACCCCAACTATCCACAAAGGATGCGGCTGCAGTGAACTTGGCAGAGGCTGAGGTATTTCCCTAATGACTGCTCTGGCTAGCAAGCCCAGCTAGAGACTCAATGATCAGCATCATTGAAATTAGTGTACTTTGCTGCCATTGCGGTTGTGATTCATTCAATTAAGCCTCCTTTCTAATCCTTCATTTTCCTATCATCATTGAGGGGTTTGTCCTAGTAGTTCACTACATCAGTATTTAAGAAAAGGCAACCACAGTCATCACTCAGATCTTAATCTTGGTCAGCGATCGCAGGTGCCCCGAGAGTTGTGGTGCTTGGGTATGCTAAAAGCATGGACACTAAATGTGCTCATCCTTTAATGTGTTTCTCTGTGCTTTGTGATGCGACAGTTATCAGTTAGGACTCTACTCTTTCAATTCCTTCTGAGGCAACGCTTCCATGCGACAGAGGGAGAGCGGGGCTATGTTCTAGCTCTGTCAGTCGTGATTGGCTTAATCATCTTGACGATTGGGGCGGCGCTGGTTGCCCGATCGCAGGTTGATCAGGTTACAGCAATTTCGCAGCGATCGACCGCACAGGGCGAAGCGGCAGCAGAAGCGGGCCTAGCGCTTTATCAAAATCTCATTACAAATAACCGCGCGATCGCTGCCTATTGTAGTGAAACAACTACGGTGGGGGACGGCTGCCAAGGTACTACCGCATGGACGAATGCGAACAGTTGGAACCGTACCACTACTGGAATTGGAATTTGCAACACCGATGCAACCCCCCTCGGGATTCAGAATGCAGCCGCTCGAACCGACTGGACGAATATTGACGCTAACGATCTGGCCAAAGGTCAATATCGATTCATTGAGTACACGCTACCGAACGCGAATCGAACGACAGGTCGCCTAACTGTTGAGGGTCGCAGTGCAAATGATGCCCAGAGAGCAGGGGTCACACGGCTGCGAGCAGAAATCTCGATTCGGGCTGGGGGTGGTTCTCCTGTACCCGCTCTCTGGCTGCGGCTAAATGGCGGCGTTACTCCTGTGCTCAGTAGCAATCGTTTTAATGGCAATATTCGGCTGAATACAACAACTCCTTGCACAATCCCAAACTGGGTTACAACTAGCAATTTATCGAACCCTGCCACCCAAAGTATTGTGACAGAGCCACAGTCTGGTTTTCCTGATACACCAACAACATTTCCATCAGGGACAGGCTACTACGACCTCAGTAGCAATAGCCAAACGAATAGCAATTCAACACGTGCTAATTCAGATGCTCGCATCTGGGGAACTAGTGCAACAAACAACCCTTCAATCACATTCCCCAGAAGTGGCGATGTTGCAGCGGCAGATGGTCGCTACCATTATCTCATTGATCGTCTTGTGAATCCTGGCAATAGAATCATTAGAATTAGCGACAACACAGAAGTTGTCTTCTATGTCCGTAGTGAAATTAATATCACTGGTACTGTGAGGATTAACTGCGCTGGAACAGGCACAGCTTGTACAGTTCCTACTAGCGGTTCTCCCGGACGATTAACAATTTATGGCAATGTTAATGGCAGGTATGGCACTTGCCTCACTGGGACTATCAGCGTCAGCGGTAATCCAGTTGCACCTTGTGATGGAGCATCTCTGACCAATCGCCAAAATACGAACCAAATTCGAATTAGCAGTACATCCCAAATTCGAGCCTTAATCCTGGCTCCCAATGCAACCGCTAGTATTACAGGAAATAATAGTGATACTGGCTTTGTGACGGGTGGAATGTGGGTCAATAGCTGGAACACATCTGGTGCAATTACTGGTAACAAGATCATGGTTAATTCTGAGGGAAGCTATGGCGATTACCTCAATAATGCGAGCGCTTTTGATTCGCCTGCCATTAGCCCTGTCCGGTCTTGGACTCGTTTACAGGTGCCCTAGCCATGAAAAAACTTGCTTTTCCTTATCTCAAACGCTCCAATAGCCAGTCCGGCGTCACAATCACTGAAGTGCTGGTTGCGGGTGTGGTGACGTTGATTTTGGTGGGAGCTGGCATGCAAACTCTGATCACGGCTTCCTTTTTGCGCTTGCAGGCTCGCCAAAAAGCAGAGGCGATCGCAGTGATTCAGACTGACCTAGAAGAAGTAAAGTTTCTAGCCAGTCAGCTGCCCAGCACTAATGGCAGCATTAACTACTGCAGGCCTGCTGATATCGATTCAGGCTTTTCTACTGCCCTCCGCAATGCTGTTAACAATAGATTGGGAACAGACCCACAAACAGTCACTTTGGCAGGTCAAAACTTTCAGTTGCGGCGCAATGCAGCTCGCTTAAATGCGCGACCTTTTAACGTTTTACAGCTGGATTACGAAGTAACGCCTGTAGCTGCTACCGCGATTTCTGGTAACCGACCCATTGCAGAGCTCTATACGGAGGTAGTTCCCTATGCGTCCTATGAATGCCCACCCACCTAGGCGACAGTCAATCGATGGCTTCACGCTGACTGAACTGCTAGTGCTGGTCATCATTGTTGGCATTCTTAGCGCGCTAGCCGTACCCAACCTCTTGGGCTACTTCAGTCGTACTCAAGTCGATGCCGGTGCTGAGGCGCTGGAAGGCGTTCTGCGGCAAGCCCAACGCGAAGCTATTCGCCGCAGTCAAACCTGTGCTGTTGTCATTCCTACGGGAGCCGATCCGGTTGTCCGTACAGCAACCAACACAGAAGTAGCGGGTTCCAATGAAAATTGTCTACCGGCTCGTAACTTGTCCCAACAGACTGGATCGGGGCAACAAGCTGCTGATTTAACGCTGAGGAATATACGAATTGATAGCAATTTGACTGCTAATCCTCCCACAGTTGGTTTTACCTTCAAAGGCACGCCCACCAACGTTGCTGCCAATACCGTGTTGGTCATCAGCTCAACGCGATCGCCCAGCTCTAGTAGTCGCTGCATCGTTGTTTCCGACCTCCTTGGCCTCATTCGAGCAGGAAACTACAACGGAACTCCCACTAATCCCACCGAAGCAAACTGCAGGATAAGACCCCAATGAAACCGCACACTTTTTGGAAACAATTGCAACATCGCCGTTGCTCTACTCAAGGGCTGACGCTGGTTGAAACTCTCATTGCTGTTGTGGTAGCGGGCATTGTGATTGGGGGAGCTGGCTATGGTTTAGCCGCCATTACAGCAGCCAATCGCACCGAAGATGCTCGGACTGAACGCCGCATGGAAATGAGCCGTGCTCTCGAATTCATTTCTGACGAAGTGAAAAGTGCTCGCGGTATTGCTCGGGATCCAGCTGGCGAACTGACTGTTCAATCCCCAAGCTTTAGCTTGCCATCAGGTGCTCAGCTGCTGATGGTGGTTAATACACCCCGAGCTTCAGAAAGCATTGTTTACTACCTTGCTCCACCCCCGACTAATTCTGTTTGGCAAGGACCGCAGGTGCTCTATCGCTGGGGTCCAGCCTTTGACGCAGCAGGCAATTACTCGAATTCCACTACCCCAACGGCTTGGACGGGTCGACCTTTGCTGGACCTCGTTGCTAATACTCCAGGTGCGGCGACTTGCGACACCACCAATCAGACCCAAATCCCTGCGAATTCAGCGAATCGTCGTGGCTTTTTCATTTGCCTTGACACCGATGGCGATACCCAACAAGGGCGACTCGCTTCGCTACAACTCTCTAGTACGTTCAATCGGGTGATTGGTGGCAATGAACGCTTGAACTTGAATACTCAAGCTTTTGCGCGCAATAGCAGCTCGGGGAGTGGTGGCGGTGGCTTGCCGCCGGGTCTGCTAAATCCATCTAATAATGGTGACTTGACTCCACCGGATGACGTGAGCCTGCGCTTCCAAGTTCTGGGTGGTGCGATTCAATGCGGAACCCGAGATGTCCCTGTGACGACTGATTTGTACTTAACGGCTCCTGGCGCAACCACAGCTACCAAAGTTACTCTCAATCCCAATAGTCCATTGAATCAGCCTCCCGGCACTGTTGAACGAGTACGAGTGGAGTCAATTGCTCGGCTGAGTAGTGTCAGCTGTGGCAGTAACTTTACGATCAGTACAGGCCCTGGCCGTCCAAATTCCAATAATTTCAGGGTTCTTAAGAACGGTGATTCTGTTCCTAATTTTGTTCCCTACAATAACCAAGCCAGCTTAGATACCTTTCTACGTCCAATCTTGGGTGCAGATGGTCGTGTCAGAATCCGTGACAACCAAGTAATATACTTATTTGAACTAGGGACGACTAACACTGGTTCAGCAGCTTTTGACATGCAAGATAACGTCGTCTTAGTTACTGTCAACCCTGAACAGACTCAACCCTAAGCCGACATTCTAGGTTGCATGTCAGTGTCAACGAGCAGTGTCCAGTACCGTATGAAACTGGCACTGCTCAATTTTTTGGCAACCTCGGATGAAAGTACTGCTCACAGGTGCAGCGGGACAGGTGGGGCAATCCCTCCAGCGGCTCTGTCCAAATGCTATCGATCTCATCGCCTGCGATCGTCAACAACTCGATCTCAGTGATGATTTCTCCTTACGGACAGTCATCCAGCAACTTCGTCCTGATTGGGTGATCAATGCTGGGGCTTACACGGCTGTCGATCGGGCGGAATCTGAACCGGAATTTGCTACAGCAATCAATGCTAATGCAGTGCAAGCGTTAGCCGAAGAATTGGCAAAGACAGGTGGGAATTTACTGCATATTTCTACTGACTTTGTCTTTGCAGGCGATCGTAATCGACCCTATCCCCCCGAGGAAAAACGTCAGCCGCTCAGTGTTTATGGTGCGACGAAAGCTGCTGGTGAAGAAGCGATCACTCAACTCCTTCCCACGCGATCGCTGATTGTGCGTACAGCTTGGGTTTATGGGCTAGGTGGCCGCAACTTCGTGACAACAATGTTGCGCCTAATGGCAGAACGCGATCGCCTCACAGTTGTGTGGGATCAAATTGGCACGCCCACTTGGACTGATAGCTTGGCTGCGGCGCTCTGGCAAGCGATCGCTCAAAACCTGACGGGCATTCATCACTGTACTGATGCTGGTGTGGCTAGTTGGTATGACTTTGCTGTCGCCATTCAAGACCTAGCGTTGGAACGTGGCCTACTCCAGCGGGCAATTCCGATTGCAGCAATTCCCAGCAGTGCTTACCCCACGCCCGCCACTCGCCCGGCCTACAGCGTGCTGGATTGTGCTGACTTTAATCGAGCGATCGGCCGCGATCCCCTACACTGGCGCCATGCCTTGGCTCAAATGCTGACGCAACTGGCGACAAACTGATGAAGATTTTGATTACAGGGGGTGCGGGCTTCATTGGCTCTGCCCTGATTCGGCACTTGCTCACGACCCGTTCTAAGGTTCAGATCATCAACCTCGATAAACTGAGCTACGCCAGCGATCTCACCTCACTGAAACCGTTTGAGGACAGCAATCGCTACGTCTTTGAACAGGTCGATCTACTAAACGAAGCTGCTCTACAGCGGATCTTTCAGGACTATCAGCCAACTGCCGTGATGCACTTGGCGGCAGAATCCCACGTCGATCGCTCGATTGATTCGCCGCGCCCGTTTATCGAAAGCAATATTATTGGCACCTTTAATCTGCTGGAAGCAGCCCGACGCTACTGGCAGCAATTACCAGAGTCAGAACAACAAGCTTTTCGCTTCCATCACATCTCTACAGACGAGGTTTACGGCAGCCTTGGGGAAACCGGACTCTTTACAGAAGAGACCCGCTACGATCCTCGATCGCCCTACTCCGCCAGCAAAGCCAGCTCCGATCACCTGGTGCGGGCTTGGCATCACACCTACGGCCTGCCGGTGTTAGTGACCAACTGCTCCAACAACTACGGACCATGGCAGTTCCCCGAGAAGTTGATTCCCGTGATCATCCTCAATGCGATCGCCGGTAACCCACTGCCGATTTATGGTGACGGTGGCAACATCCGCGACTGGCTCTATGTTGAGGATCACGCCCGCGCCCTAGAACAGGTCCTGCTGAAGGGACAAATCGGTGAGACTTACAACATCGGTGGCTTTAACGAGCGCACCAATCTCCAAGTTGTCGAAACACTCTGTGATCTACTAGATGAACTGAAGCCGCGATCGCAGTCCTATCGCCAGCAAATTGAATTTGTTCGCGATCGCCCCGGTCACGATCGCCGCTACGCGAT
The DNA here is from genome assembly GCF_003846445.2 of Synechococcus elongatus PCC 11801. NCBI lineage: Bacteria > Bacillati > Cyanobacteriota > Cyanophyceae > Synechococcales > Synechococcaceae > Synechococcus > Synechococcus elongatus. Next base: position 1,304,356 of record NZ_CP030139.2, on the reverse strand, counting down.
CGATGCCAGTCGCATTGAGAAGGAGCTGAGTTGGCAACCCCAAGAGAGTTTTGAGAGTGGTCTCCGTAAAACCGTGAGCTGGTATCTCAATCATTTGGACTGGTGCCAACGAGTCCGACAACGCAGCGGCTATGATGGCAGCCGTTTGGGTCTAGCCAGCAACTCGGAGGCCAGCGTATGACAACGCGGCGCGGCATTATTCTGGCTGGCGGTTCCGGCACTCGCCTCTATCCGGCGACCTTTGCGGTTTCAAAGCAACTACTGCCGGTTTATGACAAACCGATGATCTACTACCCGCTCAGCACCCTGATGTTGAGTGGTATCCGTGAAATTTTGATTATCTCCACACCCCAAGACACCGATCGCTTTGCTCAGCTTTTGGGCGATGGCGATCGCTGGGGGCTGTCGCTGAGCTATGCCGTTCAGCCCGCTCCTGAAGGTCTGGTACAAGCCTTTTTGATTGGCGAATCTTTCTTGTCTGGGGCTCCAGCCGCACTGATTCTGGGCGATAACCTTTTCCATGGTGATGATCTAGCAGTCCAACTCCAGCAAGCCAGTTTGCGATCGGAGGGAGCGACTGTTTTTGCCTACAGCGTGGCGGATCCTGAACGCTACGGGGTTGTGGAATTTGACGACCAGCAGCGAGTGCTTTCAATTGAAGAAAAGCCGAAACAACCGCGATCGCGCTACGCCGTTACCGGCCTCTATTTCTATGATCAGCAGGTTGTCGAACTTGCAAAACAGGTCCGGCCCTCTGCCCGAGGCGAGCTAGAGATTACGGATCTCAACAATGCTTACCTTCAGCAAGGTCAACTGCGGGTCGAGCTCCTCGGACGCGGGATGGCTTGGCTCGACACCGGCACCCATGACAGCCTGCTCGATGCTGCCAGTTTTATCCATACCCTTGAAAAACGCCAGGGGCTCAAGATTGCTTGCCCAGAAGAAATTGCCTTCCGTCAGGGCTGGATTACGGCTGAACAACTCAAACAGGTAGCGGAACCGCTCCGTAAAAATGGCTATGGTCAGTATCTGCTTGACCTCTTGCAAAACCCTCTCTAGGCGATCGTGAAATGACCATTACTGTGCATTTTTTGCCGGATGATGTGCGGGTGACTGCCGAAGTAGGTGAACCGCTGCTGACCGTCGCAGAACGAGCCGGTTTACGGATTCCGACGGGCTGCTTGATGGGGTCTTGCCATGCCTGTGAAGTAGATCTGGATGGCGAACCTGTCTGTGGCTGCATCACAGCCATTCCTGATTCAGCCACTGGCAAGGTGACCGTGGACTGCGCTAGCGATCCAGGTTGGTAGTGGGCATTTCTACAATCCAGAAATGGCGTGGGAAGCTACGCCTTGCGAGGCGGATCGACCTGAAATGCTTGATGCGCAGCCGAAGGGTAGCGAACTTTGGACGGTCGTCCTTCGTTGATCATGCGGCGGTGAGCTTCCTGCCAATTAGGGAGCTCAGGCTGATCTTGGTGCCAATGAACCACTGAGGCTTCGCTACACCAGTCTGCCAACTTAGTCATCGCCTGACCATGGGCAGCAGCTCTCATGAACTGACGCATAGTCGCTTCATCTGTCCAAGCTGTGCAAGTCCAGAAAGCGAGATTGCGATCTTGCAAAAGCTTAACGCCCAGATTTCCTTCTGCTCGTTGAGCTTGCCAGGTCGATCGCAGGGAAAAGGGGATCAGTCGAGGCAGATAAAAGACATTTCTAAGCTTCAGCCGCGTCACCGAAATCAAAGGCATGGTGGGGAATCAGAGCAGCGATTGTTATTCAAAGCCTAACCAACTGCTTTTCAAATGACTACCACCAGAATGCTCTCATTTGCTGCAATCTATTCAACAGCAAAATTATTATTGAACGTATTTCAAAAAACAAAATACTTTTAAAAACCGACTCTAACTGTCAGTCAAAAGTTTGACAGATAAATTCTAGTGAACCTTGTTTGAGCCAAAAAAGAGGGAGAACAATGCTCTCCCTCTAATACATCAAGCTTACACTTCAATATTGTCGACAAACTACCATTTTTTATAAGACAGGAACTTGCCACACATCGTCACTTTGACGCGATCGCCTTTAGGATCTTCAACCTTGTCGACATCTAAGGTGAAATCGATCGCACTCATGATGCCATCACCAAATTTCTCTTGAATAACATCCTTGAGTGGTAAGCCATAGACCTGCATGATTTCGTAGAAACGATAGATCAAGGGATCAGTCGGGATTACAGGATCTAAGCATCCTTTCACTGGCGGTGTCGTTAGCTCGTCCACAAGGGAAAAGTCTAGTCCTAGCGCTGTCAGTAACTTCTCAGCTTCTTCTGGAGAAGCTGTTGACTGCCGGTAGAACAGGCTAGCGATCCAAACTTCATCTCGTCCCAGTAATTGCTCAAGATCAGTAAAGGTTATTCCCTTTGCCTTTTTCGCTTTCAAGAGTTGCTCAGTAATCGCTTGGGTCATTGAAACTCTCCTAAATTACTTGCTTCTCCAGCTACACGAACCCCATCGGACAGCAGCTCTTTCAAACTCACCGTAGGTTAGTGTCCCTAACCATTAATGATCATCATTAAATTGCTAGTGAGTGCGATAGTGAGTGCGATCAAATCAGTAGCTCATTCCCGATCAATGACACTTCAATGTCATCTCAAGTTGCAGCAGAGAAACTATGGAATTGTTCTTTGCCAAGGGCGAATAGTAGAGGTAAGTCCAAGGTCAAAATGTAGCTGTCGTTACAAGTAGGGATGGCTAGGGCTTTGATCTCGGGGCTGGCAGACTTGAGTGGCGATCGCCACTCATTGATGCAATTCCACACAATGAAATTTTCATTGCAAAGCTATTGACTAAAGATTTGTAAGTTCATCAACTGTTTTTTAAAATCAAGAAGCCAACCCAAAAACCGCGTGACTAGAGGTTAGCGATCGCAATGAATCTCGACAGTATCAAGGACTCTAGGGACGATTGCGATAATCATTCTTCCTCTCAGGTTTCCTATGCGATTCGTCTGAGCTTTGAGTGGGGTGGCGGTGTTCTCTGGGCGGATGATGCGGCGAGTCGCGATCGCTTTGATGTTGGTGCAATTGAAGATCAATTGCCACTGTCGCCAAGTTTGCGGCAGCAATTAGAGCAACTATCTCTCTGGCATGACACCGCTTTAGATTGGGATGATCCAGCGGGCCCAAGCCCTTGGACAGCTGAGGAGTCAGACCAGTTTGAAGTCGCAGCACAGGCTGCTCTACAAGCCTTGAGGCTGGAACTCGGCCCGAACTACTCCGTTCGCTACCAGCCTCTCTAGGGAGAGACTGCGATCGCCAGTCCAGCAGTGCAGAAGATGACGCGGGCGATCGCCTGCCATGCTGGATAGAGCTGGCTGATTGCGAGAACCATGCCCCATCCCCTTGTGCGGTTGTATCGCTACAGCGCCCCCCATCAACGGCAGGTGCTGAGTGCGATCGCTTGTTCAATCCTCAACAAAATCTTTGATCTGGCCCCACCCGTCCTAATTGGTATGGCGGTGGATGTGGTTGTCCAGCGGCAGGATTCTTGGCTCGCCAAGTGGGGGATTGTGCCGGTTGAACAGCAGTTAGGGCTGTTGGTGCTGTTTTCGTTTGTGATTTGGAGCCTCGAATCGCTGTTCGAGTATCTCTACGCTTGGCAGTGGCGCACGCTGGCGCAAACACTGCAACATGAGTTGCGCTTGGATGCCTACGGTCATTTGCAAGAACTAGAGCTGAGCTTTTTTGAGGAGCGCAGTACCGGTCAGCTGCTCAGCGTCCTCAACGACGACATCAACCAGCTCGAACGCTTCCTCGACCACGGGGCCAATGAGATTTTGCAGGTCACGACCACCGTGCTAGCGGTGGGTGGGGCAATGGCTTATCTCTCGCCAACAGTGGCAGGGCTGGCGATTCTGCCAATCCCCGTCATCCTCTGGGGATCGCTGCGCTTTCAACGCCGCCTTGCACCGCGCTATGCCCGCGTGCGTGAACAAGCGGGTCTGATCAGCGCGCGACTAGCCAATAATTTGGGTGGCATTGCCACGATCAAAAGCTTCACTGCTGAGGCCTTTGAAAAAGGGCGGGTCGCCGAAGACAGTGATGCCTATCGCCAAGCAAATCGCCGCGCGATCGCTCTCAGTTCGGCATTTGTGCCGTTGATCCGTTTCGCGATTCTGTTTGCCTTCATCGCCATTCTTTATGTCGGCGGGATGGAAACAATTAACGGACGGCTCGATGTCGGTACCTATAGCTTTTTGGTGTTCATTACCCAGCGTCTTCTCTGGCCGTTGACCAGCTTGGGGCGAGTACTGGATGACTACCAACGGGCGATGGCTTCGACCCAGCGGGTCATGGATTTGCTCGCGATCCCAGTGCAAATTCCCAGCGGTCGCCAATCCTTACCGATCGGGCAAGTGCAAGGAGCTGTTCAGTTTGAAGGCATCACCTTTGCTTACCGCGATCGCGAGCCCAGCCTTATTGATCTCAACTTGGAAATCCCTGCAGGCCAAACAATCGCGATCGTCGGGGCCACCGGTTCTGGCAAAAGCACTTTGGTCAAACTGCTGCTGCGTTTCTATGAGCCACAAACCGGTCGCATCCTGCTGGATGGGATTGATTTACGTGACTTAAAGCTGAAGGATTTACGGCAGGCGATCGGCTTCGTTAGTCAGGATGTTTTCCTCTTCCATGGCAGTGTTGCCGAGAACATCGCCTACGGCAGTTTTGATGCCACCCAGACTGAAATTGAGCAAGCGGCCAAGCTCGCCGAAGCCCATGAATTCATCATGGATTTACCCCAGGGCTACGACACGATCGTGGGCGAGCGGGGCCAGAAACTGTCCGGTGGACAGCGGCAGCGCCTCGCGATCGCACGAGCCATCCTCAAGGATCCGCCAATCCTGATCCTTGATGAAGCAACCTCGGCAGTCGATAACGAGACTGAAGCCGCGATTCAGCGATCGCTCGAACAGATCACCCGCGATCGCACCACCTTGGCGATCGCCCACCGCCTCTCGACGATTCGCCACGCCGACTGCATCTACGTCATGGATCAGGGTCGCTTGGTCGAAGCCGGACACCACGACGAACTCCTTGCCTTGGATGGCCTCTATGCCAACCTCTGGAAGGTGCAGACCGGTGAACGTTTGAGCGATCGCGTTTAGCTACTCAGCTAAGCAGATTCCTTCTTGCAAGCGCAAGCCGTTGGCCCAATCCCAGCCACTCAAAGGCTTGCGGCCTGCCGGTTGCACCTGTAGCAGCAGTAACGCTCCCTCGCGAGTCGCCACAATCGGTCCCTCGGATTTGGCGATCGCCAGTACGGTTCCTGGTTTGTCGGGTTCGGGCTGCCAATCTTGCCAAGCTGCATAGTCCGCCGGTAGGGGCAGACCCAGTCCCAAGGGCAGACTGGCCAAAACTTTGAGGCGATCGCCTTGGACGGGCAAGCTCGCACCGGGATAGAGGCCGCGAATCCGGTTGTGGAGTTCTAGAGCGGACTGATCCCAAGTCAGTTGAAAATCTTCCTTTTGCAGGAGGCGCGCATAGGTTGCTGCTGCCTCATCCTGAGGTGTAGCCGCCAATTGCCCCTGATCGAGCTGCCGCAGGGTTTGCAGTAACAATTCGGCTCCAGCGGTCGCCAAACGATCGCCCAAGATTTGACTGTTATCGTCCAAGGCGATCGGTGTCGTCCAGCGCAACAGCATCGGCCCCGTATCCATGCCGACATCCATTTGCATGGTCACGATCCCCGTTTCGCGATCGCCGTTGATCAAGCTCCACTGAATCGGGGCCGCACCGCGATAGGCGGGCAGCAGCGAACCATGAACATTAATGCAGCCCAGTCGCGGCATCGCCAGCACCTCCGCTGGTAACAACTGGCCATAGGCAACCACAACAAATGCATCAGCGTTCGTTTGCTGCAACTGACTCAAGACTTCTGGATCGCGGCGCAGGCGTTCCGGTTGCCAGACTGACAAATCATGGGCGATCGCGAGGGCTTTAACCGGCGAGGCGCTGACCTGACTACCACGCCCACGACGGCGATCGGGCTGGCTGACCACCGCCACCACCTCAACATCGGGCGCATCGAGCAGCTGCTGCAAAGTCGGAACCGCAAATTGAGGGGTTCCAAAAAAGACGACGCGCACGGTACGACTCCTCGTTTCCAACAGCAGGGCTATTGGCGATCGTGGCATGTCAAGCTCGCTGGGGCGATCGCGGCTTGCTAGGATTGCGAAGCTCTTGCGACTGTGGCTAGGACAACCCCTATGACGCACCCTGCGACCGTCATTGGCGTCGATTTAGGCGGAACCGCCATGAAATTGGGCCGCTACACGATCGATGGGCAGTGTCAGCAGGAATTAACCGTCCCGACACCGACGCCCAGTACCCCGAGTAACGTGCGGGTGGCCTTGGTTGAGGCGATTCGTCAACTCGATCCCGAGGCCGAGGCGCTGGCAATTGGCATTGGCACCCCCGGACCTGCAGATGCAGCCGGTCGAGTCGCACGGGTTGCCATTAACCTCGATGGCTGGGTTGAAGTTCCCCTCGCTGACTGGCTAGAAGCGGATTTACAGCAGCCGGTGATTTTGGCGAATGATGCCAACTGTGCTGGCTTAGGTGAAGTTTGGCTAGGGGCTGGTCAAGGCTATCGCGATGCAATTGTGCTGACCCTTGGGACCGGTGTCGGCGGCGCGATCATTCTCAACGGTGAGCTGTTTGTTGGCCGTACTGGGACGGCGGCTGAATTGGGGCTGATCACGCTCGATCCGGCTGGCCCCCCCTGCAATAGCGGCAACCAAGGATCATTGGAGCAATACGCCTCGATCGGGGCCGTTCAGCGGCGCTTTGGTTGCGATCCCAAAGACCTAGGCGATCGCGCTGTCCAAGGCGATCCCGAAGCGATCGCAGCTTGGCAGGAGTACGGAAAGACCCTCGCAGCCGGTCTCGCCAGTTTGGTCTACGTCCTGACGCCGGAGGTGATTATTCTGGGCGGCGGCATCAGTGGCAGCGCAGCCTTCTTCTTGCCAGCGCTGACGGAGGAGCTGCATCGCCGTGTTTTGCCCACTTCTCGGGAAGGGCTACAAATTCAGATCGCTGCCCTTGGCAACGAAGCGGGTCGAGTAGGGGCTGCCCGCTTGGCTTGGTCGAAGCTAGAAGCGCTGGGTCAGGTCTAAATCAGACCTCTAAGCCTTAGATAGTCGCGATCGCCGGTAGAAATCCCGGCAGATGTTCCAGCTCCCAGTTGCGGACGATCGCAGCTTGCTCCGCGATCGCCGCTTGAGCAGCCCCCGCGGGGAAGGTTCCGAGGACGGGAATGCCGGTCAGCAGTTGAAAGGATTCCTGCGCCACCCGATCCGCTGTCGTGACTTGATTGAGGATCACCCCTAAGAGGGGTAGCTGTCGCTGTTGAGCCAGCGCCGCCATCGCGATCGCCTGTCCGGGCCAATCCATTTGAGCTGAAGCCACCAACAGCACCGGCAAGCGCCAAGCCTGTGCGAGGTCAGCAACGGTCAGTTCTGGTGCAACCAGCGTTCCTAAGCAACCAGGTGCTTCTAGAAAACAGGCTTCACTCTGCTGCAATGACTGCCAGCGTTCCGCCAAAGACTGCTCCGGCGAAAGCCAGTCTTGACAGGGCCAAACCGGTTGCCGCCGCCAAGCTTGGTAGGCCTGGAGTGCTTGGGCGATCGCGGTTTTGCCAGCACCAGAAGAAGTACTGCTGATCAGCAGACGCATAACGAAAGAAGCAGCAAAGGAGCGTCTTCAGCCTAACGGGAAGTTTGTGGGAGACGACGCGCACGGGAGATCACTGCTGCCAACCGAAACGAAAACTTGTTGAAGGCGATCGCTCGGGATCAAAAACGGGCGAACTGCCCAGTAGTCATGCCTTTTAGCTTGCTGGTGCCACGGTCGACGCCTAGGCAGGGATGATAAGATTTCGTTGGTTATGCTCCGGGGTCTGCTGTGATCCGTTCTGCCACCCTGCCCTTCGCGTCTGCACTGCCCTCACTCCCGGACAATCATCGCCTACGGCTATTTTCTGGTTCGTCCAATTCCGCCCTTTCCCAAGAGGTTTCCCGCTATCTCGGGATCGACCTCGGGCCAATGATCCGCAAACGGTTTGCGGACGGTGAGTTGTACGTTCAAATCCAAGAATCAATCCGCGGCTGTGATGTCTACTTGATGCAGCCGACCTGTTGGCCGGTCAACGACCACTTGATGGAATTGCTGATCATGATCGACGCTTGTCGACGTGCTTCAGCTCGCCAAGTCACAGCCGTCCTGCCCTACTACGGCTACGCTCGTGCCGATCGCAAAACTGCTGGCCGCGAGTCGATTACTGCAAAACTCGTTGCCAACCTGATCACCCAAGCCGGAGCCAATCGCGTCTTGGCGATGGACTTGCACTCGGCACAGATCCAAGGCTATTTCGACATTCCCTTCGACCACGTTTACGGCTCGCCTGTCCTGATCGACTATCTGCGCAGCAAGAATCTCGCAGATTTAGTCGTGGTCTCGCCAGATGTTGGTGGTGTGGCTCGGGCACGTGCTTTTGCCAAAAAGCTCGATGATGCGCCTTTGGCAATTATTGATAAGCGTCGACAAGCTCACAACGTTGCTGAAGTTCTCAACGTCATTGGTGACGTTCAGGGTAAGACCGCGGTGCTAGTGGACGACATGATCGATACTGCTGGCACCATTTGCGAAGGGGCACGCCTCCTACGGAAGCAAGGTGCTAGCCAAGTCTACGCCTGTGCTACCCACGCAGTTTTCTCACCACCTGCGATCGAACGGCTCTCTGCCAGTGGCTTGTTCGAAGAAGTGATCGTGACTAATACCATCCCGATCCCCGAGGAAAATCGTTTCCCGCAGTTGACCATTTTGTCGGTGGCTAACCTACTGGGCGAAACGATTTGGCGGATTCACGAAGAGAGTTCCGTTAGTAGTATGTTCCGCTAGGGGCTGACCCTCCGACGGATCGCCAATCGCTTCGGTAGACTGTTGGGAATACTCACCTGCTGGTGAGTTGCTGCCCTCATCCCGCGATCGCACGTTAATGGGAGAGTCTCTGTCACCCCAAGCACTGGCTCAACCGTTGCTGTTGCAACTGTTTGTGGATACGCGTCCTCTCTCGCAGAACACGGTTCGGCGAGTAGAGAAGATTTTGGCTTCCGTCGAAGCCAGTGTCCCGATCAGTTTGCAAGTGATCAACGTGGCTGATCAGCCGCAACTGGTGGAGTACTACCGGTTGGTGGTTACCCCTGCGCTGGTGAAGATCGGTCCTGGCTCTCGCCAAGTCCTGAGTGGCATTCATCTGACCGAGCAACTCGCGACTCAATTGCCGCAGTGGCTCATTCAGCAAGAAGCCTTTTTTGCCGATCGTGATTCACCAAATTCCAATATTCCTTTCACGGAACTGGGGCAGCCAGAAACCCCAGCTCTGCAGCAAGCAGATGCTTTTTTTCAACTGCAACAGCAGTACGCCGATCTCTCGGAGCGCACCAAATTCCTAGAGCAGGTGATTGCTCTGGTAGCCCATGATCTCCGCAATCCCCTGACAGCTGCGATGTTGGCGATCGATACGATCCAAATCCGCAGTCAGTCTTTTTCCGCCGCCGCCGCCAAGGAAATGCAGGGGCTCTGCAGCCTCTTTGATCAAGCGCGATCGCAACTGCGCGAAATTGAGCGCATGGTCGCTGAAATCTTGGAAGCGACTCGTGATTCGGGCGAAACCCTCCAGATCAACCCGCGCGAAGTCGTATTTGAGCCACTCCTGCAGCAAGTGCTCGAACAACTCCACGATCGCTGGCACAGTAAGCAACAGCAGCTCAAAACAGACGTCCCCGGCGATCTGCCGACGCTCTACGCTGATCCTGACCGACTCCGACAAGTTTTAGTCAATCTGCTCGACAACGCCATCAAGTACACCCCTGTCGGCGGCACAATCACGATCGCGGCCCTCCACCGCACCAGCCAGAAAGTCCAGATCAGCGTTAGCGATACTGGCCCTGGCATTCCCCGCGACCAGCTCAGCGTGATTTTCAAAAACCTCGTCCGGCTCTCCCGCGATAGCAACCAAGAGGGCTATGGCATTGGGCTCTCGGTCTGCCAACGCATTGTCCAATCACACTTTGGTCGCATCTGGGCAGATTCGGAGCTCGGCCAGGGCAGCACCTTTCACTTCACAATGCCGGTCTATCGCTATACGCAGCCTTGCTAATGCCCGTTGAAGGAGCATCGCTCAAATTCTTGGCTGTAAAGGCTTGACACGGCTTTCGAAATTCGATAGTTTCTTAATTGTCGATGCGACTTGCCCCCATCGTCTAGAGGCCTAGGACACCTCCCTTTCACGGAGGCGACAGGGGTTCGAATCCCCTTGGGGGTATTAAAAAGAAAGACTTGGTATAAAGTCTTTCAAAAAATCAAGGCTCTACTCAGATTTGAGTAGGGCTTTTGTTTTAGTTGGCGATCGCGCAGCCATCCAGCGAGTCATCCCAGCTCCAGACTGGTGACCCCATAGAGGCGATCGAGGGAAACCGCCGGTGCGGTGCCTCGATACATGCGAGCAGTGTCGAACATCGGTGTGAAGCCCTGGGCTGTCGCGATCGCGATCGCCGCGGTATTGACTGTGGGAATGTCCCAAAAAATGGACTGACCGATTGGAATCCGACTCTGCAGCGCGGCAAAGAGTTGCTCTGCAATCTCAGGATGATCCGCAAACAGGGGACCGATGCGATAGCCAGTATGACTCGGTCGAATCTGGCCATAGCCCTGCAAGCCTTGAGGTGTGAAATAGCCTAGGGCGATCGCTCGCGGTTGAGTCAGCCATTTTTCGAGGAATGGGCGGCGATCTTCAGGAAAAAGCTGGCGATCGTAGGTGAGGAGTGCGGGAAAATCTGTTGGTTCTACCGGACGAATCGCAGCGGGTAAGGCTGACTCGAGTGCATGACTCGGGCCGCTATAGCGCTGGTTTCGGTAGGCCAATTGAAAGCCCGATCGCTGATAGTTGTCCTGCTGGGCAACAACCCCATCCAGACCAATTAGGCGATCGCCCAAACTTGCAAGTCCAGCCTGCCAGATCGCCCAGCCATAGCCCTGGCCTCGATACTGGGGCACAACAATATAAAAGCCGACAAACCCAAAGCGATCGCCATATTTGACCGTAGAAAGACTTGCGATTGGTTGATCCCCTAGCCACCCCATCCAGAAACCTGTGGGATCAGCCGCATAGAAGCTGTCTGCATCATCGAGTCCAGGATTCCAGCCTTCTGCCGCTGCCCAAGCGATCGCCACATCCAAATCCGATCGCGTCATTGGGCGAATCGCATAGCGGGCACTCGTCATCCTCGATCTCCAGCAGCCGTACAGAGATCAATCTCGCATCTGGAAATTGACCTGCCCTAGCATGCCCAGTGGTGACGAAGTGGCAACGATCTGACCAGTTAAGAGGAATGTGACCACTAGTGCGTTTGGAAACGCTAACGGGGCTTGTTAAGTGCGTGGGCGAGCTGCAACGAGATCAAGGAAGCGTTGGATAGCCTGCCGATAGCGATCGCCCGCCAGCTTGGGTAAATCGTTGTGACCGGCCTCAGGAATCTGACAGAGTTGTTTCGGTCCCGCCGCTGCCAAAAAGAGTGCTTCGCTCATCAAAGCGGGAACCTCGGTATCCGCTTCGCCGTGCAAAATTAACACTGGAACCGAGGACTGACGCAACTTGGCGAGGGTATCAAAGCGTTGGTGGAGTAGCCAGTTTGGAATCCAAGCAAAACGACGGCGATATTGAGTCATTGCCCGCATTGAGCTGAAGGATCCTTCCAGAATTAAGCCCGCCAGCTTAGGCTGACGGTTTGCCAACTCGGCTGCGATCGCACCACCGAGCGAATGGCCACAGACCAGCAAGCGATCGCTAGGGATGGCTCGCTCTTGCGCAAGGTAGGTAACTGCGGCTTCTGCATCGGCATAGACGCGCCGTTCATTGGGGAAAGGCCCGGGGCTACGACCATAGCCGCGATACTGCAAGACCAACACTGACAGCCCCAAAGACAGCAGCTGTAGGAGTCGATCTTCTGTGTCAGCCCAGCGTCCTCGCACACCATGCAAGTACAAAACCGTCCAGGGTGTCGCGCCTTGATTGGGAAACCACCAGGCTTGAAGGCGAGGCGATCGCGCAGCTTGGGGCTGCAAGGCCATCCAGACCTCTTCAGGTTGATATTCCAACAGGGCTTTGGGTAAGGGCTCATCCTTGGCAGGCCGAAAAATCAGCCGAGACTGCCCGATCCAAATGCCAGCTAGCAGGAGCAGCACTGCAATGCCTAGCCCCAACAGGATCAGTAGGAGCGATCGCAGCATCAGGCTAGAGAGCAGGTTGCCGCAAATGCCACTCTGTAGCCTGCTCATAGGCATAGGCGACATGCAGCACTTGATCTTCTCGCAAGACGTTACCGATGACCTGCAAACCGTAGGGCAGGCCGGCGTCGTCAAAGCCACAGGGCAAGCTCAGTCCAGGTAAGCCCGCCAAGTTCACCGGAATCGTCATCAAATCTGAGAGATACATACTCAGCGGATCTGCCGTTTTTTCGCCTGCTTTGAAGGCGGTTGTCGGCGTCGTGGGCGAGACCAAAACATCGACTTCTGCAAAGGCCGCTTCAAAATCCTGCTTGATCAACGTGCGAACTTTCTGAGCTTTGAGGTAGTAGGCATCGTAGTAGCCCGCTGACAGCGCATAGGTTCCAATCATGATCCGGCGCTTGACCTCGCTGCCAAAGCCTTCGGCCCGTGTCCGGCAGTACATCTCAAGGAGCGTTTCGGCATCTTCAGCGCGATAGCCATACTTGACCCCGTCGTAGCGCGCGAGGTTGGCTGAGGCTTCCGAGGGCGCAATGATGTAGTAGGCCGGTAGTCCGTAGGCAAAACGAGGACAGGAGATTTCTCGGATTTCAGCCCCAAGCCCTTTGAGAACTTCCAAGGCTGCTTGCACGGCTTGTCCTGCTGGTGAGTCGGTTACCGTTTCGGCAATCACCCCAACTTTGAGACCTGCCAAGCTGGGCTGGAGAAATTGGGTATAGTCCGGTACCTCGACTTTGAGGCTAGTGGCATCCTTTGGATCATGACCGGCGATCGCACCCAGCAGAATTGCTGTGTCTTCAACACTGCGACTAAAGGGCCCGATCTGGTCGAGTGAAGAAGCGTAGGCCACCAAGCCATAGCGAGAAACCAATCCATAGGTCGGTTTCAGGCCCACGACACCACAAAAAGCTGCTGGTTGACGAATTGAGCCGCCCGTATCTGAGCCCAAAGCGACCACGCATTCATCAGCTGCCACTGCTGCTGCCGAACCACCAGACGAGCCGCCCGGAACACGGGTCAAATCCCAAGGGTTAGCCGTTGTTTGATAGGCAGAGTTCTCAGTTGAGCTGCCCATGGCAAACTCATCCAAGTTCGTCTTGCCAACCGCCACAGCTCCCGCTGCCGCGAGGCGCTGGGTCACAGTGGACTCATAGGGGGGCACAAATCCCTGCAAAATCTTGGAAGCGCAGGTAGTCGGAATACCACGAGTGCAGAGGTTGTCCTTGATGCCGATCGGAATGCCTGCTAGGAGGCCAATCTCTTCACCGGCAGCAAGGCGTTGATCGACTGCCTTGGCTTGGGCGACCGCTTGCTCAGCGGTGACATGCAAAAAACTTTTGAGCTGTGGCTCAAGGGTAGTGATGCGCTGTAGCGCTGCTTCAGCAATTTCGACTGCACTGCGCTCCTTGCGAACTAGTTGGCTGTGCAGTTCCCGAATTGAAGCCATGTAGCGCCCCAGCACTCCTGAAAAAGTCACTCTTCAGTATAGAAGCCGGGGCGGCGGCTCCTAACATCTCGGAGAGGAGATCGACCCTCTCCGACCCTGTCTATAGCTGGCCGCTAAAAATCGGCGTGGGAGAAGAGGATCGAGGATAAGAGCCCCAATCCTCGGTCACTGTCAAGACTTCCGGTTCCTTAGAACGCTGGATCTTGACGCGAATATTCTGAGCCCCTTCTTGCAGTAGGTCTTCCTTGTACCCTTCAACTGCAGCTTCTGCCGATGCTCGGGACAGAAACGGCCCAAAGTAATAGGTGCAGACTGGGCTATCCGTTTGAATCTCAACCCAGATAGCCAGACCTAGGTTTGCAGCGATCGCATGGGCGAGATTAATCATCGATGCCGAGACCTCGCGTAAGATCAGGAGAAAATGAAGGGCAACCGAGAGGCGGGTCGCACTTAGGCATGGTTATACTCCGAGCCTCTCGATTTTTCAATTCACTGGTAGGCGCTTAGAGCCCTAGTTCCCCAAGGCCAGCTGCTGCTCCAGCAAATTCAACTGCTGCTGTTGTCAACGCTGTGGCGCTGCTGCCAGCGATCCCCTCGAGATGATGGGTCAGTTGTTGCCGTTGCCGACTCACTTCGTAGAGCACCATCCCAGCAGCAACCGAAGCATTGAGGCTATTGGTTTTGCCGCGCAGTGGGATGGAAATCAGATGATCGCAGCGCTCCCGTGTCAGCAAGCTGAGGCCTTCGTCTTCGGAGCCCACAACCAGCACCACTGGACCACTGAAGCTGGTCTCATGGATCGATTGGCGCGCTTCGCCAGCTGCGCCATAGATCCAGAAGCCTGCATCCTTCAATTCTTCGAGAGCGCGATTGAGGTTAACCACCCGCGCCACAGGGAAGCTTTCCAAAGCGCCTGCTGCCACTTTGGCCACTGCTGCAGTGACGCCGACAGCTCGTCGCTGCGGGATCACTAAACCATGAGCACCCAAGGCTTCTGCCGTACGGATGATGGCACCCAAGTTATGGGGATCGGTGATCCCGTCCGCCACAACAATCACGGGATCAGTGGTAGTCGCTTTTGCTTGAGCGATGAGATCGCCGAGCTCTTGGTAAGGGTAAGGCGCAACTTGAGCGGCAATCCCTTGGTGAACAGCACCATCAGTCAGCTGACGAATCCGCTCAACAGGTACTTCATCCACGACCGCACCATTCGCTTTGGCGGCGTCAATCAGCTCCAGGAAAGTTGATTCGTAACGCAGACGCGGCGTTACCCAGATGCGATTGAGGGTGCGATTGCCTTGCAGCGCGGCCAGCACCGCATGACGGCCATAGATCAATTCATGATCCGTTGCTTCTTGGTCGCCAGCAGGACTGGTATTGACTTCTCGATTTAGCTCACGATCGCGGCTGGGACGGAAGCTATCGCGATCATCGCGACGATCGCTGCGGAATCCACCCCGCTCATCACGGTTTTGACGGTAGCCGCCGCGGTCATCCCGACCCCGGAAACCACCCCGATCATCGCGGCGATCGCTGCGGAATCCACCACGGTCATCGCGATTTTGACGATAGCCGCCGCCACCGCTTCCCCGGTCATCTCGACCGCGGTAACCGCCTTCCGAGCGACCTTCGAAACGACGACCTTCGCTCGGACGATCGCGATCGCTACCCCGATAACCGCCTCGATCATCCCGACCACGGAATCCACCACGGTCATCGCGATTTTGGCGATAGCCGCCACCGCTTCCCCGGTCATCCCGACCGCGGTAACCACCTTCAGAGCGGCCTTCGAAACGACGACCTTCGCTCGGACGATCACGATCGCCACCCCGATAACCGCCTCGATCATCCCGACCGCGGAATCCACCGCGGTCATCGCGATTTTGGCGATAGCCGCCACCGCTTCCCCGGTCATCCCGACCGCGGTAACCGCCCTCAGAACGGCCTTCGAAACGGCGACCCCCACTCGGGCGATCGCGGTCAAAACGACGAAAATTAGGGCGATCGTCACCCGAACGATCTTGACGTTCAGAAAAGTCAGAACGATCCGAATAGTCAGACATGAAAAAGCTCGCGCGTGAAGAAAAATTCAGAAGGGCTGGCGTCAATGTTCAGTGACGGGCAGCAGTTGGAGCAGCGCTTGCAAGCGCTGAGGATCACACAGATAGAGATAGCCCAGCAGGGTCTCTAACCCTGTTGCCTGCTGATAGCATTCCGCAGTCAGGCGGCGTGGCACTCGTCCAGCCGCATTGCGGCCTCGACGGACAATCTCAAGTTCTTCCGCTGTCAACAGCGGTAGAAGGCTCATCAACAGTTCAGCTTGGCGTTCGGCTCGCACTGCAGCGACCACAGACTGATGAAACTGATGAGAACGTTGCGCCGGCAGTAACAATCGCAGGCGCACATAGAATTCGTAGAGGGCATCTCCTAGGTAGGCTAGTGCCTGGGGCGACAGTTGCTTAGCTGCCGCAGGACTCAAGCGGCGATCGCCGCGGAGGGGGTCTGACTCGGGAACGAACAAACTCAAGACACGCTGATATTGGACAGCGCAGCGTCCACCGATGGCTGAAGCGCCAAGAAGTTTTCAAGTCGCACGAGCTTCACCGTCTGAGTGACGCGGGGATTCGTGACAATCTGTAAACTTCCTTTGTTGGTTTGGGCTTGCTTTGCAAGTTGAACCAAAGCACCGAGGCCAGAGCTATCGATAAAATCGATCTTCGAAAGATCTAAGATAGCATGCTTAGGCCCATCTTCTAGGCTCTTGCCAAGAACCTTGCGGAAGGCTGGCTCCGAGAAAGCATCGAGCTGACCCGTGAGACGGAACAATTGGTAATCGTCCCTGACTTCTACGGTTCCTCGCAAACTAACCGTCAGGGCGAGTGTTTCGCGAATGGCCGTATCCTCCAGCTTTGTCATCTCAGCAGACGCTCAAGTATAGGGGTAGGGTAGCCAGAGCTGCAACTGGTCTAACCCACTGGAGTGAGTTGGCGATCGCGCATCAAGGTCACAAATTGCTGGAAGAGATAGTCAGAATCGTGCGGGCCTGGGCTTGCTTCGGGATGATATTGCACGGAAAAGACCGGCAACTGCCGATGGCGCAAACCAGCAACCGTACGATCGTTGAGATTGAGGTGGGTTACCTCAATCTCAGGGCCTAAAGAATCTGCCGCGATCGCAAAGCCGTGGTTTTGGCTAGTGATTTCTACTTGCTGAGATAAGCCACAGGGATGGTTGAGGCCGCGATGGCCAAACTTGAGCTTGAACGTTTGGGCACCCAAGGCCAATCCAAGAATTTGGTGTCCCAAACAGATTCCAAACAGTGGCAATCCTGTCTTCAAAAGGGCTTGAGTCGTTTCAATCCCGCTGCGAACCGTCGATGGGTCGCCAGGACCATTAGACAGAAACACACCATCGGGCTGATGTCGCAGGATCTCTTCGATGGGGGTGTCAGCAGGGACGACAATCACACGGCAGCCATAGCTGGCCAAGCGGCGCAGAATATTGCGCTTGACGCCAAAGTCGATCGCCACAACAGTCAGCGATTCTGCTGTTGGCGCCTCAATAAATTCCCAGGTTTGGCTCGTAGGGGTTTGCCACTCGTAAGGGCGATCGGTTGTGACTTGCCCCACCAGGTTCAGCCCTTCCATTGAGGGAGCCGCTTTCACTTCTTCCCAGAGCTGCGCTGGATCCAGGATGGTCGTAGAGATGCCGCCGTTCATAGCCCCCGTCGATCGCAGGTGCTGAGTCAGCGCTCGGGTGTCGAGGCCATAGATGCCGACGATGTTGTGCTGACTTAAGTAGTCTGGCAACGATTTCTCAGCACGCCAGTTGCTATGTAAGCGAGCAATATTGCGGGCAATCAGGCCACTGACTTGGGGGCGTGCCGACTCCTCATCCTCAGGATTCACCCCAGTATTTCCGAGTTCTGGATAGGTGAAGCTGACAATCTGGCCGCAGTAGCTGGGATCGGTCAATACTTCTTGGTAGCCAGTCATGCCGGTGTTAAACACCACTTCACCGATGACGGTGCCGGATGCACCGCAGGCATAACCCTGGAAAACCGACCCGTCGGCCAAGACGAGAATCGCCGCTTGGCGTTCAGCAAGGGACATAACGCAGCAAAAGCCCGAGATCCGAACCATTATCGCACTGGCTCGCGATCGCAGGCAGATTTCTGACTAGCAGTGCGCCAGTCACACTCAGTCGCGCAGAAACGCAGCCAACTCCGTTAGCTTTTGCCAAGCAGCACCGCTAGCCAAAACCGAGCGCGCCAATTCCACCCCTTGATCGAGGCGATCGACTTGCTCGCCAACCTCCAGCGCTAGAGCAGCATTCAGTAGCACGGCATCCTGTTGAGCCCGCGTGCCTTTGCCCTGCAAAACGGCTTTGAGAATGTCGGCATTTTCTTCCACACTGCCGCCTTTGAGCGCAGTTGTGGGGGCGTGGGTGAGCCCCAGATCACGGGGATCAACAACCTGTTGACTGAGTTGCCCCTCGCGCACGATCGCCAGATCAGTACAGTCAGCAAGGCCAGCCTCATCCAGCCCTTCCCGCCCATGCAGCACGATCGCTCGGCGCACGCCCAGCTCTGCGAGCGCACCGGAGATGGTCGGCAGCAGCCCGGGGTTGTAGACGCCAATAACTTGTCCAGTGGGGCGTAGCGGATTGACCAAAGGACCCAGCAGATTAAAAACGGTGCGCACCCCCAGAATTTTGCGCAGCGGGGCTACTGCTTTCATGGCCGGATGCCAGCCTGGGGCAAACAGGAAGGTTATGCCAACTTCATCCACCGCCGCATGAATGCGATCGCTTGGGGCCGCGAGGTTGAGCCCCAAGGCTTCGAGCACGTCTGCGGAGCCCACTCGGCCAGAAGCTGAACGATTGCCGTGTTTAGCCACCTTGACGCCAGCGGCAGCAGTGACAAACGCCACTGCCGTAGAAATATTGAAGGTTTCGGCACCGTCACCGCCCGTTCCGCAGGTATCCACCAAAGGTTCTGTGCGATCGCGGCTGTCAACCGTGACGGCCTGTTCTTGCAGCACTTGTGCCATCGCCGCCAGCTCTTGGGCGTCGACCCCTTTACTTTGCAAGGCAGCTAAAAGGGCACCAGCCAGGGCCTCCGGCAGCGCTCCTGAAAGCCACTGCTGCATCAATTCCCGAGACTGCACTGCCCCCAGCGACTCTTGGGTCAACAGACGTTGCAGCAGGACTTGAGCTTCGGCGAAGGCAGGCGGTGCAACGATCATGGCAACAGTTCAGGCAATTGGCTCGATTTTAGAACCGATCGCGACCGAGGCTGGCTCAACGCCATGGTTCGGGTTCCACCCCTCGCATCGCCATAGCCATAAGGGCAACTACGGCAGGGGTTCTAGACAAGCGGCGATCGTTTCAGCAACCGAAGCGGCCAAGGCCGTGAGGTCGTATCCGCCCTCCAAGCCAAACAGAATCGGTACCTGCAGCGATCGCAACTGGCGCGTCAAATCGCCATAGTCAGCTGGTTGCAAGCGCATATTCGCGAGCGGATCAGCTGCTGCTGCGTCGTAGCCCGCACTGACAATCAGGAGCTGCGGCTGCCAAGACTGCAGGAATGGCAAGACCGACTGCTTAAAGCACTGGCGATAGTCCTGTCCATCGCTGCCGGGAGGCAGGGGCAAATTGCAAACGTTGTCGTACAGGCCGGTTTCTGTCACTGACCCAGTCCCGGGATAGGCCGGACTTTGGTGCAACGAGACGTAGGCGATCGCTGGCTGATGATCAATCAGCGCTTGGGTGCCATTGCCATGGTGAACATCCCAATCGACGATCGCCACTTTGGTCAGACCTTGCGCAAGGGCATAACGCGCTGCGATCGCAGCATTGCCAAACAGGCAAAACCCCATGCCATGAGTCGCTAAGGCGTGATGACCTGGTGGTCGCGTCAGCGCAAAGGCAGCACTGACTTCCTGCTGGAGCAAGAGGTCAATGCCATCCAGCCAAGCATTGACCGCCAGTAAGGCTACGTCATAGCTCGCTGGGGAGCAGGGGGTATCAGGATCGAGCAAGCCCCCGCCCCGTTCAGACAACTGATAGACAGTCTCCAGATAGTGATGCGAGTGACAGGCCACGATCCAAGGCAACGGCGATCGCTCCTCCAAGGTTGTCGGTGATCGCCAATCGAGTTGGTTTCTCCAAGGCTGCGATCGCAGGTGAGCCACTGTTGCGGTCAAGCGTTCCGGCCGTTCGGGATGCCCTGCCCCTGTTTCATGCGCCAGAAAGCGATCGCTGTAAATAACAGGGACTCGATCAGAAACCATAGCCAACCGCTGTTGTTCTTCCGCGAGTCTAGCGAGTTACTCGCCGGCATAACGATGGCGTCAAGCAGGGTACTCCGCCAGCTTGCGATCGGTGATCGCGGCGTACGGGGGAACAAGCAAGTGGCAAGCTGGAAACAACGACCGCTCGAGGAGGTCCCTGTGAACTTTGGCTATGGTCCCAGCCCATCACCGTGGCGCAGTCTGGCCACAATCGCGGTCATCGTGCTGGTGTTATCCCTTTTGCCCAATTGGCTGCGGGATGCCTTATTTGGTCTCGTTGGGCTACTGATTCTGTTGCCAATTCTGGGAATCCTCGGCCTGCGCTGGTGGATTAACCGCAACTTGGTCAATGCACCCTGTCCCGTTTGCGGTACAACCGTCAGCGGTCTTGGTCAGTCTCAGCTGCAGTGTCCTGGCTGCGGCGAAGTGCTCCAGGTCAAGGATCGCCAACTGGTGCGACTGACACCACCGGGGACCCTCGACGTGCAAGCCGTCGAAGTTCAAGATCTGAGCGAAGACTAACGCCCTGACAGCATGAGCTGGTAAGGATGGCTTTGACCTTGGCGATCGCCCACGTAGATGTTGTAGACCCCCGCTGGCCAAACGCCGACATGCTGAGGGCTACGCCCCCCTTGCCCCATGGAACAGAGTCGGCCTGAGGGGCCTTCAATCAGCAGAGTGGGGTTGCCCGCCGCCGACACACTGATCCGCAAATAGCCGGATTGCTCCACATACTGCGGGCTGATGGTGACTTGCTCGTTGGGACGATCGCTAATGTAGCCACAATCGCTGGCGCGGTTACCGCCTGAGACGCCCGACATTTGCAAGTTGGGGGACTGATCGATACGAGCTGACCCTGCCTGTGCTGCCGAGAAAGGCAGGATTGCCGCGATCGCCAGGAGAGACCAGAAGATGTAACGCATAGTCGGCCCACACTCCAATGCTGCTGCCTCACTTTCATTCTGAGTGGCAGCAGCGAATGACTTCCATCAGCCTGTGGCTGTTCCTCAAGCGTCCTGAAAAGGGATCGGCCTCTCAGGAAGACAGCAGCGTTTCTCAGGATCACCCACCTCCATGTCGCAGCTCCAGCAATTCTGTAGCGCTGGTAGCAGTGGCGATCGCGAAATTGTAAATAATCACTACACAGATAAGATCTGAGATAGCAGTATTGACGCTTAGTCAAGACTTGGTTACTTTGTGTAACAATTCAGAAAGATTCTGAAATAGTCGCTGTCCCAGACAGTCCGTCCCTTGTTAGTGCAGGAGGCGTTTATGCTCCCCCCTCTCCCTGATTTTTCTTTAAGCGTGGAACAGCAGTTTGATCTGCAAAAGTATCGCCAACAGGTCCGCAATATCTCGCGGGAAGCCTTAGAAGATCTGTTCATCGAGGTCGTTCGCCAGAAGATGGCGCACGAGAACATCTTCAAAGGCATGATTCGCCAAGGTAGCTAAGACATGGGTGTGGCTTGCCCGCGAGGCGTTGTCGACCCAGCGATGAGTGCTGTGCTTCCGGGCAGATCCGGCCACTATAATCGCGATTGCGCTGAGAGCGATCGCTGGCAATTCAATCTAAAAAGTGAATAAGCATTAGCGACTCAAGCCAGCAATTTGCGATCGCTGGAGCAAGCTATCTACGGCGATCGCTAGATGCAGTTTAGGTCTTTTATTCATGCAATTGGATTGATGGCAGGCAGATTCCCTGCCGCATTGCGGCTAATCCAGGACGCTATCTTGAACTTGACTGCTGTGGCTGCGTGGGTCGCTTTGGCTCGAACGACTGGGCTGTAGGCCTGCTGAAAACTCAGAAAGGTTGCCCCGAGCATTGGTGTAAGGCAAAGGTTGGGACTCGATCAGTGCGTCGAGGTTCGCCGCCAAGATGGAGCGAGGCAGCTCGCCAATACTGATGCCTTGGGGTTGGCCTTGACCGTCAAGATAGACAAACTGGGGAATTCCATCAACGTTGTAGTCCAAGACTTCTGGCAGCCATTTGTCGTTGTCGATGTTGAGCATGACAAAGTCGAGGCGATCGCCATAGTCCTGTTTCAAGGCAGCAAGGCGACCCGCCATGGCCTGACAGCTGGTACACCAGTCGGCATAAAACTCCAGCAGCATTGGGCGATCGTTAGCGATCGCTACTTCGTAGGGTGTCGAGGACTGAGCAAGAGTTGCTAGGGATGCAGCTGCTGAAGGCTGACGAGAACCGAGCAGCACTAGGATGGTGAGAATAAGAGCTGCGGCAAGCACCAAGACATTGCGAAGACGGCTAGGCAGAGAATTATCCGCAGTCATACTTACTCTAGAATTGCCGGGACAGTCTCAGTTTATCGAAGCCCAGTCGCTTGGGGCACAGTCCCCACAGTTATGAAGAAGCGCGTCACCCTCACTTTTCCACGGCGAATTGTCCAGATGCCAATTACCTATCGGTTGGCAACAGAGTTCAATGTCGCTGCAAACATTATTCGCGCTCAAATTACCCCCAATCAAAGCGGCAAATTGGTGGTGGAACTGTCGGGAGATATTGATGCGCTTGAAGCCGCGATCGACTGGATGGGATCACAGGATATTAGTGTTTCGCTGACGACGGCTGAAATTGTGATTGATCGCGATCGCTGTGTGGACTGTGGTCTTTGTACGGGAGTCTGTCCAACAGGAGCCCTCCGACTCGATCCCAAAACCTTCCAGCTGCAGTTTGATCGTCCGCGCTGTAGCGTTTGCGAACAATGTATTCCTGCTTGTCCTGTTCAAGCGATCGCAACGAATTTGTAATCTAACCATGGCAACTACAACGCGCAGGCCTTCGATTCTCCTTCCGTCGTGGTGGTTAGTGCTATTTACCTACATGACGTTTGGCTGGTATTGGCACAGCCTCTTTGAAATGATTGATAGCATGCCTTTTTTTCGGCATCTGCCAATTCTCTTTTGGCCGTTTATTCTTATTGTGAATCTATTCATTATCAGTCTTTGTACAGTGCCTCGCAGCTTAATTAACTCACGCTTTTTAAGTTGGTTTGACTCCAGTCTATTCTCCTTTATCTTCGTAATCTTTGCGAGTGTTCTCTCAGTTTTGATCTTGACTCACATTAATGCACTAGCTACGTTATTAATCCTTGGTACTGTCATTGCGATCGCTCGTCTTGATTTGCAGATTCGCGCCTATTCTACGGTGCGATCGTGGTTATCTCTCTTGATTGCAGCCCTGATTGGTAGTGGACTCGGAATTACAGCTCATCATTGGCATCAGACCGATGCGATAACTTTGGCACGATCGCCAATGATTCAGCTTTTTATCAGTCAAACGGCTGCTCTCGACCACCCGCTCAGCTCAATGTTTGAGCTGACTTAAAAGTAATCGTTGTTTAATCGCAGACTATTGGCCTAACTCCTGAATACGCTGATTCAAAGTGCGATCGCTTTGGCGCAGATAATTCCAATAGTTACCCAAGACTTTTTCCACATAGTCTCGCGTTTCAGGGAAGGGAATTTGCTCAATCCAGCGATCGCGGTCATCACGGCCAAAGCGCTGTACCCAATTCTCGACATTGCCCGGCCCGGCGTTGTAGCTTGCGATCGCTAGCAAGCTGTCATTGCGCCAATAGTTCAGCACGTTGCGAAGGTAGCGACTGCCCAGCTGAATATTGGTCTGTGGATCGCCGAGATCATATTGCTGCAGTCCCAGTTCGGTAGCAACTTCTGCTGCTGTTTCCGGCATCAATTGCATCAAGCCTCGGGCTCCGACCACGGAGGTGGCACCAGGCAGAAAGCGCGACTCTTGCCGAATCAGTCCCAAGACTAAAAGTGGGTTGAGGCGATCGCGCTGAGTCGCTGCTGTAATTTCCTCAGCAAAGACAACCGGATAGAGAGTGCTGACAAAATCGGGCCGCTGGCGCAGCGGACTCTCCACCGGCAGGCTTTTCAGCAGACTGGCGGCGAGATCGTAGCGGGCGATGCTGGCTTCGAGCAGGGCAGAGATGTAGCGATCGCTGGGACTGGCATCAGCACTAGGGCCTTCTTGTTGCCAGAGCCGCCAAGCATCTTCCGTTTGCCCGAGAATGTACAGCTCCTTGAGAACCTCTGATCCTGCGGGTAGCGCTTGGGGTGATGGGGCTTGCGGCCACGCAGGTTGCTGCGCCTGCAGCGTTAGAAAGTCTCCGACCGGCCAGCCAAGTGCCGCCGCCGATCGCCAAGCATAGTAGGAGTCCGGCTGCTGCCGCAGCACGGTTTGCCAAGCCTCTTGCGCGGCGGCAGTTTGTCCAAGCTGAGATTGCCAACGACCCAGCCAAAAGCCCGCTTGGGCAGCAGCTTCTGTGGCAGGGCTGCGATCGCGGGTCTGGGTGACGAGAGCGATCGCTTGGGGCAGATTCCCCGCTTCTGCTTGTTGCCAGGCTTGTCGCCAGCGGAGGGCGGCAGCTTCTGGGGAATTGGGGAAGCGCTGCAGCAGGATTTGTTGATAGCGCGGTTCCGTCGCTGCAGCCAAGCCCAACGCTTCCGGTAAGGTGCGCGCAAACTGCTGTTCTAGTAGTTGCAGGTAGCGATCGCGATTGGCTGGATCTAGTCGGACGAGGTGAACGAATGCCCGCTCCCGTTCAGAGGACTGGGGAAATCGCTGCAGTAGCTGTTGATAGAGCGATCGCGCTAGCTCAGGTTGATTGCTGAGGTCTCGACTACGTGCCTGCCGATAGAGGGTTTCATCGGTTTGGGGCGATCGCGCGTACAGATCCGCGGCTGTCGCATAGTCGTCTCGCTGCCAATAGGCATCGGCAATCTGTTGGCGATCGCTGGCCGTGAGATTGGGCTGTGCTTGGAGTTCAGCTAAAACGGCATCAATATCAAAGCGATAGCGACCAAACTGGGCAATGTGCAATAGCCAGCGCTTGGCCTCGGTCGGACGCTGCTGAGCGAGCTGGCGAGCCAACTCATTGCTGGCTGGATAGCGGGGCCAGCGCTGAATCGCGGCCGCGGCTGCATCCCATTGTTCAAGTGCCAGAACTGCTTCCGCTTGAACGGGGCTCTCAGGATAGCTGCTGAGCAGTTGCCGCCAAGTTTCCTGTGGGTCTTGTCCGAGCTGCGTCTGCAGTTGAGCCCGTAGCTTGAGAATGTAAGGCCCCAGGAGCGGATAGGAGCGCTCTAGTCCTTGAATGGCTTGCAGGGCAGCTTGTGGTTGATCAGCGGCGATCGCTTGGGCATAGAGAAAACGGGCCCGCTGACGCGTAGCAGCATCCATCGCGAAGCGCGATTGCCAGCGCAGCTCAGCAAAATCAGACTGACGCAGGGCGATCGCTGTCTCGGGGGTGGGCGATCGCCACCAAATGCCTAGCAGGACGACGAGTGCTGCTGCTCCAAGACTGCCACTGCTGAGAAGAAACCAAGTGCGCCGCCGTCGCCAGAGCGATCGGGTTGGGGTGCGATTTGGGGATTCTGTAGAGGGAGAAGGAGCAGACATCGGCCTAGGGTAACACTGCAACCGTTAGAATCTTCTGCGGGTTCTATTTACCCGGTCTATGTTCAACCGTCGTCGCTATCGTTGGTTTGGAATCAGCTTGGCCGTGACGGCTGTGGTCTGGATTGTGCGAGGTCTGGGCTGGCTAGGTTTCTTGCCAAGCGCTATCCTCTGGCTACTCTTACTGGTCTCTGCAGTTCTTGGATTGCAAGCCCTCTACGCCCCGCGACGCTGGCGTTAATCCAGGCTGAAAGCGCGTCCTCAGTGTCTATTCGTCTTTTGTCCAACTGCGAAGGTGTGTGGAATGGTCTCAGCGGCACGTTGGGAAACAGCAGTCGAAGCAGCTCCTTGGATTGCAGCGATCGCTAGCCAGGGACCTTTGTTTGGCACTGATGGCATTCGCGGTCGCGTCGGTGAGCATCTCACCGCACCGCTGGCCCAGCAAGTTGGCTTTTGGACGGGACAAGTGCTGCGGCAAGCAGTGGGCGATCAAGGACCAGTTGTCGTTGGACAAGACTCCCGAAATTCCAGCAATATGCTGGCGATGGCGCTCTCTTCGGGGCTGGCCGCTGCCGGGGTCGAAGTCTTGCATCTCGGTCTTTGTCCCACGCCGGGGGTGGCTTACCTTACGCATCACAGCGAAGCCATCGGCGGCGTGATGATTTCTGCCAGCCACAATCCCCCGGGTGACAACGGCATCAAAGTCTTTGGCGCAGATGGCAGCAAGCTCGATCGCCAGCTCCAAGCGGCGATCGAAGCCGGACTGCGGGGTCAGCAGCCCAGCCTACCTGCAACGACGTGGGGGCAGCATTACTACCAACCCCAACTCGCCGATCACTACCAAGCTGCGATCGCCCAATCTTTGGGACACCGCACCAACCTACAGGGTCTCAAAATTGTCCTCGACTTAGCATGGGGGGCCGCTGCACTGCTTGCCCCGCGGCTCTTCCGAGAGCTGGGGGCTGAGGTCATAGCCCTACATGACCTGCCCGATGGCAATCGCATCAATGTCAACTGCGGCTCCACCCATCTGGCACGGCTCCAAGCCACTGTGCTCGAACAGGGTGCAGACATGGGCTTTGCCTTTGATGGGGACGCCGATCGCGTTTTGGCCGTTGATCAGCGTGGTCGTAGTGTTGATGGAGACCACATCCTCTTCCTCTGGGGGCGGGAACTACAGCGGCAGCAACAGCTTCCGGGTCAGGCGATCGTGACGACCGTGATGGCCAATCTGGGCTTTGAGCGAGCTTGGCAAGCGGTGGGTGGCGAATTTGTTCGCACCGCTGTCGGCGATCAATATGTCCAAGCGGAAATGCAAGCACGCGGCGCGATGCTGGGTGGCGAACAGTCCGGCCACATCCTCTGCCGCCACTATGCTCTGACTGGGGATGGCACCCTGACGGCAGCTCACATTGCAGCCCTCGTGCAAGCGAGCGGTGTCTCCCTCGCTGATCTCGTTGATCAGAGTTTCCGTCCCTATCCGCAACTTCTGCGCAATGTGCGGGTTGAAGATCGCGATCGCCGCTGCAATTGGCAAGATTGCACTGCCTTGACCCAGGCGATCGCAGCAGCCGAAGCGGATATGGGCGATCGCGGTCGTGTCTTGGTTCGGGCGTCCGGTACTGAACCGCTGCTGCGAATCATGGTGGAAGCAGAAGAAGCCCAGCAGGTTGAGCACTGGACCACGCATCTAGTTCAAGTCGCGGAATCCCAGCTGCTGTAGACCGCAGGGCTATCACCCACTAAACCTCCAGCTCTTCAAACTCGATCACCTGCCCTTCCCAGTCTTTGACCAGAAACAGGAGGGGTAGTTGTCGTTTGAGCTTGAAAGGTAAGCCTTGCGCTTGAATGCGACTGAGGATTTGCTGCAGGCCATCGCGATCGAAAGAGACCTGCCGCAACCGCTGGCGATCGCCCGGATTGGCACCCGCAACCACATGCAGTTGGGTTTTGCGCTTGAGCCGATACCAGAGCCCATCTTGAAGGCGATCGCGACCCAGGCGTGAGGGTGGCGCAATCCCCAGGGCCCCGTCATAGCCCAGACCAGCGAGCCCCTGTTCAGTGTTGTAGTAGTAGTTCAGCGGCACATCCGCCGCCGCCAAGCCCAGCACCCGCTCGTAGAAAATCTGCGCTTGAGCAAGATCTGACACCAGCACCGTATGCACCTTCGGCGTGCTGCTCAGGAATAGCCACAGAGCACCGGCATAGGCTGCCAATAGCCCAATCATGATTCCCTGGGTTGAAAACATCAGATCCCAGGGCACCAGCGAAGCCCAGAGTAGCGGCGAGATCATGGTTAGTACAGGGCAGATGAGTGGGGAACAGATGACTTCCAGCTCTGGGTAGGCAGGGCTGATTCAGGACTGGGAGCCTGTCTTTATTCTCCGATCTGCCTCCCAGACTTAGCGCCTGATCGCGGCTGACAGATTGAGAGGAGCCACTGCCTAGCGGTTGAGGAAGTCGAGAATCCCGGCGGCGATCGCCTGTGCCATCTGCGATCGGAAGGTGGGATCCGCAAGGCGGGCCGCATCTTGAGCGCCGGTCACAAAGCCAACTTCTACCAAGCTGGAGGGCATGCTGGTTTGGCGAATCACGTAGAAGCGCGCCTGCTTGACCCCGCGATTGCGCATGTCGGGGAAAGATTGCATCATCCGGTCTTGGATAGCCTGTGCCAGCGGTCGACTTGCAGCTGTGAAGAAGTAGGTTTCCAGTCCGTTAACATCGGGCCGACTCATGCTGAGAGCGTTGGCATGAATGCTGACGAACACTGTGGCTCGCGCCCGTTGAGCGATCGCCACTCGCGGGGCTAAATCAACCTCGCGATCGTCTTGGCGCGTCATCACGACCTGTGCCCCCTGGGCTTGCAGCAGGCGGGTGACTTGGGTGGAGATATCGAGCACGATATCGGTCTCGCGAATACCACCGATGCCGATCGCGCCTGGATCTCGGCCGCCATGACCCGGATCGATCACGATCACTGCTGGTCGACTCAGGGGCGGCAGTCCCGTCTGAGCGGGCTGAGAAGCAGCGCCGAAACTAGGCGTAATTGAAAGGAATGATGGGGGCGCTGTGGAGAGTGTCGGGACGCTGGCTAGCTTGGGGAGCGTCAGGCTCAAGAGTCCTTCTGGTGTAATCACTGGCGTCTCGAGGCGACTCCCCGATCGCGTCCGCAGATTGATCACCACATCATTGCCTTGGCGATTGACATCCAAGCGCAACAGCGTCAATGGAGGGGGAAGGGTGCGGAAGTTGAGGGGCAGCTGAGTATTGAACAGAATCAGCTGATAATTGCCACCAATGTCCGGTCGCCAGTCGAACTGAACCGGTTGGTCAGTGCGGAGCAATAGTTGACCCTCGGCAGTCACCTCGAGGCTTTTGAGCCGATTACTGGCTGTCTGAGCGATCGCGGGCTGAGCCTGTAGCGCTTCGAAGCTGATCAGAGCCGGTAGACAGGCGATCGCCACAGCAGCGCTCCGAGCTGGCCAGCGTTTGTTCACGCCTCTCTCTCCTATTGAGAACAGTTATCAAAGGCCATGATGCGCTGCGCGAAGGTTCAGTTCCCTAGCGGCGGCGACCCCGGTCATCATAGCGAGCCGCCTCCGTTTCGGAAATCAAACGAGCACTAGTGAACTTGAAAGCATCTCGGCTGAGGTAAGGGTAGTCACTGACCCAGAGATCGAGCGCTGGCACGTAGGCGTCGCTGTAGGCTTCCAGTTTGGCCAGCTGCGGATCGTTGGAGAACAAGAGCAATTGCACCAGTTGCCCACGCCGCAGCTTTTTGTAGTCGTTTTTGATCGGGACCTGCAGTCGCAGCTCAAAGTCGTTCTCGTCAACGACCTCAATGTTGACGCGGGTTTCCACCTTATCAATCAGCACCAAGCGACCTTGGGCATTCACCGTTTCTTCAGTCCCAATCCGCGCTTGGCTGCGATAGAGATCGACGATTTCTCCTTCCCAAAAAGCCGCATAGCGATAGCGGCGTAGGCGGTAGTTGCGCTGCGCTGCCCGCGCAATTGGTCCCCACCACCAATAGAGACCGCCCAAAATACCGACAACGAGGGCAATCTCACCAGAAACACCCGCGAGGGTTTCGGCCAGTAATGCACCCACAGCCATGATCACGGAGATCAGCAGCCGCCGCAAAAAGTCCTGGGGCTTGCCCCAGCAGTAGCGGTATTGCGGCCCCGTGGCGATCGCGGGAATCAGTTGCCGAGTGCTGGCTTCGGTGATGGGAATCAACATGGCCTTGGCTTAAAGAATGCGATCGAGGCCGTAGATCAGCCCCGTCAGTTGCCGCACCTTCCGCACCGCAAGGAGCACACCCGGCATGTAGCAACTGCGGTCCATCGTGTCGTGGCGCAGCGTCAAAATTTCACCCGGCGCACCAAAAATCACTTCTTCGTGGGCAATCAGACCCGGCAGACGGACGCTGTGGATGCGGATGTTCTCGGGCCCCAATGCCCCGCGAGCACCCGGCATTGTCTCTTTCTCAGTCACCTTGGGTGGATTAAAGGTTTTGCCCAATTCCGCCAACATCTGAGCGGTTTTAATCGCCGTGCCGCTGGGGGCATCGGCCTTCTGGTCGTGGTGCAGCTCCAAAATCTCGACGTGGTCGTAGAAGCGGCTGGCTTGAATGGCAGCCTGCATCAGCAACACCATGCCGATTGAGAAGTTGGGGATTACAAGGCAGCCGACGCTGGCTTTATCGGCAAATTCCGCCAACTCTTGCAATTGCTCGTTCGTTAAGCCGGTGGTGCCCACGACTGGCCGCACACCGTAGGCGATCGCCTTGCGCACATTGTCGTAGATGCAATCAGGGTGGGTGAAATCGACGACGACTGGCACTTCCCGCTCCTGCGAAGCGAGGCAAAGCATCCCTTCGAGGTCATTGGTGACCGGCACTTCCAGCGGCCCAATCCCGACGATCTCGCCGATGTCTTGCCCTTGCACATCAGCACTGCGGGCGATCGCACCCACCAAGGTCAGATCATCTGCTGCCGCGATCGCCTTGATCGTTTCGCGCCCCATCTTGCCAGTCGCGCCATTGACAACCACGGGGATCGGGTGAGCCATAAACCAGTCACAGAATCTTGCACTGTTGCCATTGTTTCCTGAAATGGCAGGTCGCGGTCGAAACTGACCTAGCCACAGCACAAAAAGGAGCGATCGCCATTCTGTCAAGTTTTGTGAAGTTACTTGTCAAAAGGGATTGCAAATTGTATCTGCGATCGCCGGGAGGCCCCATCCAGTCTGGATTTTCTGTTAGAACTCAATCTTGAGTGATTTGTCACGATTGGGTATTTTTGCCGACCCTGTACCCGATCGCCCGCATCTCGAGAACACGCCGGAGGCTGCAAAGCGCATGTTCACCCAGGTCAAGTCCGCAATCCGTCGCATCGTGCCCGAGGACCTTAACGGGCGATCGCGGCTGAAAGTGGTCTACGTCGTCTTGGAAGCCCAGTATCAAAGCGCGCTTTCGGCTGCTGTCCGGTCGATCAATGCCGGTTCCCACCAAGTCGCTGTCGAACTGAGCGGCTACCTGATCGAGGAACTGCGCGACCCCGAGAACTACGACGCCTTTAAAGCGGATCTGCAAGATGCCGATATCTTCATCGGCTCGCTGATCTTCATCGAAGACCTGGCTGAAAAAGTCGTCAGCGCCGTGCAACCGGTCCGCGATCGCCTGAAGGCTTCGATCGTCTTCCCCTCGATGCCCGAGGTGATGCGCCTCAACAAGCTCGGCTCCTTCTCGATGGCGCAGCTGGGCCAAAGCAAGAGCGTGATCGCCAGCTTCATGAAGAAGCGCAAGGAAGCCGGCGGCGCAGGTTTCCAAGACGCGATGCTCAAGCTGCTGCGCACCCTGCCGACCGTCCTCAAATACCTGCCAGTTGAAAAGGCACAGGACGCTCGCAACTTCATGCTCAGCTTCCAGTACTGGCTGGGCGGTTCGCCGGAGAACCTGGAAAACTTCCTGTTGATGATCGCCGATCGCTACGTCTTTAAAACCGACAGCGACGTCAACGTCAGCTTCGAGGAGCCGGTCGTTTACCCCGACCAAGGCATCTGGCACCCGCTGGCCCCGCAGATGTTTGAGGACCTCAAGGAATACCTCAACTGGTATCAGTCGCGCCAAGACCTGCCCAAGCAAGACGGCCCAACGATTGGCCTCGTGCTGCAGCGCAGCCACTTGGTCACCGGCGATGATGCGCACTACGTCGCAGTCGTTTCCGAAATGGAATATCGCGGCGCTAAAGTCATCCCCATCTTCAATGGCGGCCTCGACTTCTCGAAGCCGGTGCAGCAGTACTTCTTCGATCCGCTCGATCCTGAGACGCCGATCATCGACGCAACTGTCTCGCTAACCGGCTTTGCACTGGTGGGTGGCCCCGCTCGCCAAGACCATCCTAAGGCGATCGAAACCCTCAAAAAGCTGAATCGCCCCTACATGGTGGCGTTGCCGCTGGTCTTCCAAACCACCGAAGAGTGGGAAGAAAGTGACCTCGGTCTGCACCCCGTGCAAGTGGCGCTGCAAATCGCCATTCCGGAGTTGGATGGGGCGATTGAACCGATCATCATGTCTGGCCGCGATAGCGCCACCGGCAAAGCTCACACCCTGCAAGATCGGGTCGAGATGATCGCGGAGCGATCGATCCGCTGGGCCAACCTGCGCCGCACTCCTCGGGCAACCAAGAAACTGGCGATCACCGTCTTTAGCTTCCCGCCGGATAAGGGCAACGTCGGTACGGCCGCCTATCTAGACGTGTTCGGCTCGATCCATCGCGTCATGGAAGAGCTGAAAGCGGCGGGCTACTCCGTGGAAGGCATGCCGAAGACCGCGAAGGCGTTGATGGAGGAAGTCATCCACGATGCCCAAGCGCAATACGCCTCGCCGGAGCTGAACATCGCCTACCGCATGTCGGTGAGCGAATACCAGCGCCTGACCCCCTACGCCGATCGCCTTGAAGAAAACTGGGGACCACCTCCGGGGCAACTGAACAGCGATGGTGAAAACCTGCTGATCTTCGGCAAGCAGTTTGGCAACGTCTTCATCGGTGTGCAACCGACCTTCGGCTATGAAGGTGACCCGATGATGTTGCTCTACAGCCGTAGCGCTAGCCCGCACCACGGCTTCGCCGCCTACTACACCTACCTCAACCACATTTGGGGTGCGAACGCGGTCCTGCACTTTGGCACCCACGGCTCGCTGGAATTCATGCCCGGTAAGCAAATGGGCATGAGCGGCGCTTGCTACCCCGACAACCTGATCGGCACGATCCCCAACCTCTACTACTACGCCGCCAACAACCCCTCGGAAGCGACGATCGCGAAGCGACGGGGCTATGCCGAGACGATCAGCTACCTGACGCCGCCCGCTGAAAATGCTGGCCTCTACAAAGGGCTGAAAGAGCTGAGCGAACTGGTGGGCAGCTACCAAACTCTGCGGGAAAGTGGCCGTGGCGTCGCCATCTGCAACTCAATCGTGGAAACCTGCCGTCAGGTCAACCTTGACCAAGACGTGGAACTACCGGACGTTGATGCGGCAGAGCTGAGCGCCGACGATCGCGATCGCTTGGTGGGCAACGTCTACCGCAAGCTGATGGAGATCGAGAGCCGTCTGCTGCCCTGCGGTCTGCACGTGATTGGCAAACCGCCAACCGCTGAAGA
Source organism: Synechococcus elongatus PCC 11801 (assembly GCF_003846445.2). Classification (NCBI taxonomy): domain Bacteria; kingdom Bacillati; phylum Cyanobacteriota; class Cyanophyceae; order Synechococcales; family Synechococcaceae; genus Synechococcus; species Synechococcus elongatus. Next base: position 1,271,172 of record NZ_CP030139.2, on the reverse strand, counting down.
GGCGATCGCCACCCTCGTCAATATTGCGAGCCTCGATCGCGACGAAGAAGGGATCACCGGCCTACCGACCCTGATTGCTCGTAGCCTTGGCCGCGAGATGGAAGAGATCTTCCGCAGCGCTGACTTGGGCGTGCTGGATGACGTCAACCTCAACCAGTCGATCACGGAGGCCGTTCGGGCTTCGGTGGCAGCCATGGTGCGGGAAGTCACCGGTAATGATGGCCGTGTCTCGCTGGTCAAGCGCTTTGCTTGGATCGAGAAGCTGCTGGCCTTCTTCAACATCAAACTGAAACCGGCCTACCAACGCGCCTTGGAAGCCAAGGGCTACAAGGTTGACGAAGAAGCGCTGAAAGTCCTGTTCGACTACCTGCAGTTCTGCTTGGAGCAAGTCTGCGCTGACTTGGAAATGCAGAACCTCGTCAAGGCGCTGGATGGCGAATATGTGATGCCCGCCCCCGGTGGCGACCCGATTCGTAACCCCAATGTGCTGCCTTCCGGTCGCAACATTCACGCGCTGGATCCCCAGTCGATTCCGACAACAGCAGCGGTGCAATCGGCCAAAGTGGTGGTCGATCGCCTGCTCGATCGCCAGCGGGCCGAAAATGACGGCAACTGGCCAGAAACGATCGCCTGCGTCCTCTGGGGCACGGACAACATCAAGACCTACGGTGAGTCGCTGGCGCAAATCCTCTGGTTTGTGGGCGTCAAGCCGAAGCCGGACAGTCTGGGTCGCGTCAACAAGCTGGAGCTGATTCCGCTGGAAGAGCTGGGTCGTCCCCGTGTCGACGTGGTGGTCAACTGCTCGGGTGTGTTCCGCGACCTGTTCATCAACCAAATGGCGTTGATCGACCAAGCGGTGAAAATGGCCGCTGAAGCCGATGAGCCACTGGAGATGAACTATGTGCGCAAGCACTCGCTGGAGCAAGCGAAGAAGCTGAACATTGAGCTGCGCCAAGCTGCGAGCCGCGTTTTCTCCAACGCTTCGGGCAGCTACAGCAGCAACGTCAACTTGGCGGTGGAAAACAGCAGCTGGGAAGAGGAAAGCGAACTCCAGAACATGTATCTGGAACGCAAGTCCTTCGCTTTTGACAGCGACAACCCCGGCATGATGAACCAAAATCAGGAGCTGTTCCGGGAATCGCTGAAGACGGCGGATGTGACCTTCCAGAACTTGGATTCGTCGGAAATTTCGCTGACGGATGTGAGCCACTACTTCGACAGCGATCCCACCAAGTTGGTGGCGAGCCTGCGGGAAGACGGCAAGAAGCCAGCCAGCTTTATTGCTGACACGACGACGGCGAATGCCCAAGTGCGGACGCTGAACGAAACGGTGCGGCTGGATTCGCGGACGAAGCTGCTCAATCCCAAGTGGTACGAAGGGATGCTGAACAGCGGTTACGAAGGTGTGCGGGAAATTGCCAAGCGCTTGAACTACACCTCGGGCTGGTCGGCAACGGCGGGTGCGGTGGATAACTGGGTCTATGAAGAGGCGAATACGACCTTCATTTCTGACCCTGAAATGCAGAAACGCCTGATGGATCTCAACCCCCACAGCTTCCGCCGCATGGTGGGAACGCTGCTGGAGGTTGCGGGTCGCGGCTACTGGGAAACCAGTGACGAAAATATCCAGCGTCTGCAAGAGCTCTATCAAGAGGTCGAAGACCGGATTGAAGGCGTCGAGTAGATAAAACGAGCGGATTCAATCAAATCCTTGGAAGGATGCTGATATCAGCATCCTTTTTTCTTGCTCATTAAGTACTAGAAAAACAAGAGACAATCTAGGCATGACATATATTTAGTGCTATGAAGTACATCTAAATGGAAACCATAAGCCCAAAATTTACTTGTTACTGAAAGTAGATACTCGTTTCAAAAATTCCTAGGCCTATCAGGAAAAAGATCTAACCAAAGATATAGTGGTACTCGCCCGCAGAGCTTTAAAGTAGTTGCAAAAGTGTGTACAGGTGTCGGACGGTATGGAAGAGTTTGCTGAAGAGTAGTCGAAGAACAAATAAGGCTTTATTAGGCTATAAAAATCTGTCTTAGCTTTAGATGGAAAAGAATATGACACAGTATGGATTAAAAATGATGCAGAAGCAACTATAAATGAGAAGGCTATTCTAGAGTAAGCAAATAGGGTAAAGCTCTATGACAACCATATAACAATTCGCCTAGAGCGGACTGATGGAAAATCTTACTGAATTGCAAAGGCTATTGGCAGCCGCGCAACCAGAGCTGTATGCATCCGAGTTTTTTGGGTGAGGGCAGTTTTTGAAGCTTATCTGTGAGCCTCCAAAATTTAAATAGCTATCAGTTATTGATTAGAATAGTGTTTTGGGCTTACTTGGGGATGTTTAGGAGAGAGTATGTCTAATAACAGACTAATCTGTATCGGTGATGGTGATAATATAGGTGACGTTATTGATCTCCACTTGCTCTCAGGGAATCTCGAAGAAGCCAGTAAATTCTCCTTTCAAGTCAAATCAGCCCTTGAAGATATAGCGACCCTTGCCAAGGATGAAATCAAGGCTTCATTAGTATATGTTGCTGGTGACGATATATGTTTTATCACTTCAGATGATCTAGGCATTGAAGACATCTTGACATCTTATTCCAAATACTTTTTCGATAAAACTGGAAAGACAATGTCATTTGGCGTTGGAAAAACATCAGTTGAGGCATTAATCTCTCTAAGAACAGCAAAGGTTTCAGGAAAGGGACGTGTCGTAGCTTTTGGAGATAATTAAAGTTGAAAGATCTATATATATTTGTCACGACTGACAGACCGGATCAGTATCTCAATCCAATTGTGCATTGTATTGAACAAGGCGTGAGGAAGATAGTATTTATCCAAGTTAAAGATGATCGGATAAAGGAAGTTAGACTGAATTCATTGCAAACAAATGTTTACAGCTTGCTTCAGAGTCTCTCAAATGGGATCTATAAATATTACACTGGGGACTCAACAGAAAAAGAAATTGAATTAGAAGCAATATATAACGCTTCAGATCTTGCAGAACTAAAGGCAAAATACGCATTATGCCTAACAGATAGTATTTCTTGGTCAGTAGATAGAGTCGAGTACTCACAGCTGAGAAGCTTCATCTCTAATCTTGGGAAAAGGAAAAATGTAATTCTTGATGTGACATCAGTTTCCAAGGTTTATATAGGTGATATTTTTGCATGTTCGCTACTTGAAAATATCAATAACCTCTGCACGTTTGAGTTAATTTTTGCACCCAATTATGAAAAACCTTGGGAAATTCTTATCCACGATTTAGCTAAAAATGAGGGATACAAATACGTTAATTTGATCGAGACAGAGATCTTCAAAAAAAGTGGCCAGTCAATTTTGATCAAGACAACTCCCTTATTAGCTTCAATAATTGGCACTGTTATATTTGTGAGTGTTACGCTTGCAGCAACCTTCGTTCTTGGCTTTAATAGCACTTTTATACAAGTCGTAAGCATTATTGGAACAGTCTTAGGAATTATTTCTTTTTTTCTTGTTTACTTTCCCGTGCGTGGCAAATAAAGTTCTTGCGTGTCCCGAAGTACAACAATCCAGTTGGAGTGGGCTTGTAAGGTCGATCGATGTTGCTGCAAAGGTTATAGAAAGGTTATAGATAGCCGATCAACCAGAATGTTAGCTGCCTTGAGTACTTAGTGGGATAGTAGCTGGATGATTGTCTTTAAATGCTTAAGTTGAAGCTACTGCAGCGGTACAGTGAAAGTCTTTATGATTTGGTGTCCACGTTGTGGATTTCCAGTAGTTAAAAAATCTAAGATTGCACTTTGCAATAAGTGGAATAGCAACAAAGCAGTAATTTTCTTATTTGTAAGATTAGATAGAGAGTTTATTCATTTTTGGCTCTATTGCTCGATGAAACTTTGGATTGCTGAGTTACCTTGAATAGCACGATGATTTATCTCCATCATCAAATTCAGCAGACCGTGCATATCTGACGAAAGCTCAATGGCTCCACATTACGAGTAAGTACCAGACGATTTACTCCTGCAATCGACTGCTTTGGACTTACCATCGCTGGTCGCACAAACGAAACCCTAGCAAACCAATGAGTTCTCTCTCTAAGTCTTGTTTAGAACAAAAAGAATAGATGAGTGTCCACTAGTACCTATCCTCTTGGCAATAATATTGGTAAGGTCTTGGTTAAAGAGTAGTTTCAAGCAGCACTGAACTATGCAACTAAACGATGTTCGCGATCACCTGCGAACTTCAAACAAATCTGGTATCAGCTTCTGTCAGTGCAGGAAAGTCAGCGATAATTTTATCTCTAGATATACCAATGGATATCCAGCTATTAACCAGATATATATATCTTACGCGAATGAGAAAAGTTGCAAGATAAATTACAGGGGCTAATTGCAGTTGACCTTGAACAATATGTGAATTGAGGGTGAGAAAACACATGTATAAAATTTTTGGAGATATGTTGTCTGGGAATTGCTACAAGATCAAATTGCTGATGCAGTTTATTGGTATTTCCCATCAATGGGTTCATGTTGACATACTGGCTAGCGAAACTCATACCGAAGAATTTAAGCAGATGAATCCAAATGCAAGAATACCAGTCGTCGAGTTGGATGATGGCAACTATCTGTGGGAGTCTAATGCGATCCTGAATTACTTCGCAGAAGGGACTGAATTCTTGCCACAAGAAAAGTATGAAAGGGCTAAAGTATTACAGTGGCAGTTTTTTGAACAATATAGTCACGAGCCATACATCGCAACAGCAAGATACATCAATAAGTACTTAGGATTACCCAAAGAGCGGGAAGCTGAATATCACGCCAAGCAAACTGGTGGGCATAAGGCTCTTGCAGTGATGGAACAACATTTAGCTGACAATAGATTTTTTCTTGGTGAGAATGCATCCATTGCTGATATCAGTTTGTATGCATACACGCATGTCGCCCATGAGGGTGGCTTTGATTTGTCAGAGTACACAAATATTCAGCGATGGTTCCAAGATTTTGAGAGCATTCCTGGATACGTAAAAATGGCGAGAGAAAACGCATACAAATCCGCTTTCAAACCGACCGCACTGAGTCTCTCTGTTGAATCCGAAAAGTTACTAACGGCGGGTGAAGCGAAACGTTATGCCGTCTACGCTTCGGGTTGTGGCAGTAGATTGAAAGCTGTTTGTAAGTATTCGAGATCAAGTTAAAGTTAAACCGACCAGTGGGACAAAATTTTGAAACGACTGGCAAGGCTATTAATGTTAAGTTGAAGGCAATCGTAATTATTGTTGATCGGAGAGATGACTAATCCCGTAAGTTTTGCTCTAAATCGTCCTGGTTACTTAGCAAAGCTTCTCAATCTAGAGGATGCAGGGGTGCTGCAAAGGCTGTATGAGCAATGCACAGAGTTTGCGCTTCTAACTGATGGTCAACCTCCTGCACTAACAGCAGCGCGTGAAGAATTCGATGTCGTGCCAGGTGGAAAAACGACACAGGATAAATATATTTTTGGATTGTTTGCTCCACAGGATGACTTAATCGGCATGATTGAGTCAATTCGCTACTATCCAGATGATCAGACTTGGTGGCTAGGATTGATGATGTTAAGCCCTGAACACCGAGGTCAAGGATTGGGTAAGGAGTTCTATCGGGCGTTTGAGAATTGGGTGGCAGAACAAGGACTCAAGCAGATGTCGCTGAGCGTGATTGAAGCCAATGATCCAGGTTTACAGTTCTGGAAAGGTTTGGGATTTGAGATGCTCCGTAAGACAGAACCTCGACAATTTGGCAATAAAACCCATGCAGTTTACGTAATGAGTCGCGCTGTGGCAACGACGGCATAACAATCCGCTTGTGCGCAGACCGTATCAAGGTCATCGGTTGGGAGTGAGAGAGCGTTGCAGCGGCTAAAGCAGAACGTTGAACTGCCGAGAGGCGGCAATGCAACAGAATGAGGAAATAGCGATGAAGCTTGACCAAGCGCTAGTCGACGCGGCCATTGCTCTCTTGGAACAACGCTTTCCAAGGGCAGAAGGAATCGCAGCGGCTGCTTACACGGACGACGGCCAGATCCTAACGAGTGTCGTCTTCGAGCCCGAATGGGGCGGGGGCGGCTTATGTGCTGAAACGGGCGCCATCTGTGAAGCAGTGAAGTTAGACAAACGGATCACGGCTTTGGTGTGCGTCTCGCGGTTGTCGGGCGATAGCCCAATTGTGATCCTGACCCCGTGCGGAATCTGTCAGGAACGCCTATTTCACTGGGGAGAGAGCGTAGAGGTCGCCACGCCCACCGCTCAAGATGCTTCTAGGTGGATCGCCAAGACGCTTGGGGAAGTCCAGCCGTACTACTGGGCGAAAGCATTTAAGGAGTGATCCGTAGCCTAAGTGACGTCGAACAGAAGTTTCAAGCAGCACTGACCTGTGCAACTAAACGATGTTTGCGATCGCTCTGATCTGTCAAAGATCCAAGTGCGGGACTGAGCTTCAATGACAATGCATCCTGAAAAAAACTCAGACTTCCTGAGCTTATTACAAGCGGTAAGTTGATGAAATGAATCTACGGCACTTTTAGCACTTTTAAGCTGTCAGTGAGTCGCTTAGAATTAGCTTATAAGCTTTGTAGTAGTTCACATGGAAGAATACTTAAAAGCCAGTGAAGTTATTGATTGGCAACATCCCACAATTATCGAGATTGCCAAACAAATTGCATCAAGCCATGAAACACCAACAGCGATCGCAAAAGCGTGCTTCGAGTGGGTAAGAGATGAAATTTGTCATAGTTTTGATTACCAGATGAATCCCGTAACCTGTCGGGCTTCTGATGTACTTAGGTACAAAACAGGTTATTGCTATGCTAAGAGCCATTTACTGGCAGCACTACTCCGAGCAAATAAGATTCCTGCAGGACTTTGTTATCAGCGATTAAGTATTGACGATCAAGGTGCACCGTACTGCCTACATGGTTTCAATGCCATTCATTTACCGGAAATTGGTTGGTATCGCGTTGATGCAAGAGGCAACAAAGAAGGAGTTGATGCTCAATTTTCTCCTCCCCAAGAACAGTTGGCATTTAAGATTCAGTTTCCTGAAGAGGCCGATTTTCATGCAATTTTTTCTGAGCCACTTCAAATGATTGTAGAAGCTTTGCAATCACAGGCCACTTGGGATGATATGCTCCGCAACCTTCCAGATATCACGCTAGAGTCTGCAGGAAATTACGGTCTTGTGCCTAATAATAAGTACACACCAGCCAGCGAATAACCTGCTTGCAGACTAACTACACGAAGTTAGTCGGTTGAGTCCGAGGGTCCACAGCAGCGAGTGCAGCAGAACATTAGCTAGCTGCACTTTTGGATAGTCTTTCAGAGTAGTGCATTAACCCATATAGCGGTTATTAGTCTTATTCCGATTTTGAGCAGATTGCCTAGGCTTTAATCACTGCTCACCCTCACCATTCCCGGTAGAGTTTTTCCGCATGAACCATGATCTCCTCATTGGGTAAGCGAATCTTCGCAGCCTGACGCGGATACAACGTTTCGATCGATCGTGCATCCTGTTCCACAACCGTTGCCACCGCACTCAACATCGATCGCTTGAACAGCGGTTTCAAGATGGGATGATTGAATTTGGCAAAAGCCAGGACAAAGGCTTTAGTACGAGTTGCAGTTTCTGGATACAGCACGTGTACCTGCAAAATCTCGCCCAATGCAAAGCGAGTTTTAAAGGTCGTCATTGCTGGAAACGCATATTCCAGCGTACTCGTGTAGGTCTTGGGTGCCGAGAGAATCACCGGGTTGCGGCAAATGTCTGCGAAGGTCGGATCACTGCGATCAAGTTCCTGCACAACCTTTGCCCAGTAACCCTCTTTTTCAAAGACAGGAATGCGATTAGCTTTGATGGCAAATAGCTCTCGGTGAGTCCCGTTCTGATGGTTGTAGTCATAGTTGATCAACAGATTGTGTAGAAAGGGACCCTCGATGCTCTTTTCTCCGGCAACGCCCACAAAAGTCATGCCCTGACTCACTCGTTCAATCAAGTCAGGAACCGGAATTTTGGCATCCATACCGCCGTACGTCCAGATGAAATCGCCCTGAATCACAAGTTCCAGCGGAGCGATGAGCGGCTGCGCTCCCACTTTTCCAGCTTGATGCAGCCGTCCTTGTCCATCAAACTCCAGCGCATGAAACGGACAAGTAATGGTATTTCGCTCCTGACAAACCCAGCCGTCTGAGAGCGGAGCCTGCATGTGGGGACACACATTATTGAGGGCAAAGACCTCGCCCTGCGAATTCTGCCAGAGGACGTAGTCCTGGCCATTCAAGGAAATTTTGTAGGGCTGGTTAATGCCCAACATTGAGCGATGAGCAACCAGCCACGGTGCGCCCGGGAGAATGGGTGACATAGTAAAATTGTGACGAAACTCTCATGTTTGATGAATACGACAGATTATTCATCTTTGTCAAGAAGGTCTTTCAGTCACCGATGGTCAAATCTCAACCGAGCCCGACGCCCCTGAGACGACAGCCCAAGCAGCAGCGCAGCCAACAGAGGGTTGAGCAAATTTTGCGATCGGCAGCCGAGGTGTTTGTAGAAGTCGGCTACGAAGCCGCCACCACCCACATGATTGCTGCCAGGGCAAAAACGGCGATCGGCTCGCTCTACCAGTTTTTTCCCGATAAACTCGCCATTTTTCACGCTTTAGAAGCCCGCCACATGGAAAACGTGACGGCCCTCAACCGGGAACTCCTGCAGTCTGCGGATCTGAAGCGACCCTTTGCGGAGTTTGTCGATCGCCTGGTAGAAGCGCATGTCGCCTACTTTCAAGACCCGATTCCCCAGGTGGTCTATGTCCAGTACTTTGTGGCGCCTCAGCTATTTGTGCTGTTTGACGAGACGTTCAATCGTCAGTTGATTGAGCAATATGCAAACTTCTTGCGGCAGTGGAATCCGGCATTGCCGATTGAGAAGAGTGAGCGCCTCGCTGAAACGGTTCATCAGTGCTACAACGCCCTACTGCTGCAAGCGTTACGGGGAGAGGAGCATCAACGGCGATCGCGCTACGCAGAACTCAAGGCATTGCTCGTCGCCTATCTGGTACCCCATATTGGGCCAAGGTCAATGGATGAAAAAGTGGCAAAAGTAATGAAATGTCATTACTGTCAGTCTGACCGCTTGTCGAAGAATGGGCATCGCTACAACAAGCAACGCTATCTATGTAAGGATTGCGGCAAACAGTTTCTAGAGCGCACTGCTTCGAGCACTCATGCAGATGAGTTGTGAAATGAATGACATAGCGAGCTAATCTCTCTTCGAGCCTAAATCAGCTACAACAGGGGCAGTTTTGCTGCGGTTGCAGTTAGAGCAATGACTGAAAACACTTCGTCATCCTGGCGTCCGATTCTCGCGATCGCCTTGTCCCTTGTTCTACTGATTGGTCTTTGGCTCGGACTGGGGCCGCAGTACGGGATTTATGTGCAGAAGCTGCGTGGTGAAGCCCAGCTCAAGGAAGCGGAATACACTCGCCGCATCGCTGTCCTTGAAGCGCAAGCCAAACTGGATAGCGCCAAACTGCAAGCCCAAGCCGAAGTTGAACGGGCTCGGGGTTTAGCCCAGTCCAACCAAATCATTGGCAATTCCCTGAAAGAGAATGAGGTCTATCTGCAGTGGCTTTGGATTACGAGTGTCGCTGAGAGCCAAAACCAAAGCGATCGCACCGTGATCTACATCCCCACCGAGAAGGGAATCCCGCTCCCAGCTCTGGAAGCGGGCCGACTCCTACAGGAAAAAACGACCACTGAACTTCAACCGCCGCTCAGTTTCGCACCATAGCCCAAGCCCTTCAGCGCATCCAACAGGGTTTGACGATGGTCACCCTGAATCTCGATCGTGTCGTCCTTAACGGTGCCGCCACTACCGCAACGCGCCTTCAGTTTTTTGCACAGGCTCGCCAATGTTTCTGGCCGATGCTGGAAGCCCGTGACGATCGTCACGGTTTTGCCTCCGCGCCCCTTACGGCTGCACTGGATGCGGAGATCATGCTGGGCGGGTGGGCGATCGGGCTGACCCCGCTCCAATGCGGCATCCTGACTGCCAAATTCGCGCCAGACGACGCGATCGCTATTTTTCTTTTGAGCCAAGGGATGAGTTCTCCGTGCGTCCGTTTCCCGTCCTGTTTCTGGGCTTCTCTGACCAGTGGCACAATGGAAGCAACTGACGTTCTGCCTGGGGTTCAGAGCCGATCGTGACACAAACGCCGGTCAATCCATCTACCACCAACGCGTGGGCCACTGCGATCGCGAACTTGGGCGAACGGCCCGATCCACTGGGGCGCTTCGGTCGCTTTGGCGGGCAATACGTTCCCGAAACCCTGATGCCTGCCTTAGCAGAGCTGGAACAGGCCTTTGCTCGCTATAGCCGCGATCCTGAATTTCAAGCGGAATTTGAAGGACTGCTGCGCGACTACGTCGGTCGCCCCAACCCCCTCTACTTTGCTGAGCGCCTGACGGAGTACTATCGCCGTCCCGATGGTCAAGGCCCCAACATCTACCTGAAGCGGGAAGACCTTAACCACACCGGCGCGCACAAGATTAATAACGCCCTGGGTCAGGCTTTGATGGCCAAGCGCATGGGCAAAAAACGGATCATCGCTGAAACGGGCGCGGGTCAGCATGGTGTGGCCACTGCAACGGTCTGTGCTCGCTTCGGTCTGGAATGCGTGATTTACATGGGCGTCCACGATATGGAACGCCAAGCCCTCAACGTCTTCCGGATGCGCCTGATGGGTGCAGAAGTGCGCGGCGTGGCGGCGGGTTCTGGCACGCTCAAAGATGCCACTTCAGAAGCCATCCGCGACTGGGTGACTAACGTCGAAGACACTCACTACATCCTCGGTTCCGTTGCAGGCCCACATCCCTACCCGATGATTGTGCGGGAATTCCACAGCATGATTGGTCGGGAAGTCCGTCAGCAAGCCCAGGCGCTCTGGGGCGGACTGCCGGATATTCTGCTGGCCTGCGTGGGCGGTGGCTCCAATGCCATGGGCATGTTCAACGAGTTCGTCAATGAGCCCACCGTGCGTTTGATCGGCGTAGAAGCGGCGGGTCGTGGCGTGGATACGCCGGAACATGCTGCCACACTGACCAAAGGTCGTGTGGGTGTCCTGCATGGCGCGATGAGCTACCTGCTTCAGGATGACGATGGGCAGGTGATCGAAGCCCATTCGATCAGTGCGGGTTTGGACTATCCCGGTGTGGGGCCTGAGCACAGCTACTTGATGGATGCGGGGCGCGCTGAGTACTACAGCGTCACCGATGACGAGGCGCTGGAAGCGTTCCAACGGATTTCACGACTGGAAGGGATCATTCCAGCCTTGGAAACGGCCCATGCCTTTGCGCACCTTGAGAAGCTTTGTCCGACCTTGAGCGGCAATCCCAACTTGGTGATCAACTGCTCGGGTCGCGGTGATAAAGACGTGCAAACCGTGGCGCAAAGACTCCAGTTTTAACAGCGTAAATTTGTAGCTTGCATGGCAGAAGCATCTGCCTGCGATCGCCTAAAACAGACCCAGCATGGATACAGCGAATTACCCTGGGTCATTGGCAAGTCTCGGCAGCACTGCCGAGACTTTTTTGTGGCTAATGCTTCTTAGTTAGCGCTGGCGGCGACGCCATTCCCAAGGGGGCTGAGGGTTACGACCTGCTTGCCAGTAGCCAATGCGATCGCGCCGTGCTGCTGTTTCCGCTGCAAAGTAAGCACTGGCATCACAGTTGCGAAGGTGTTGCCGGTAAACCATGGCCCAACCGCGCCGCACCATTTCCAGATTGACCGATTGCCCTTCGCGCCAAACCGTCGCCACCGTGCGTCCGTAGCGATCGCGTTCAAAGGACTCGACCGTCACCTCACTACCCACTGGAGCCAACACGCCTAATACTCCACGCGCTCGCTCACCCCAAGGTTTCTGTCCCAGTTCTGGTGCATCGATACAGGCCAAGCGGATTTTGATCGCCGCCCCGTCTTGCTGCACAGTCAGGGTATCGCCGTCACTAATCTGGCTGACTTCACCTGGTGGACCCGGCGATTGGCAACCACTGATGCCTAGCAAGAACAGTAGAGCGATCGCGGACAGGGGTTTGATCATCGGGGTTAGTCTCGATAGCGCCGAACTAAATCGCCGTAGGCATCGATGCGGCGATCGCGCAGGAAGGGCCAAATCCGGCGTACCTGTTCGCTGCGATCGCGATCGAGGTCAGCAATCAGCAGTTCCGGCTCGCGATCGCCAGCCTTTGCTAACCATTCCCCCTGCGGCCCAGCAATGAAACTGCTGCCCCAGAATTGACTGCCCGCAGCAGCCGGATCGGGCGAGGGTTCAAAGCCAACCCGATTCACGCTCAGCAAAGGAATTCCATTGGCGATCGCATGGCCACGCTGCACCGTTTGCCAAGCCTCTCGCTGCCGCTGTTGTTCCTCCGCGATATCTAGTGGATCCCAGCCGATTGCGGTCGGATAGATCAGCAGATCTGCCCCAGCCAGCGCCATTAACCGTGCCGCTTCGGGATACCACTGATCCCAGCAGACCAGCACCCCTAACTTGCCAACCGAAGTCTGAATCGGTTCAAACCCCAAGTCGCCCGGCGTGAAGTAGAACTTCTCGTAGTAAGCCGGATCGTCAGGGATGTGCATCTTGCGATAGCGACCGGCGATCGTTCCATCCCGTTCGATCACGACCGCGGTGTTGTGATAGAGCCCCGCCGCCCGCCGTTCAAACAGGGAAAGGATGAGAACAACGGAGAGTTCTCGGGCGATCGCGCTGTAATAGTCCGTACTTGGCCCTGGAATCGGCTCGGCGCGATCAAACTGAGCAGTATCTTCGGTCTGGCAAAAGTAGTAGCCGCCGTGGATCTCGGGCAGCACAATCAGCTCTGCCCCAGCTGCTGCGGCTTCCCGAATCGCTGCCGTCACGCGATCGCGATCGATCGCAGGCTGATCGCTAAATGCCAGTTGAGCCAGAGCGACACGCAACGTCGAAGCCATAGAAACCGCAGAGCACTGTTGGCATCATCGCCCGTTGCCACGATCGCCGTCATCTGCTGGGGCTAAGGCGAAAATTTGTAATATGACTTGTATTACTTTAGGGTGGAAGTTATGGGTGTTCCTTCCCGCACTAGTCGGCTGATCTCTGTTCGCCTTGATGAGCAAACCGATGCTGCATTGCAGGCATATTGCCAACGCACGGGTGTGACCCAGACAGAAGCAATCAAAGCGGGAATTCAAAAGTTGACTGATCCCGTGAACTCTCCCGCTGCTCTTGCTGAGCAGTTAGGACTCGTGGGCTGTTTTGAGAGTGGAGTCGGTGACTTAGGACAACATCATGCTCAGCACTTGAAAGATAAGCTAGCCCTCCAGCATGCTCAGTCGCAGCAGTTCAATGTCTAAGCTGCTGGTGGATACAGGACCACTCGTTGCTTGGTTCGATCGCAGCGACAATTTTCACGATCGATGCCGCAATTTCTTCAGTAATCTCGATCGCCCGCTACTAACGACATGGCCAGTCCTAACTGAGGTCTGTCATTTGATTCCGTCCTATGGGGTCAATCGATTGATGCGTTGGGTCGCTTTGGGCGGTCTCGAAGTCCAAGAACTTGGAACTACTGCGATTACGGGAATTGCCAATCTGATGGAGCGTTACAGCGATATCCCGATGGATTTGGCAGATGCCTCCTTGGTTTGGGTGGCCGGACAGTGGGGCTTGAGTGAGATCGTGACGCTAGATCGACGAGACTTTGGGATTTATCGACTACCAGGAGGCGAATCGCTCATCAATCAGCTATTTACTTGAACGCTAGGGGGATGTGAGCAGGCGATCGCCTGAGTGAGGCTGACGGAGCCGCCTAGAATGGGAACGGTTAACGCCTGAATCACTTCTGGATCTGCAATGACGCCAGCCGTTCGTATTGAGCACCTGCGCAAGTCCTATGGTTCGGTGGTGGCGGTCGAAGACGTCAGCTTTGAAGTGACCGCCGGTGAAATTTTTGGGGTACTGGGGCCGAATGGCGCTGGTAAAACCACGACTCTCCGCTGTCTCTGCACACTGAGCCGTCCCGAGGCAGGGCTGGTGGAGGTCGATGGCATCTCAGTGATCGACCAGCCCCGTGCTGCCCGTCAGCGACTCGGCTATGTCGCTCAAGAAGTCGCGATTGATAAGGTTCTGACGGGGCGCGAACTGCTAGCGCTCCATGCAGCGCTCTATCACCTACCCAAAGCCGCGATCGCCGATCGCATTGCGGCCGTCAGTCAATTGCTGGAGCTAGATGATTGGCTCGAACGCCGCTGCGGAACTTACTCTGGTGGCATCCGTAAACGACTAGATTTGGCGACAGGGTTGCTGCATCAACCGCGCCTGCTAGTGCTGGATGAGCCGACTGTGGGCTTGGATATCGAAAGTCGCGTCGTGGTTTGGGAGTTTCTGCGGCGCTTGCGGGCCGAAGGAATCACCATTCTGATCACCAGCCACTACCTCGAAGAAATTGATGCCTTGGCCGATCGCGTGGCGATTATCGATCGCGGACAGGTGATTGCCGTCGGTAGTCCATCGGAGTTGAAAGCCCGTGTTGGTGGCGATCGCATTACCCTACGCCTGCGGGAGTTCTCGCCTCGTGATGAAGCCGAACAAGCACGGGAACTGCTGAAGTCTCTGAGCTGCGTGCAGGACGTGATCATCAATACGGCTCAGGGCAACTCGCTCAACCTTGTGGTCGATGGTCAGACGGATGCGCTGGCAACAATTCAAACCAGCTTGCAAGCCGCAGGATTGCCGACTTTTGGCATTGCTCAGGCGCGGCCGAGTTTGGATGATGTTTACCTTGCCGCCACAGGCCGCACGCTGTTGGATGCAGAACTCGCTGCGATCGCGAGTCGAGATCCCAAGGCGGAGAAAAAACGCGCCATGCAGCGCTAAAAAAACCAGCTCCCGAGCGATTGCCCGACTTTCATCTCTTTCCTGTTGAAATAAGCCGCCATGACCACAACGCTACCGAAGTCTGAGCTGTCGAATTTGTCGGAGCCTTCTGAGTTTTCGGCCTTTCTGCAAGAAACGGCAGGACTCACCAAGCGGCTCTTTATTCAGTTACAGCGTCGCCCAACAACGCTGATTGCCGGCGTCATTCAACCCCTGATGTGGCTCGTCCTATTTGGGGCGTTGTTCCAGAATGCTCCTACGGGATTCTTTGGCCCCGAGGTTCGTTATGGGCAATTCTTGGGCGCGGGCGTGATTGTCTTCACGGCTTTTAGTGGCGCACTCAATGCGGGCTTGCCCGTGATGTTCGATCGCGAGTTTGGCTTCCTCAACCGCTTACTCGTCGCACCCCTGACTTCGCGCTTTTCGATCGTGGTCGCCTCGGCGCTGTACATCACAACGTTGAGCTTGATTCAAACGATCGCCATCCTGCTAGTTAGTTCAGCCCTAGGCGCAGGCTTACCCACGGCGACAGGATTGCTATTGGTACTCGCGATCGTGCTGCTGCTCGTTTTGGGCGTAACGGCTCTGAGCCTCGGTTTAGCGTTCAGTTTGCCTGGTCATATTGAACTGATCGCCGCTATTTTTATCACTAACCTGCCCTTGTTGTTCGCTAGTACGGCCTTGGCACCGCTGGACTTTATGCCAACTTGGCTGCAATGGCTCGCGAGCTTGAATCCACTCAGTTACGCGATCGAGCCGATTCGTTTCCTCTATCTCCACAACAGCTGGCAGTGGAGTGACGTTGCCCTAGCTGCACCCTTTGGTGAAATCTCGATCGGTGGATGCTTAGCAATCCTGACTGGTTTTTGCGTCACTGCTCTACTGCTAATTCAACCCGCTCTCAAGCGATCGCTGAGTTAAATCACAAGAGCTCAGCAACAATTTTGACGTATAGATATCATAAGAATTAGTATCAAAAACATGATTAGCAGGAAAGTCAGGAAATCAATAATCTATTCCTGCATGCTCGGTCTTGCTATCACTCTCGGTCATTTAATTCCTTTTAACATTCCAGTTCTACTACTTTTCATCCCTATCGCTTTGCTGTTTCCACAGCTTTCAAGTAGTGGAGCAGAAGTGACCTATGGTTTTGCATGGCTTGAGATTCACGCTTGGTGGGTATGGGCCATTCTCTTTGTTTGGCATTCTATCTTGACTTTTCCAATCGTCTTCTTATTCTTAAGTCTAGGCAAAAGAAAGCAATTAAATAAATAAGAAAGTCGGCAAATATGCAAACAGCCATGTAACGATAGGACTGAAAATTAGGGAAGGAAATTAACGATGTCAATGATCGGAAACTTTTTACAAGTTTCTCCTGAACAGCTCGCAGCGTTAATTGCTGACCCATCCTGCATAGAATCCTTCATCTATCGCGAAGATGAAGATGAGGAGGAAGATACAAATCTTGAGATTGATAAGGCATGGCATGGAATTCATTACTTACTGACGGGTAGTGCTTGGGAAGGGGCAGCACCTCTCGCTAATGTTGTTCTAGGTGGGACGGAGATCGGTGATGATGTTGGTTATGGACCGGCACGTTACTTGACTGCAGAAGAGGTAAAAGTTGTTGCAGCGGCCCTACGTGAGATCACTCCAGAACAGTTTCGCTTGAGATACTCTGCTGAGCAGCTTTCACAGAATGAGATTTATCCAGATATTTGGAATGATTCTGATGGAGATTCGATCGAATATTTAGTTGCTTGGCATGAAGATCTTCGTAGCTACTATATCGAGGCGGCAGCCAACAATAATGCAATGCTCAAGTACCTCAACTGACTAACCCGTAAAAACGCTATCAAACACAGGTTACGGCGAGTACTTCAATACAGACAGAATAGCGAAGCATAGGGCATGATGGTCAAAACCATGAGGTCATCAATGCAAACCAAGATAGGATTCTTAATCCTTGTCTGCGCCTGTTTCCTACTAATCGCAACACCTGTGCAAGCTTGCACAAGAGCGGTCTACCAAGGCCCAGAAGGAATGACTATCACGGGGCGATCGATGGATTGGAAGGATGAAATTCCAGCCAACCTCTGGTTATTCCCAAGAGGCATGCAACGCAACGGGGCAGTTGGTCCTAATTCGGTGACCTGGACCTCAAAATACGGCAGTGTTGTCGCCAGTGCTTTTGATATCGCCAGCACCGATGGCATGAACGAGAAGGGTCTTGTTGCTAATTTACTATGGTTGGCAGAATCTCAATACCCCGAATATACGCCTAATCAGCAAGGGCTTTCAGTCGCTGCTTGGGTACAGTACGTCTTAGATAACTTCGCTACAGTCGAAGAAGCCGTTACTGCATTACGTTCAGAACCTTTTGTTGTTGTTTCGGCAAATATTCCAGGAACCGATCGCTTTGCAACGCTCCATCTATCAATTTCAGATGCGAAAGGAGACAATGCAATCTTCGAATACATTGACGGCAAGCTAGTTATCCATCACAGTATGTCGTACACAGTTATGACAAACTCCCCAACCTTTGAGAAGCAGCTTGCTTTGGATGGTTACTGGCAACAGGTGGGAGGACTCAACATGCTGCCAGGGACTAACCGTGCAGCGGATCGCTTTGTCAGAGCCTCTTTTTATATTGATGCCATTCCCAAGACTACTGATACCAGAGTTGCTGTTGCAAGTGTCTTCAGTGTGATTCGGAATGCTTCGGTTCCCTTTGGGATTTCCTCCGAAGAGGAGCCGAATATTTCCTCAACTCGCTGGCGCTCCTTATCCGACCAAAAAAACTTGGTCTATTACTTTGAGACTGCTCTGACACCAAACACTTTTTGGGTTGATCTTAAGAAGGTTAATTTCAGTCAAGATCAGTCAGTCAAACGACTGTTGGTTTCCAATAATGAAGTCTACGCAGGTGATGCTCTTAGCTCATTCAAACCTGCAAAACCTTTTGAGTTTGCCGGTTTGTAAATCAGGTCATTAAGATTTGCAACAGGTCTGGCCTGGCTCATTGCGATCGCTTAGGTTTACCTACTTCCCAGCTATAACAAAGGGCCGATCGCTGTCGGCCCTTGTCCTTTTATCCAATGTTGCTAGAAATTCTGCGGCCCTGTGTAGCCTGACAAATTTGCCAGCTCTTGGAGCGGTCGCGTACCCGAGTACTGCTTGCCATTAATTTCCCAGGTGGGGAAGCCCTGGATACCCGCTTGTTGACAGAGTTGCGGACGCGCATCACGACCTTGAGGGTCGCATTCAACAACATCCAGCTTTTTCACGGCTTCTTGGCCAAACAGTTCTTTCTGATCGTGGCAGTGCGGACACCAGTAAGCGCTATACATCTTGGCGCCCGTCTTGGTGAGGTATTCAGCCAAGGACACGGCTGCGGGTTTCGAGACGTTGACAATGGGTGGGCCTACTTGTCCTTGATCTGCAAGGGCTGGGTTCTCACTCCCCCCTGCATAAATTCCCAACAGGGTCACCAAAACGGCGATCGCAGTGATGAAGCCACCAAACAACACTTGACCGAGGTCTTCCCAGTCATGACCGAAAAGTGACACGAGCAAAATTCCCAATGAGAGGATAGCCGAGCCAATACAGAAGAAACAGAAGGCTTTGATCTCATAGGCCATCAAATAGATCAGATAGCCACTGAAGACAACCATTGCCGTTGAGAGTAGAAAGAGCAACAACCAGGTGCTCTTCTCAAGCTTTAATCGCAGGCTTTTCGCTTGCTCTGTTTTGACAAACAACGGTAGAGCAGCCAAAATACCGGCACTCAAATAAGCGATCGCCCCAAACAGCGAGAGGGGCAGTCCAAACAGCACTGCATAGGGACTGTTGAGAACTTGGGAGCAGCCTCCGCCAAAGAGCGGACAGACCGTTTGTTCAATGATGCCGAACTTCTCAAGAGTGATGTAGCCCGTATCCAGCAAGCCAATGGTGGCGAGGAAGAGGATGATGGGCCGCGACCAACGATGCAGCCAAGGAGTCGGACGTTTGCGCACCATAGTGCTGTTCTGTACTCACCAAGGGACGGAACACCCACAGTGTCTCTGTGTGGCGTCGCTGCTGTCCACAATAGCGGCTCTCCTGCTCTGCTGCCTGTCTATGAATCAGAGATGAGCCGTCATCATCTGACTGGCGATCGCAGCGATCGCCCAAGGGTACGCAACAATGGTGCAAGCCGTATCGGTCGATGATTGGGAACGACTTGTGACATTTAAGGTTGGACTGTTGGGGCTGGGAACCGTGGGCACCGGCACTGCAGAGATTTTGCTAGACCCTACAGATCGGCAACCCCTGCTGCAAGAACTCGAGCTGTATCGGGTCGGGGTGCGTAACCTCGAGAAGGCTCGCAGTGTCGAAGTCCCTCGCGATTGCCTCACGACGGATTTAGAAAGTATCGTCCGCGATCCAGCCGTAGAAATTGTTGTTGAGTTGCTGGGTGGACTCGAGCCAGCCCGCAGCCTGATTTTGACGGCGATCGCCCACGGCAAGCATGTGGTGACCGCCAATAAAGCGGTGATAGCCCGCTACGGCGAAGAAATTTTTGCGGCAGCGGCGGATGCTGGCGTGTACGTTCTTCTGGAAGCAGCGGTCGGTGGCGGGATTCCTGTGATCGAGCCGCTGAAACAGTCCCTCTGTGCCAATCGTATTCAGGGCATTTTGGGCATTGTTAACGGCACGACCAACTACATCCTGACGCGGATGCAGCGCGAAGGCGGAGACTTTGGACCGATCTTGGAGGATGCGCAGCGACTAGGCTATGCCGAAGCCGATCCCACGGCTGATGTCGATGGCTGGGATGCGGCTGACAAGATTGCCATTTTGGCGTCGCTAGCGTTTGGCGGCAGAGTCGAGCGATCGCAAATTACCTGCGAAGGTATCCGCGCAATCACAGCAAGCGATATTGCCTACGCTGAACGGCTCGGTTTCACGATTAAGCTGCTGGCAAAAGCCAAGCGGCAAAACCAAGGCGACACTTGGCGACTGGAAGCCAGCGTCTATCCGACTTTGGTCCCCCTTAGTCATCCGCTCGCCAGCGTCAATGATGTTTACAACGCCATCTTGGTTGAGGGTGAACCGGTTGGGCAGGTGATGTTCTTTGGACCGGGTGCAGGGGCAGGACCGACGGCCAGTGCTGTTGTGGCCGACATCCTCAACATTGCGGCGGTGCTGAGTGCAGGCGGCGATCGTGATCACCTCGATCCGCTGCTGGCTTGTCGCTATTTGCAAACAGTGGAGCTGGCACCACCGGCTGAAACAGCAGCTCGTTTCTACTTGCGCATCGTTGTTCAAGATAGTCCCGGCGTGATTGGCAAAGTCGGCACGATCTTTGGTGAGCAAGGCATTAGTCTGGAGTCGATCGTGCAGACTGACGTCAGTGGCGAGACGGCTGAGTTAGTGGTGATTACCCACGAGGTGCAGGAAGGTATCATGCGACGAGCGATCGCTGAGCTGGAAGCCTTACCACTGGTGCAGGCGATCGCTAATCTCTTGCATGTGCTCTAGTGGCTGATTGCACTGTCCAACTACTGAGGAGTTCCTGGACTCAGCCCAAAACGCACAGACTGTGTCCAGCTCAAACATCGGCATCGATAAGTTTCGCTTGGGGTGTCGATTGAAAATTTCTGCGGGTCTTAGGGGATCAACCTATAAATTTATCCCCTAGTATTTTCAGAAACCATAGATTTTCTTAAAACCTACTGCTCCTCACCTCTGGCTTCGGCAGAGGGGTCTTATTCCGCACCTTGGAGGTTGTGATGCTTTCTGCTGCCAGCCAGAGCGTCTGGCTGATTCCCGGCTACTCGCTATTCAGTGCGATCGCTTCCTTGCTGTGGTCTCCCGGGCTGGTTCGCCTTACAGGGCCGCGGCCCTCTGGCTATGTCAATGTCGTTGCCAGCGGCTTGGCGTTCCTGCATTCCCTGCTGGCGCTCTGGGCAATGCAACCCGCACAAGGCTCCTTTCGCTGGCTCAGCACGGTGGGCTTCGAGCTGTGTTTTGACTGGTCCACCACCACGGCGGGACTGGTCGCCTTAACCGTGATCAGTGGCCTGACCTGGTTTGCCCAAATTTATGCGATCGGCTACCTCGAACGAGATTGGGGCTGGGCGCGCTTCTTTGGCTATCTCAGCCTGTTTGAAGCAGGGCTGAGTGGTTTGGTTCTCTGTGACTCGCTGTTCTTCAGCTACGTCATTCTTGAGATGCTGACGCTGGGGACCTACCTCATCGTCGGTTACTGGTACAACCAGCCGCTGGTACTGACCGGTGCCCGCGATGCTTTCTTGACGAAACGTATTGGGGACTTGATTCTGCTGATCGGGGTGTTGGGTCTGCTGCCGCTGGCCGGGACTTGGAACTTTGATCAACTGGCGGAATGGGCATCTACGGCTAAACCGTCTCTAGCATTGACGGCGATCGCGATCGCTTTGATTGCCGGTCCGTTGGGCAAGTGCGCTCAATTCCCCTTCCACCTCTGGCTGGATGAGGCGATGGAGGGGCCGCTACCCTCGACGATCCTGCGGAACGCGATCGTTGTCGTCTCCGGTGCTTGGGTTCTGATCCGACTGCAGCCAATCATTGCCGCGGTGCCGCTGGCTGAAACCCTGCTGATTGGCGTCGGGACCGTCACTGCTATCTGCGCCAGCCTGATTGCGATCGCGCAGGTGGATGTCAAACGGGCGCTGTCCTACTTGGTCAGCACCTGGATGGGCTTGGTCTTTATCGCTGTCGGTGCTGGTCAAACCGTCGCTGCCGAACGGCTGTTGCTGGTCTACAGCCTCTCGATGGCGCTGATGATGATGAGCGTCGGCACGATTGTGATCCGCAATATCACTCAAGACATCACCCAGTTGGGTGGCCTCTGGTCGCGACGCCCGCTGCCGGCCCTTGCGTTTGCCTTGGGTGGCCTATCGCTGTTGTCCATGCCGCCCTTCGGTGGCTTCTGGGCCTGGTTGGGCTTGGCCGAAGGACTGTGGCCGGTATCGCCTTGGTTAGTGATTGTCTTGGTCTTTGTGCTGGCAGCTGTTGGCTTTGGCCTGACCCGCGTCTTTGCCCGCATCTGGGGTGGCCCGACCAAGGAAATGTCAACGCGATCGGCTGAGGTGCTCTGGCTGATGGTGCTGCCCATGCTGGTCTTGGCGGGTGTGACCCTCCACTTGCCGATTGTGATGTACCGCGTCGGACTGTTACCCCAGTTGAATAATCTGGCTATTCCCTTGGTGTGGGCCAGTGTGGTTGGCGTCGCGACAGGTGCGGCTGTCTACTTTGGGCCGGCTCGCAATCAGCCGGTTCGTCTACCCTGGCAAGGCTTGCAGAACTTCTTCGCCCAGGATTTCTACACACCCATCCTCTACCGACGCACGATTGTGGCCAGCGTGAGCGCTGTGGCGACGGTCTTGCAATTCCTCGATCGCACGATCGTCGATGGTACTGCCACCCTGATGGGGCTGATTGCGCTCGGTAGTGGTCAGAGCCTGCGCTACAACGTCTCGGGGCGAGCCCAAGGCTATGCCTTGACGATGTTGTTGGCGATCGCAGTGGGCAGTGTCTTCTTCCTGATGCCGTTCCTACGGCAGTCTTCCGTACTCGGTCTGCTCTAGGAGGAATTGGACGATGTTAGTTGCTTTGATTGCAGCGGCCTTAGGGTCTGCTCTTCTCTTCTCTGTCGGCGGCGATGACAGCGCCAAACTCCGGCGCTGGGCGATCGCGGCTGCAGGCGGCATCCTCCTGCTCGCGGTTAGTCTCCTCACGGGCTTTGATCCGGCGATCGCTACGCCCCAACTGGCGATCGATTGGGACTGGCTACCCGCCCTAGGGATTCACTTCAGCTTAGGCTTGGATGGCCTGTCGCTGCCGCTGTTGCTGTTGGCTAGCTTGCTGACC
Organism: Synechococcus elongatus PCC 11801; assembly: GCF_003846445.2. Taxonomy (NCBI): domain Bacteria; kingdom Bacillati; phylum Cyanobacteriota; class Cyanophyceae; order Synechococcales; family Synechococcaceae; genus Synechococcus; species Synechococcus elongatus. Next base: position 1,248,341 of record NZ_CP030139.2, on the reverse strand, counting down.
TTGCTGGCGATCGCCTCTAGCCCAGCCGATCAGTCGCGCCCCCGCCTCTACTACAGCCTGATCTTTTTGGCTGCGGCGGGCATGGTCATCTCCTTGCTTTCGCGCGACCTCATGCTGTTTGTGCTCGGCTACGAGCTGGAGCTGATTCCGGTCTACCTGCTGATCTCGATTTGGGGCGGGGAACAGCGAGGTGCCGCTGCCACTCGCTTCTTGATCTTCACGGCGATCTCGGGAATCCTGCTGCTGCTCGGTGCGATCGCCACTGCTATCCTCAGCAGCCAGCCCTTTAGCTTCTCTCTGGATCAGCTCCAGACTGTTGATCTGCCCCTTGCGCTGCAACTGCCCTTGCTGTTGCTGTTTGTGGCTGCCTTCGCGATCAAACTACCTTTGGTGCCGTTTCACAGCTGGCAGCCCGCAGCCTATGGTCAAGCCTCACCGGCGATCGCCATGCTCTTGGGAGGCGCGATCTCCAAATTGGGTGGCTACGGTCTCTTTCGGTTTTGCTGCAGTCTCTTCCCCGAAGCTTGGTCTTTGATTGCACCCAGTTTGGCGGTTCTCGCGGCGATCACCGCTCTCTACGGCACCCTCAATGCCCTGCGGCAAACTGATTTGCAGCGACTGGTCGCTTTTAGCTCGATGGGGCACATGGGAACTTTGCTGCTGGCTTTGGCAGCAGGAACCCCGCTCGCTCTGCAGGGCGCGATCGCCCAAATGGTCGCCCACGGCTTGATTCTGGCGCTGTTGTTCCAACTGATTGGCACGATCGAGCGGGTTACCGGTCGGCGCGATCGCGATCAACTCTCGGGTCTACTCAATCCAATTCGGGGACTGCCCCTGACCGCGGGTCTGCTGCTCATGGCTGCCATGGCCAGCGCTGGGATTCCGGGACTCGTTGGCTTTATCGCGGAATTCCTGATCTTCCAAGGAAGCTTCGCTATCTTCCCTTGGGCTACGGTCGGCTGTATCGCCGCTTCGGGTCTGACCGCGGTCTACTTTGTCAGCCTGATCAACCGAGCCTGCTTTGGCAAACTCGATAACCAAGAAGCCCGTTGGCGGTCTGTCACGGCTAGCGAGCGCTGGCCCGCTGTTGTTCTCGCCTTGACGGTGATGGCGCTGGGTATTGCACCCCAGGCTTTGGTGCGCTGGAGCGAAGGCAGCAGTTTGGCGATCGCGGCGCATCTACCACAACCGCTCCAGTCCACGATCGCGGAAGGGCGATCGCGATCGACGCCGGTGTTCCCTACCCCATCGCTCTCTGCTGTCCTGCAGTAACGCACTCTTTCCCAGTTCACCGCTCTTGATCTTGCGAGGCCTGCTGCCATGACTGTCACGACCCGTCCGCCCCAACTACCCCCGTCCCAGCATCCCTTTGCTGAGGTCATTCATCGGCTGGAAGCTGGGGGCTCGATGCTGCCCGACACCCCCGACAACTTGAAGCAGATCATCGGCATTTATAAGGCCTATGCCGTGCCGATGGATTTCTACTGGCGGGACCTGCTTTATATTGCCGAGCAAGTGTTTCTGAATCCCCTGCCGGCTTTCAAGTACTTCCCCTCGCAGGAGTATCTCGATCGCCCTAACTCCTACGCCGGTGACAGCGCCGACCTCCGGATTTGGCGAGGCGAGGCAACAGCGCACCCCGAGCTACTGGAATTTATGCAGCGGGGCGAGTTGAAGCGCAAGCTGCCGAAGGTCTTGCATCACCTCTGGCACGATCGCATCAACATGGAGTTTGCCGAAGCCTGCATGGACGCCATGCTCTGGCACCAAGGCATGGGCGGTCGCTTCAATGACTACCTGGAAAGCGAGGAGTATCGCCAGAACGCCGATCGCGCCATTCGGGCCTACTTCAAAGGCAACCCGCTGATGTTGGGGCTGTACAAGCTCTTCCCCGAGATGTTCCTCGAGCAGGTGCGGATGCTCTCCTACACTGCCAACCTCGGGCTGTTCTGGGAGGTGATGGCGCCGGTCTTCTTCGAGATGAGCGACATCTACGACGAAGGCGGTTTCAAGGGCGTGCCAGATGCAATGAACTTCCTCGTCAACGGCATTTTCGCGGTCGCAGGTCGCCCGATCTATCACCATGTCTTCATCGATGGCGAGTGCTACGAAATTATTCCCAAGTCGATGGGCTTTACTTGGCTCTATGAAGCGGCGCTGCCCTACGTGGAAGCAGTGTTTTACCGAACGGCGCCCTTCCGAGGCACCAAGTCCTACAACGCTCAGGCACTCCAAGTGCCGGATCAGCAGGCAGACTTCCACTACGGCATTCTCTACGCCGATGTCTTCCCTGTCGGCTCCGCTGGCATTCCACCGACGCTGCTAATGCAGGACATGCTGCACTTCCTGCCGCCCTACTTGGTAGAGGAGTATCAGCAACACTGTCGCGGGGAAGACGACATGCTGATTCAGTTGGGCATTAGCTTCCAGCGATCGATGTACAACGTCACTTCGGCGGTGATTCAAGCGCTGCGGGCTGCCTTGCTCTATCCCCTCGATGACACCGATCCGGTCCATCTGCAAGCCAATCGGGCTTTCTTCGAAGCACAAATCAATCGATTCCTGCGTCCCGAAGCACGGTTGCGTGATGTCCAAAGTCAGGACTATCGCTAACCCTGTTCTCATCTGTTTTGCTCCTTAAACTTCTGAGGCTTGCACGATGGCCAAAATCCTTGAGGTTGCCCGCGAGGCGGGCTGCTTTCAGACGTTGCTGACGGCTGTTGAAGTTGCCGGTTTAGTTGATGCACTTAACAGCGACGGCCCTTTTACCGTTTTTGCGCCGACGGATGAAGCGTTTGCCGCGCTGCCCCCTGGCACCGTCACGACGCTGGTTCAGAATCCGCCCCAACTCGCTCGGATCTTGAAATTTCACGTGACGGCTGGAGCGCTCTCCAAGTCTGATCTGATCGATCGACCGTCTGTGGATTCCTTGGAAGGCGCACCTATCCCCATTGGTCGGGCAGAACCCTTTGAAATCAAAAATGCAACGGTTCTCTCGGCGGATATTGCCTGTGATAACGGCATTGTCCATGTTCTCAATCGCGTGATCTTGATGGGGTAATCAGCCTCTCTCAATCGTGATGGTGGTGCGATCGCGCGTTTCCAGCAACGACCACTGCGTACTCGACTGCACAACAGTCCTAGTCATGGCATTCAGTAGGGTCCGATTGGACATTCCCTGAGTGCCATTCATTTTGGGTTGCGCACTGTCTAGTTACGGGGCCGCTCGGTCGTACTTGCTCTCGCTAGGATCACCAACAGCGCAGAAGAAGTGTTTTGATGATTTATCGATTGATTCTTGGGCTGACTGCGATCGCGATCGCCCTAGCCGCTGGGCTGGGCTTGCCGTCAGTGGCTCAAGCAGCCAGAACAGAAGTGACCTATGTTTGCGCCGATGCACCTCTCGTAGCGCTGTATGACAACGGGCCGGTCGATGATCCGCGGGTGAACAATCAGCTAGCAGGAACCTTACCCGGCGCTTTCGTAGTTTTGCGCTGGCGGGATCTGAATTTACAGCTGCCGCGCACCAATATCGAAGGGGCTCCTAGCTACAGTGACAATAAATGGTTTTGGAGTCTCAGCGATCCTGACCATCCCACCTTCTTTGTGAAAGTGGGCGATCGCCAAGATGTCCCCTGCGATCGCACCGATAGCGTAAACACAACTCGTTTGTAGGTTTTATCCGCACCATTAGCAGTTGCCGAGTGGATGCTTGAATTCAATTCTGACCTGGATATGAATTTTATTTAGTCTCAGCTTCTACTCTCATTAAAACTCATCGAAATTTTCTGTGAATTTATCATTAAAAATAATTCGCGAGTAAAATAGTGAAAATTAGAGAAATCGCTTTTGTAACTCATCGATCTATCTCAGTCTCCAGTAAACGGTATTTGGGTTGAGGAATCATTAGATGGCAACGGTCTCGATGTTCGCGATTGAAAAAGCCATCGATCGGCAACCACTCACGGTTTTGCCAACTCTGCCCATTGCCGATGCTTTGGCTCTGATGGAGCAGCAGCGATCGACATATGTGCTGCTAGTGGAACCACCCCAAAAACTGGTGGGTATCTTTACGGAGCGAGATGTAGTCCGTCTCACTGCTGCTAAAAGAGCGCTCGCCTCAACCTGTATTGCTGATGTGGCAACCTCTTCCGTGCTCACGATTTCCGAAGCGGGAACGAACGATGTAATCAGCACGCTGAATCTGTTTCGGCAATACAACGTTCGACATCTACCTGTGGTTACAGCAACAGGTCAAGTTGCTGGTGTGATGACCTATGAGGGCATTCGACGACTGCTGAAACCGATTGATTTGTTGCGACTTCGGCGCGTGTCGGAGGTGATGGTACGGTCGGTGATCTGTGCTGATCGCTATCAATCAGCTTTAGCTTTAGCGAAGTTGATGAACGATCGCCAAATTAGTTGTGTTGTGATCACGGAACAGGATCGGTCAGGCTATCCAAAACCTATTGGATTGGTGACCGAGCGCGATATCTTGCATCTACAAGTTCAGAGAGCTGATTTACATCAGACAACCGCTGCCGATTTTATGGGAGCTCCGCCTGTCTGCATCCAAGCTGATGACACGCTTTGGCAAGCTAATCAACGCATGCGTAGCCGACAAATTCGGCGCTTGCTAGTGGTTGATGATCGGGGCATCATGATTGGCCTGCTCACGCAGACCAGCCTGATTCAAATGATTGATCCCTTTGAGGCAACACTGACCATTGAAACCTTGCAGCAGATGGTTGGTGAGCGAACAGAAGCCCTTGATGCTGCCAATGAAAAGCTTGAGCGTAAAGCCCTTGAACGTAAGCGGGCGAAAGCGGCGCTTCAACAGCAAATCTATCGGGAACGATTGGTCAATCGCACGGCTCAGCGAATTCGTGAGTCGCTGCAGCTCGATGAGATTCTAGCGACGACGGTTTCGGAGGTTCGGCAGTTTCTAAAAGCTGAACGGGTTCTCATTTATCAATTTCAACCGGAACAGGTTGGCGCGATCGCTGCAGAGTCTACGGATATTAATCAAGCCTCAATCCAAGGTAATTCTGCCCTTGAAGGAATTTTGCAAGCCATTGATCCAACTTTTTACTCTCGCGACCGCATTCACTCGATTCCTGATTTACAAGCCGAGGGAATCGAAATTCCCAATGTGCTTCTTCTCAAACGCTTACAATTACGCGCCAGCCTTGTTGCCCCCATTTTTGCTCAAGATATCCTCTGGGGACTCCTCATTGTTGGTCAAAATTCAGAGCCGCGCCGTTGGGAAAAGCTAGAAATTGATCTGCTTAAGCAGTTAGCAACCCAAGTGGGAATTGCCATTCAATAGGCCCATCTCTATGCTCAATTGGCAGCAGCCAATCAACAGCTCTTGCGCCTTGCTCAGTCGGATGGTTTAACCGGGTTAGCGAATCGCCGCTGTTTTGATCAGTCCTTGGTGACAGAGTGGAACCGTGCACTCCGCGATCAACAAGCCTTGGGTTTAATCCTGATTGACGTAGACTTTTTTAAGCAATTTAACGATACCTATGGCCACCAAGCTGGCGATGACTGCCTCAAGGCAGTGGCGACAGCACTTCAGAAGGTTGTTGCGCGTCCAGCAGACTTGATTGCTCGCTATGGCGGAGAAGAATTTGTTGCGCTTCTACCCAATACGCCCGCTCAAGGGGTCTTGCATCTGGCGGAAGCCATGCGTTCTGCCGTTGAGCAATTGAAAATACCCCATCAAGGCTCGCGAGTTCGCCCTTGGGTCAGTCTAAGTTTGGGAGCCACTGCCTGGATTCCCGATCCTCAGCAGTCACCAGATCTCTTGGTTGCTGCCGCTGATCAAGCTTTGTATCGTGCCAAGGAGTCAGGTCGTGATCGCGTCTGTTTGGCAGAGATTCCGTCTCTCGCAACTTCTTGAAGCGATCGCTTAAGTGGGGGGGTGGTTCGCCATTTGTGGCCAGTCTGGATGGACCAAAAAGCCCCGACTGATTTCTATACCCTGAGCATTGCAACCCACCACGAATTGGGCAGTATCTTGGGGGGCGATCGCTGCAAGTTCCAGCAAGCTACGGGCTTCCGCCACAATCCCTGCCCGATCGCGATCGTGGACGTAGCGCGACATCCAGAGATCACGGGGCAAACTCGCCCAACGATGAATGGACGGGAACTCCGCAGCGGAGGGCAGGCGATCTCGATGGAGAAGCCAGCCTTGTTGTGCGTGGCGTGAAACTTCTGCTTGATCGGTAGGCAGTGCTTTTCCCCAAGGTACAAAGGCAAATCCGCGAGAGAGAAGACGGCGTTGCCAAGGCGATCGCTTGGCTTCGGGAGCCTGTTGCTCGAGCCAATCTTGAAAAGCGTTTGTTTGACTCAGGGCCAACTGTCGTCCTTGCATACGCTGCAGTTTTTGAGTCAGCAGATCCTTGCTATCTGGGCCAACCCAAGCAGCACCGCTCCAGCCAAAAAACTTGAGTGCGAGTTCCCAATGCTCGTAGCGTTGCAAAACGCGATCCTCAATCAGGAAATCCAATTCTCCTAAGCAGGTCGAGCCATCGCGGAGTTGAAGCTGAGAGGCTAACAGTCGAAAGCGTGGAAGCTGCCGGAGTGCCCAGACCAGCAATGCTTCCGCACGGATCCCCAACTTGTAGGTACGGGGCTGTGCCGTCACCCACTCTGCGGCTTCGGCCGCAAGGCGATCGCGATCTTGGTCTTGCCATTGGGCTTGTAACTGTTGTCCTGCAAGGTGTAGTCGAGCATCCCCCACCAAGGGATAGCGATCGCGGCGAATCAATGCTGGACTTTGCAATAGCCACAGCACATCTGCCAACTCACGCGGCCAAGTGAGAGACTGAGCAGCCATCAGAACAGCAAGAACGATGCAGGCACTGTTGAGACCTTAGTCTCTTTCACCCTCTACCTTCTGTCTGCTTGGTGCAAGCAGGAGAACTGCCTCATTGTGAGAGTGCGTCATCCTCATGGATGGTTTCCAATCACCTCAAACCCAGCGTGAGACAGAGGACTGTTGTTTGATTACCCAGAAGCAGACGACAACGCAAGCGATCGCTGGTGATCAGTACTGCTGAATTGTGACCTGATTTGCAGGCGATCGGATATGGAAACGAGCTGAACCAGAGTAAAGCTGCTGCGTGTGATCAATCTCACAGTTGCTTGTGAGCTGCTACAAAGCTCCAAATCAGCGATCGGAGGAGAGTGAAAGTGTTCTCAGAAGAACAGCTCATGACTCTCCTAAACGACTCCCTTCAAATCACTCAAAAAACGACCGTTAGCCAAGCCATTCCTGAGTCTGTTAAGGAACAAGCTGCTGCTCAGATTGCAGTTACGCCAGAATATACGAATAAGCTCAACCCACCTTCTGGATTTGCGGGCCCAATCCCTGACTTCAAAGCACCGACCAAAGATATCGAGGGAGCCATTCAAACCACACCCGGTGGACAGAAAAACAATGGAACTATTTTTGGCACTGGATTCACTGTTGAGAGCTTTTTGAAGCACTCTTTGGCAAAGAAACAGGTGCAAATATTTGGCAATCTGTGCTAGAAGAAGTTGCCACCAAAACAGGTGTCTCTTTAGAGAATTTGACAAGGATTATCAATTCTCCTGAATTTAATCAAGGCTTTGCTAATTTACCAAAATTTGTATCAGTATCTACTGATGCAAATCCTAGTTATGCAGGTTCAATTGGTACTTCCTCAGGAGGTTCCTCAGCTCTTGGAGTAGTAGCAACAGCAGGTGGAAAATCACCCATTAGCAGCAATCCCATGGATGTTTTTCAAAACAATGGCGTCAGTGGGCTACTAGGTACGTCAGCTAGTGCAGGAGTTAAAACACTTGAAGACTTTAATAAAGCTAGTCTTATCGCAATAGATTACGATCCTCAGGAAACTCAGTTCGTCAAAGATTTTGCTAACGATGTAATGGTTGCTGCTACTGGCCTTGGAGCGGCAGCAGGTGTAGCTGCATTAGCTGGAGTATCCGCACCTCTTTTACTTGCAGCAGGCGCAGTTTTAGGAGGATATGGTGCTTATGCTCACGCTGTTGTAAGACTAACTGAGACGTACGGAACACCAGTTGAAGGTACTGCTACAGGATCTGCTATCAAGATTCCAGACCCAGAAATGCAGGGAAAAATCGTCAATATTATTAGCGAAGCTATTCTGGATCAGCTCGCTCAAGTGAATTTAGGAAAACCTGTCGGGCAAGGTGGAAGTGGAGATGCCATGCCAGTCGATGATGGTGGAATTGGTGGGGTATTTCAAGGTGGTGCGATCGCGGTTAATTCTCAATCACAACTCGGCAAAAATCTATTTGGTCAGCCCACCGGCTTGAATGGTGAGAATGTCAGCGGCGGCAACAAAGGCCTCGACACCTTTGGTAACAGTAATGGCGCAGGTGTGATTAATCCTGGCGATGGGGGCAGTAATCCTGCTGGCGACTCTCGCTTTCTGAATGATCCGGGTCAAGCGATCGGTGGTGCTCAATCAGCGCCCAATCTGTCTGGTGCACCGACTCAATCGGGTCAGACTTTGATCGGTACTGCTGGGAATGATGTCCTGACAGGTAGCACCAGCAATGATTTGCTAGATGGCCGTCAAGGTCGCGATATTTTGACGGGTGGCAATGGCAGCGATCGCTTTCGGTTTACAACTCCTGAATTCGGTCTGAATCAGGCCGATCGCATCACCGATTTCAACCGCTTGGCAGGCGATCGCCTTGAAATCTCTCGAGCCGCTTTTGATTTGGCAGCGAATACGGTGCTGAGCTTTCAAACTGTCAACAGTGATGCAGTCTTAGCACAAGCATTAGAGAGCAACAACCTGTTTGTCTATGACCAACGGAATGGCTCTCTCTTTTTTAACCAGAATGGTGCGGCTGCAGGCTTTGGCGAAGGCGGAGTCTTTGCAGTCCTTGAAGGAGGAGCTGCTTTAACTGCCAGTGACATTACTTTCCTAGGCTAGTCTTCACGGCTTCTTCAGTCACATCCTTCAACTCGTCAGCCAGACCTTAATGATTGAGGGTCTGGCTTGTTTGATGCGATCGACCCTTAAATCTCTTGAGTGATTTCGGTTGTAATTAGAAGTCCAGCAAAATCTAATCAATAACAAGGGCTCCACAAAAACCAGTGAAGTCCTCCGAATCTCTTGTGGTTTTAGTGTGCATTAGAACTGCTTGAGGAAGCGGAGATCACTGGCGTAGAGACGGCGGATATCATCCATACCGTGCAGCACCATCGCGAAGCGCTCCACGCCAAAACCGGCTGCAAAGCCGCTGTAGGTTTCCGGATCGCAGCCCACGGCTTTGAGAACATTGGGATCGACCATGCCGCAGCCTAAGACTTCTAGCCATTTGCCTTGCCAGAGCACATCGACTTCAGCTGACGGTTCGGTGAAGGGGAAGAAGCTGGCGCGGAAGCGAATCGGTAAATCGCCAAACAATGCCTGAATTAGGGTTTTGACAGTGCCCTTCAGGTCCGTGAATGTCAAACCCTCATCCACAGCTAGCAATTCCACCTGATGGAAGACTGCCGAGTGAGTCGCATCAACGGCATCGCGGCGATAGACGCGGCCTGGAGCGACGACCCGAATTGGCGGCTCCTGCTCTTCCATGTGGCGAATCTGCACGGAAGAAGTATGCGTCCGCAACAGGTTGCCGTCAGTCAGGTAGAAGGTGTCCTGCATGTCCCGCGCTGGGTGATCAGCGGGCATGTTCAGGGCTTCGAAGTTGTAATAATCCGACTCCATCTCTGGGCCTTCAGCCACCTGATAGCCGAGGCCGACCAGGATGTCGAGAATGCGATCGATCGTGCTTTGCAGCGGATGAATGCGACCCTGCGGGCGGTAGTGCCCCGGCATGGTCACATCGATCGCTTCTGCAATCAGTCGTGCTTCCAGTTCTGCTTTACCGAGGGCTTCGCGCCGCTGATCCAAATCGGTTGTGATGTGCGCTTTGACAGTGTTGGCTAGGCCACCAATGCGGGGGCGATCGCTGGCATCCAGTTTGCCCATCGCGCCGAGGATGGCTGAAAGTTCTCCTTTTTTACCCAAAAAGGCGATGCGCAGTTGCTCCAAGGCTTCACGATCGCTCGCTGCAGCGATCGCCTCGAGGGCACGGGTTTGCAGAGCTTCGAGTTGAGCCTCAAGCTCGCTGAGCTGACTGAGCATAGGATTCAAGCAAAAAGGGCGGCGGAGCCATCAAAGTCCAGATTACCAGTCGTGCGATCGCGCCGGTGTCGGCCACCCAACCCGTTTTGGGCGCAGAATCCGGCTAGGGTAGTCAGGGCAGGCCCAGCAATTCGGTATGCGACTTCTGATCAGCAACGACGATGGCGTATTCGCCCTCGGCATCCAAACCCTCGCCAACCGCCTCGCGCAGGCAGGCCATGAGGTCACGGTTGTCTGTCCCGATCGCGAGCGATCGGCCACGGGTCACGGCCTGACGTTACACAAACCGATTCGGGCTGAGCGGATTGAAGGACTTTTTGATCCGGCTGTGCAGGTCTGGGCTTGCTCCGGGACGCCTTCAGATTGCGTCAAACTAGCGCTCGGTACGCTTTTACCGGAACTCCCCGAATTTGTTCTCTCCGGCATCAATCACGGTCCGAATCTGGGCACCGACGTGCTTTACTCGGGCACTGTCTCGGCAGCGATGGAAGGGGTGATTGAAGGGATTCCCAGCATTGCTCTGAGCCTGGCGAGCTTCACAGCACGTGATTTTGAACCGGCTGCTGAAATTGCTGTGGAGTTACTGGAGCGCTTGCCGCACCCCAGTTCACCGAAAGTGCTGCTGAGCGTCAACATTCCGCCCGTACCGAAGGAAGAGATCGCAGGCATTCGTTTGACGCGCCAAGGCATTCGCCGCTATGTCGATCTATTCGATCAGCGGGTTGATCCACGCGGTAAGCCCTACTTCTGGCTCGCAGGCGAAGTTGTGGAAGAAAGTGAGCCGCAGGAACCGGCTGATAGCCACTGGAGCGACGTCGATGCGATCCGCCGCAACTATGTGACGGTGACGCCGCTGCAGTACGACTTGACACACTACGCCAGCCTCAACCAGCTCGATCACCTCAATCGCTAGGGGCGATCGCGTCCTGCAGGGCTAGGATCGCAATCGGTGATCACGGTGCAAGTAAAGGCTGGGAGAGCGATCGCGTGTTTGATGCCTTAGTGATTGGGTCGGGGCCAGCGGGCTTGGCGATCGCGGCGGAGCTGGCACAGCGCGGCTTGAAAGTCCAAGGACTGTCCCCCGTTTATCCGTTCCATCCTTGGGAAAATACCTACGGTATCTGGGGACCCGAGCTGGATAGCTTGGGGTTAGGGCACCTATTCGGGCATCGCTGGTCGAACTGTGTTAGCTACTTTGGTGATGCTTTAGTTCGACACCAGTACGATTACGGCCTCTTCGATCGCGCCAAATTGCAACAGCACTGGTTGCAGCAGTGTGAGCAAGGCGAAATGCGATGGCAGCTCGGCAAAGCAGCCGCGATCGCCTACGACTCGCACCATTCCTGCGTCACCACAGAAGTAGGTCAGGAACTGCAAGCACGGTTAGTAGTTGACACAACCGGGCACCAAGCGGCCTTAATCCAGCGTCCTCAGTCAGACGCGATCGCCTACCAAGCGGCCTACGGGATCATTGGGCAGTTCTCTCAGCCGCCGATTGAACCCGGGCAGTTTGTGCTGATGGACTACCGCAGCGATCACCTTTCACCGGAGGAGCGCCAGCTGCCACCAACCTTCCTCTACGCGATGGATCTCGGTAACGATATCTACTTCGTTGAAGAAACATCATTAGCGGCTTGCCCAGCTATTCCCTACGATCGTCTCAAACAGCGGCTCTATCAGCGACTGAATGCTCGCGGCGTGACGGTGCAGGCGATTCAACACGAGGAATATTGCCTATTTCCGATGAATTTGCCACTACCCGATCTGACTCAGCCGGTGGTGGGTTTTGGTGGGGCGGCCAGCATGGTGCATCCAGCTTCTGGCTATATGGTCGGGGCGTTACTGCGGCGGGCTCCTGACCTAGCAAATGCGATCGCGGCCGGACTCAATGCGAGCCCCAGTTTGACAACCGCAGAATTGGCAGCACAGGCTTGGGGAGGTCTTTGGCCAACCGAAAAAATTCGCAAGCACTACATCTATCAATTTGGCCTCGAAAAGTTGATGCGCTTCTCGGAAACGCAACTCAACCACCATTTCCAAACCTTCTTTGGTCTGCCGCAGGAGCAGTGGTACGGCTTTTTGACCAACACGCTCTCGCTACCGGAGCTAATTCAAGCCATGCTCGGCTTGTTTGCCCAAGCGCCGAACGATGTGCGCTGGGGGCTAATGGGTCAGCAAGGACGGGAACTCCAACTGTTTTGGCAGGCGGTCGTAGCTCGCTAAAGGCTGATGAAGGGCTGTATTTAGCCCCTGCAACGCTGGCCGCCTTTGCCAAGATCCCGTAAAGTTTTTGAAGCGCTGCTGTGATTGTTACAGAATCCCAGTGAGCAGTTGTCTCGCTTCAACTTGAGGATCGTTTCCCCCAAGCAATGGCTTCCGAAAACTACCTCAACCATCCCACCTTCGGATTGCTCTATCAGATCTGCAGCTTTGGGGATAGCAAAGAACTCTTTGCGACTCTGTATGCTCAGCGCCTCTTTTTCTTAGTCGCCTTCGATGCTCGCGGCACACGCTTTGAGCCGATCGGACGCAATGAAGCGCGCATGCTAGTTGACAATCGCCTGCGTCAGCTGCGCCGCGAAGCCAGCCTGCAGGAATACAATCAGTTGCAGCAAGTCTTTAAGCAAACTTTTCTGTAGCGAGCCAAGGAGTCAGAGGCAGGCATGGCCCAAATTGCCGAGCGGTTGGCCAGTCTCCGATCGCAGTTGCCGCCTTCAGTCCAGCTCATCGCCGTCAGTAAAAACCATCCCGCCACCGCAATTCGGGAAGCCTATGCAGCGGGGCAACGGCACTTTGGTGAAAATCGCGTTCAAGAAGCGATCGCCAAACAAGCAGAACTAACCGATCTGCCAGATTTGACTTGGCATCTGATCGGGCCACTCCAGAGCAATAAAGTCCGCAAAGCGGTCGAACACTTCGATTGGATTCACTCTGTGGATAGCTGGGCTTTGGCTGAGCGACTCGATCGCATTGCCGGCGAACTCGGGCGATCGCCCCAGATTTGCTTGCAGGTCAAACTGTTGCCGGATCCGAATAAAGCCGGTTGGGACCCCGTCGACCTCCGTGCAGACTTCAGTCAACTCAGCCAACTGCAGCACATCCAGATCCGCGGCTTGATGGCCATTCCACCCCTGGGTTTGACGCCTGCCGAGACACAAGCCTTGTTTGCCCAAGCGCACACCTTGGCGTCGGAGTTACAGCAGCAAGCGCCGCAGCTAAAACTGACTGAGCTTTCGATGGGAATGTCGAATGATTGGCCCCTCGCAGTCGCGGAAGGAGCAACTTGGATTCGGGTAGGGACTCAGCTCTTTGGTCCGCGATCGCCCCAGTAGTTGAAATTGATCATCCAGCTCCCAGATTGAGCCTGCGATCGCGTTGTAAGCAGCTTTCAGCACCATTGTTAAAAAAAAGCTGAGATTTGTTCAATAAGACCAGTCAAAATCTTGTTGTTTGTGCTATTACTACTGCGTCTCCATAGACCCAAGCAGTGCCACACGGCCTCGCTGGTGGTCGGCGGAAAGAGTGTGGTGTCGTTGTCCTTGGAGGAACTTGACCGTGTCTTTTGTAAATCGCATCCGCGATATCGTCGGTCTCAATGAGTCGGTGGAGTACGACGAAGAGTACGAAACCTATGATGTCGGTACGGACTCTTACAACAGCTATAACGATGCTGCAGAGACTGGTTCCCGCCGGAGACAGCGCAGCCACACGGCCGCTCTAGAGCCCGCCAGCACCCCTACCAGCAATGTGATTGGCTTGCCTGGTCTCAGCAGCAGCTCGGAAGTTGTGGTGATGGAACCCCGCTCCTTTGAAGAGATGCCCCAAGCTATCCAAGCCCTACGCGAGCGTAAGACGATCGTCTTGAATCTGACGATGATGGAGCCGGAGCAAGCTCAGCGTGCCGTTGATTTCGTTGCTGGCGGCACCTTTGCGATTGATGGCCATCAGGAGCGCGTTGGCGAAAGCATTTTCCTCTTCACCCCGAGCTGTGTTCACGTCACAACCCAAGGTGGTGAGCAGTACCTGAGCGACACACCGGTGGCAGCCCCTGTTCAGCCCGCGGCGAGTTTTGGTCGGACAGCAACTCCCACGCCAGCTTGGGCAACGGAAACGCGCTACGCCGCTCAATAGCGTACAAGTAGACTCTCCGCACCGCCTTAAGCGGCACCTCCCCCTAGTACCTGTCGAGGGCGATCGCAGTGATTGCACTTGGCAGGTTTTTCGTTGCTCTAGGATCAGAAGTGAATTTTTGAGTCGGGATCGGCATGATCAGCAGCTTGGGCATCATTGGCGGCGGTGTGATGGGAGAAGCCCTGCTTGCCCGGCTGTTGGCCCAAGGTCAGGTGGATGCCGCGGCAGTGATCGTTAGTGAACCCTTTGCCGCTCGTCGTGAGTTTTTGAGCGATCGCTATGGGGTGAAGTGTGTTGCCGAAAATGCTGAGGCATCCCAGGCGGATTGGCTATTGCTGGCGATCAAGCCCCAGGTGTTTGATGCCGCAGTGTCAGGCTTAGCAAGTCTGCGCTGCGATCGCCTGATCTTGTCGATTTTGGCGGGGGTGCCCTTGGCCAAGCTGGAAGCGGCATTTCCCGGTGAAGCAGTGATCCGAGCGATGCCCAATACGCCGGCGACTGTTGGAGCTGGGGTGACTGCGATCGCAGCGGGGCAGCAGGTGACTGCAGATCAGATCAGCCAAGCGCAGGAATTTTTCGCGGCTGTGGGTCGCGTTGTCACCGTGCCTGAGTCGCAACTAGATGCTGTGACGGGTCTATCGGGGTCGGGCCCTGGCTATGTCGCCTTGATTATCGAAGCCCTGAGCGATGGTGGTGTAGCTGCCGGCTTGCCGCGTGCGATCGCTACAGAGCTGGCGATTCAAACGGTGCGAGGAACGGCAGAACTGCTCCAAGACACCGGCTGGCATCCAGGTGAACTCAAGGATCGCGTCTGTAGCCCCGGCGGTACCACGATCGCCGGGGTGGCGACACTCGAATCTCATGGCCTACGCTCGGCGCTGATTGAAGCAGTCAAGGCCGCGGCGCTGCGATCGCAACAGTTGGGCTAGGTTCCTGCCTCACGATTCGTCGATAGCCGCTGGCCAATGCGGGGTTCTTCGCCCCGCCGTAGGCGATCGAGGTTGCTGCGATGCCGATAGATGACGTAAACACCGGCTGCGATGCCCAGAATCTTGTTGGGTAGCGGCTCGGGCAGAACTAGCATCAAAACAATGACGGTGATCGCTCCGGCGATCGAACCGAGCGAGACAATCCGAAACAGCGCCAGCAGCAGTAAGAAGGCCCCAAATCCTGAGAGCCCCACTACGGGCGATAAGGCCAGAAGCACACCCAGGCTGGTGGCGACGGATTTGCCGCCACGAAAGTTGAGCCAGATGGGCAGGCTATGACCGACGACAGCAATGATCGCAGCAAAGGCGGCTAGCCAAGCGATCGCGATGGGATCCAGACCATTAGCTGAAGCGATCGCCCGTGCTGCAACGACTGCGAGGACACCCTTGAGAATGTCGGTAATGAACACCACCAAGGCGGGACCTTTGCCCAACACGCGCAGCACGTTGGTAGCGCCAGTTGAGCCAGACCCCTCCTTGCGGATATCAATGCCTTTGAGCCAGCGGCCGGCCAGATAGCCCGCGGGGAATGAGCCCAAGAGGTAAGCAAGCAGCGCGATCGTGACAACACTGAGCAACATGGGTCTGGGTCAGAAGTCTGGACACTACCTTATTACGAGGCGTGAGCTTCCGGAGCTGGACTCGGCTATAAACAGCAAAGCCGACTGTCCAAGACAACCGGCTTCAGCAGGCAGGAAAAGTTGAAGGAGCGATTGTCCTTAGGCGGCAGCTTCCATCCAGTCGTAAATCTGTTCGAGTTCTTGCAGGTTCACCAAACCGTAGCGCCAGAGCACCATCGGGATGGGGCCTTGCTCTTGTTCGCTATGGCGGACGGCCATCTCAATCGAGGCATCTGGCAATGCCAGCTCTTCCTGCAGGAAACGAATCAGCTCTGGCTTCGCTGCAGCGATTGGAGTATTGAGACTAGATTCGTTGCCCGGGAAGGGGATGAAACTCATGGGATGTTGCGAGGATGACCGAGGAAGAATGCTTAGGAGCCCAAATGTTACACCGATGACAGAAAAAGTCAAGCGATGTGCATTCAGAGTAGTGCAGCTTAGACAGATGGGTCGCTGAATCGCAAACGAAAGCAACAATCAGCGGCTTTTAGTGCGCTGATGTTAACAGTCCTGGCGAGTTTGACAAGAGAGCAAAAGTGCTTAGGGTTTTTTGAGGTGAATCGGTTGCACCCACTGACCCGTCATGATTTGCAGGGCGAGCTTGCGTAGCAGTGGGATATGGCGCAGTGACCACAACCCGAGGCGCCGCAACTGGACTAGCGGCCAAAAGTGATTGGAAAAGAGGCGATCGAGTAGATCGGTAAAGCCCAAAATCAGCCAAGTTTCGCGTTTGCGGCGGCGTTCGTAGCGCCGCAAGAGCGTTAGGCGTCCCAAATCTTTGCGTCGTTGGCGATCGCTCGTCAGGGTTTCTATCAGGGCGCCCGCATCCTGAATGCCGAGGTTCAGCCCCTGTCCACCGACAGGATGACAGCAGTGGGCTGCATCTCCGACAAGAGCGAAGCGGTGCTGGACGTAGCGACGGCTTTGACGCAGCTGCACCGGAAAGATCCGGCGATCGCTGAGCAAGCGCAGTTGTCCGTAGCGATCGCCAAAGGGTTGTTGCAGTTGCTGGAGAAACTCTGACTCGGGAAGATCACGCAACTGTTGCGCCTGAGCATGGGGTGCCGTCCAGACAATCTGGGCGCGATCGCCTGGCAGGGGCAGCACGGCAAAGGGACCACTCTTGCGGAAACATTCCTGAGCAATGCCTTGGTGCGATCGCTCTAAGCTGATCACTGCCGTCAGACAAGATTGCCAGTAGGCCCAGCCATCGCGACGAATGCCGCAGGCTTCACGCAGGGGGGAATTGGGGCCATCGGCCGCAACGACGAGTTGACTCTGCCACTGCTGTTGAATGCCATCCCGCTCTAGCAACAGCATGGCTTGGCGGGTCCCCAAGTTGACTTCGAGAAGCTGTGTTGAGGGGAGCCAAGTCAAATTCGGGACCGTTGCGAACTGCTCGTACAGCGTCTCGAGCAGAACCCGATGCTCAGCGACGTAGCCAAGACTTTGCGATCGCTGTAAATCCTTCGGCAATAGTCGTACTGACTTGGGAAGGGCTGTATCACTGAGCTGAATTTCTTGGAAAGGTTGAATACGGGGCAGCAATGTTTCCCACAGCCCCAACTGTTCTAGTAAATCGGCAGCAGCCAAGGTCAAGGCATAGGCGCGATCGCGGCTGAGGACGACATTGGGTGGTTGAGCTTCCACGAGGGCAACCCGCAACCCTTGGCGGGCTAGGCCATAGGCCACCAAACTACCGACAATGCCAGCTCCGACAACAACGACATCGGTGGTCAGTAAAGGCGAAGGAGCAAACTCGGTGGGGTTGGCCTCGGTCAACATGGATAGGCACCACTCCAGCAGGGGACAGCTTTATTTTCAACGCTTCTCAGGAAAGCGGGGGGCGATCGCGATAATAAGCAGAGAGAATTCTGGGCGTTTCCATGACGGCTACGACTGTAAAACCGATGGGGCTTGCCTCTCGTTTGGTCAGTGGCATCCTCCAGATCCAGCCGCTGTTTGACCTCGCCCGCAAACGGGCGCGATCGATGATGGTGCAGCGTGCCAGTCAAATCGGTGTCGATTGGCCAGCCAGAACTGCTGCCCTGCGCCAGCGGCAAAGCGAGCAGTCGTTCTCGCCCGACTGGGAACAGGATCTGCAGGCTCTAACTAATCCTGATCTCCAGTACCCGAGCTATTACGTCGCACCCTTCCATGCCTATCCCGAAGGCAACCTGGGCTGGGATCCCGCCATGGAAGTTGAAGTGGCGGCACTTTCAGTCCATGCCCGCATTTGGCCGGAAGCTGGTGCCCAAGGGGATGCACAACTGCGCGCCAGCTATCACCAAGTATTGAAAGAGCAATTGCCAACCGCACCCCAGCGAATTTTGGATATCGGCTGTAGCGTCGGCATGAGTACCTTCACGCTGCAAGACACGTTCCCCGAAGCCGCGATCGCCGGTCTGGATCTCTCGCCCTACTTCCTTGCCGTCGCGAAATATCAGTCTGAGCAAGCGGGGCGATCGGTGCTTTGGCACCATGCTGCTGCCGAAGCCACAGGGCTACCGGATCAAAGTTTTGATTTAGTGTCTTCCTGCCTGGTCTTTCACGAACTACCGGCTCAAGCAGCTCAAGACATCCTCAAAGAGGCGCGACGCTTGCTGCCCGTCGGTGGTCACATTGCCCTGATGGACATGAATCCGCAGTCGGAAGTCTTCGCCAAGATGCCGCCCTACATCCTGACGCTGCTGAAGAGTACCGAGCCCTACATCGATGAATATTTCAGCTTGGACTTGGATGCTGTGTTTCAGACGGCGGGGTTTACTGCTCCGACTCGAGTTCGCAATAGTCCCCGCCACCATACGCTGATTGCCCAAGCGATTTAAGCGGGCGGCCAGTTGGCGATCGCCACAGGCTCAATCTCATCGGCCAGCTTGAAGCCGAAGATTTGGCTGTAGAAATACAGCTCACCTTCGAGCGATCGCTTGATGTTGGCGGCCTGCCGGAAGCCGTGCTGTTCCTCGGGGAAGGGGACATAGGCGACAGGCAGACCTTTCGCTTTGAGGGCGGCGACCATCGTTTCGGCCTGCGCCGGTGGCACGACCTTATCCTCCAGCCCTTGGAAGAAGATCACCGGGCAGTTGAGTTGCTCAACGTGGTGAATCGGCGATCGCTCGCGGTAGAGATCCGCCGCTGCCGGCCAAGGGCCAATCAAGCCATCGAGGTAGCGGGACTCAAACTTGTGGGTGTCTTCGGCGAGGGCTTTAAGGTCACCAATCCCGTAGCGGCTAGCTCCCGCTTTGAAAACATCGGTGAAGGTCAAGGCGCAGAGTGTGGTGTAGCCGCCAGCGCTGCCGCCATCAATGCAGAGGCGATCGCCGTCGACCAGCCCTTGCTCCGCTAGCCATTGGGCACCCGCGGCACAGTCTTCGACATCGACAATGCCCCACTGTCCTTGCAGGGCATCGCGATAGGGGCGGCCATAGCCGGTGCTGCCGCCGTAATCCACATCGAGGACGGCGATACCGCGACTCGTCCAATACTGAATGCCGAGGCTGAGGCTACTGCGGGTTTGTGCAGTTGGGCCACCGTGGCTTTTGACCAGTAGCGGTGGCTTCTCGTCCGCAGGCGCTTGGTAGTCGGGATTACTCGGCGGGTAGAAGTGACCGTAGGCAACCCGACCGTTGGCGCTGGGGAAGGCGATGCTTTGGGGAATGGAGAGATAACGCGGATCAAGATCCAGGCTGGAGCTGGATTTGAGTACCTGCCACTCGCCACTGCTGATCTGCAGTTCAACCACGGCACCCGGGCGATCGGGACCGGCTCCAGTAAACAAAGCGCGATCGCCCTCAACAACTAAGCCGGAGATGTCCGTGAACGGCAGGTCAAACGGTTTCAGGCTACCCGTAGCGAGATCCACCAGCGAGAGCGACCAGTGCCCTGCTTTCGTAGAAGCGGCTAGCCAGCGATCGCGATCGATTGGTGCCCAAGTGCGCATGCCAAATACCCACTGGGGCATGCCAAATTCCGCTTCAGTAGGCGCGATCGCCTGCGTCGTTTGACCATCCCAGCAGTAGAGATTCCACCAACCGCTGCAATCGGAGACAAAGCCCAAGCGCCCATCTGGCAGCCATTCCGGCTGAAACACCGACTCGCGATCGCCACCTGCTACCTTTTGCGGCGTTGCTAGCGAACCATCGGCTTGGAACTCTGCCACCCAGAGCTCAGTGCCATCCCAAGGCATATTCGGGTGTGACCAAGTCAGCCAAGCCAGCCGTTGTACATCGTTACTAAGGCGCGGCGACGCGTAGAAGTCAGCCCCGATCGCGAGAACCTGTCCTTCACTGGGTTCGCCAGTCAGGGGAATCGCCACGATCGCATCGATCGCTTCACCCTCGGGACGGTGATCTTCACGCACGCCAATCCAGCGGTGGCGCTGGCGATCGATCAGCCCATCGGCAAATTTCAGCGGCAGCTCCGGCGTTAATGGCTGCGGATCTTGGCCGGGAATGAGGCGGTAGAGCCGCTGATCCTTGTCATGGCTGAAGTAGACCACGCCCTGATCGATGCAGTAGGCGCCGCCGCCGTACTCATGAGCGCGGGTGCGGACATTCCAAGGTGCTGGCGTCAGTTCTTCAATCTGTCCTTCAGAACTTTGGCGGATCAGGGTGGTGCGGCCGCGTTCCGTGGGGCGCGACTCCAGCCAGTAGCGATCGCCTCCTGCTAGCGATACACCGCTTAATCCAACACTGCCTTGCACAATCAGGTCGGCACTGATCGGCGATCGCCAAGAACCGTAGGCAGCCGTGATCATTCAGGAGTCTCCATGCTTTCTCCACTCTGCCATCTGGCTGGAGTCCAACTCGAGGGCGATCGCTCCAGAGGGACTTGCCAGCCGCTCCATCTCCGCTGATGATGAGGCCACTTTCTGCCCTTCACTGCTGATCGAATCTCGGATGCAACTTGCAGTGCTTGATCGCTTGCGGCTCCCTGGCTTTAGTGGCTCGACCTTTGCGGCACGACTGGCGCGCTGGGGACTGGGCATCAGCCTGATCTACGTTGTGATTGCGATCGCAGCACCGCTCTTGCAGTCCTTGGGCTGGATTCAAAATCCGACAGAAGCGCTGCTCAATCCCATTCATGCCGCTCCTTCTTGGCAGCACTGGTTTGGTACAACGCGTCAGGGGTATGACGTCTTTTCCCGCACCCTGTTTGGCACCCGAGTGGCACTGCAGGTGGTCTTGCTGGGAACTAGCTTGAGCCTAGCGATCGGGGTGCCCTTAGGGTTAATTGCTGGTTATTGGGGTGGTTGGCTCGATCGTGCCCTCGTTTTCTTAATGGACGTGGTCTATACGCTGCCTGGGTTGTTGCTGTCGATCACACTCGCTTTTGTGGTTGGTCGTGGCGTACCCAATGCGGCGATCGCACTCAGCATTGCCTACGTCCCCCAATATTTCCGCGTGGTGCGCAACCAGACTGCGAGTGTCAAAAGCGAACCCTATATTGAGGCGGCGCGATCGCTGGGGGCTTCGACCCCGCACATCCTGCGCAAGTACTTGGTGGCCAACGTCATTCAAAGTGTGCCGGTGCTCTTCACCTTGAACGCAGCTGATGCGGTCTTGATTCTGGGTGGTTTGGGGTTTCTCGGTTTAGGTCTACCGGAGGCAGTGCCGGAATGGGGCTATGACCTGCGTCAGGCTTTAGATGCCCTGCCCACAGGAATTTGGTGGACCGCACTCTTTCCTGGGCTGGCAATGACGCTGCTGGTGGTCGCGCTCTCGCTACTGGGCGAAGGACTCGGAGAAACCCTTCAACCTCAGCGGCGCTAGGCTAAGGGCTATGGGGCTTGGCGATGCTGATTTACTCGATTACCTCCGCTGTGCGCGGCGGCTCTATCTGAATCGCTGGGGCGATCGCCAACAAGCTGAAGTTCCCAATGCTTATCTACAGCGGTTGCGTCGTCTGGCCTTAGAACGCCGGCGAGAAGTGGCGGCGGGATGGCAGGCGATCGCGGTTGATCCAATCGATCGCTCTGCCTCGACCCTTGATCTGATGGCGCAGGGGGTCGACTGCATCGAAGGTGCTCATCTCCAAGTTGGTACGGACTGGGCCGATCCTGATTTGCTGATTCGGCAGCCCGGTCAGTCGATTTGGGGCGATTGGATTTACCAGCCCGCCGCCGTCAAACTAGCGAAGAAACCCAAGACGGAATATCTGCTGCAGCTGGCGTTTCAGGCAGAGCTGCTAACCAGTCTTCAAGGCACTTGGCCGGAACAAGGCTGGCTTTTGCTCCGCGACTGCTATCCCAAGCCTTATAACCTCGATCTGCGGCGATCGCAACTGCAAACTCACTTAGAAGATTGCCGGCAAATCCTCGCTCGTCAGCGCGAACCGGAGTTGTTCATCAGCCGCAGTCGTTGCGACCTCTGCATTTGGCAGACGGATTGCCGCGATCGCGCCCGTGATCAGGTTCATCTTTCGCTGCTGCCAGGGGTATCGCCTAGCCGATTTGCCATCCTGCGGGATCTCCAGCTGGATCAACTGGAAGCTTTAGCAACCGCTGATCCGCAGAGTTTAGCGATCGCAGCTGACTGGGAACCCAGTCTTGCCAAGCGTTTAGTGCAGCAAGCCGCTGTCTTTCTCGATCAACAGCCGCAACCTCTCCAGCCCTACATTTTTCCGGATTCACCCATCGAGATCTTCTTCGATATCGAAGCTCAGCCCGATCTGGATCTCTGCTATCTCCACGGAGTGCTGATTCGCGATCGCCGTCGAGGACATGCCCAGTTTGAGCCGCTATTGGCTGAACAACCCGATCAGGAAGGCGAGACATGGCGGCAACTAATGATGTTGCTCGATCGCCATCCCCAAGCCCCGATCTACCACTTCTGTAGTTTTGAAGTGGACAGCCTGCGTCGGCTCGGGCAGCGTTATGGCCTCGCTGCTCATGCCCTAGAGCCGGTACTCGAACGCTTCATCGATATCCATGCGGTGCTGACTCGCAGTGTTCTGCTACCCACCGAGAGCTATGCCCTAAAAAGCATTGCCCGCTGGCTGGGCTTCGACTGGCGCGATACCGAGGCCAATGGCTCGCAGGCGATCCTTTGGTACGACCACTGGCTGGAAACGGGCGATCGCACCTGGCTCGATCGCATCCTGCTCTACAACGAAGATGACTGTCAGGCGACAGCGATCGTCAAAGACTGGCTCGCAGATTTTCTGCATGAGCCCTCGCTGCCTGCAGTAGCGACCTGCGGCGATGAGCAGATCGCGTTCTAGTCGTAGAAGTCGAACAGATCCTCATCGGATTGATCTGAGTCTTCGATCGCTTCAGGTGTTGCTGCATTGCGTTGCAGGGCAGTGTCAACCGCCTCGCGATCGGCGGACAGGTCTGCTGGCTCAGTCGCTGGCTCAGGGACTTGGATCGGTTCAGCTTCTGCGGCGTCACTGCTATCCTCCTCAGTCACAGGGGGGGCGATCGCGGCAGTCTCAGAATCATCTGCGGCGGCGTCCTCGACAACCGGCTCGGTCGTCGATTCCGTCACGGCTTCAGCCGATGGCTCTGAGTCTTGATTGGGAACAACGCTTGGCTCCGCTGTCTCAGGTGCCCGATCGGGAACAGCAGGAAGTTCTTCTGGTTCTGCGATTGCAGGTTCTGGTTCCGGTGCTGGCGGCACGTAATTGCGATCGACAATGCCCAGAATTTCGCGGCGATCGAGTTCACCCCGCACTAGGCGATCGAGTACGGCCTGACCGCCGGGCTGATAGTCGATCAAGCGCACGGTGGTGTTGAGTGGCCCCGATCGCGGTTGCCCCCGCTCATCGAGCAGTTCCAGCTTCACCCAGTTGCGGCCGGGCTTCAGCCCTTCTAAATAGATCGGCTGCCAGTCTTCTGTGCGGAAGCTTTCACCGTTGACCGTGACGCGGATCTGCCAATCTTCAATCTCGTCATCGGCCTGAGCCAGACTGTGGAGCGGCGCATTGGTGAGGTAAAAGTCCAGCATCACGGGCTCAGCGCCATAGCTGCCCTTGGGACGACTGTAGGTCAACAACGGCTGGTTGAGGTTTGGGCGATCGCTCTCAGTAGGGGTGAAGACGCTGAAGCTAACTTGGGCGTAGGCACCTTCATTCTTGAAGCTCTCATGCCAGGGCCGCGAGGCAAACACTCGCAGAGTATGGGTTCCGGGCTGGAGATCCGTCAGTTCAATCGGTTGGCTGACGTCGTAAATCGCTTGATAGGGCTCGTTATCGAGAATTAGGTGCAGGTGTGGCCCCATCTGCCACTGCTCATTCAGAAAGAGCGGATAGTCGCGGACTTGGAGCTTGACCTCGACGCGATCGCTCTCGATAACTTGGTCGGGCTTGGGGCTGAGAATTTTGACCTGCGGTTGATACTGATCCAGCGATCGACTCAGATCAGCGATTAATGCCGGTGGTGGAACTTCTTTGAGACGACTGGCTCGCAGCGGCTGGGCATCCAAGAGTGACGCACTGGGATCCGCACGACAACCGATCAAGGCGATCGCCAGAAGAAAAACCGCGATCCCTTGCCAGAGTCGCTTTATGCCCTGTTGATCCACGTCAAGCCTCTCACTTGCCCCTTGTCCTGTTGATACACCGTTGAGGGACACTCCTCCAAATCATCCGCTGACCCCACCGAGCGATCGCCCCCAGCACAGTTCGTCAGCATAGAAGCGACGATTCAGTAAACCTTTACATCTCTCAATGATTGCCCAGTAAATGGCTGCTAATTGAATGCTTTTCATTCGTTTTAGGAGGCCAAAACCCTTGTCCTGAAAGCTCTTTGAATTATTGTTAATCCCCTTGGGAGGCCCAAAAACGCGCCCCTATAATGCTCCCATCAGTGCTCCTTCCCGTGTGGAATCCTGCGTCGCTGTTTTTGTTTTCAGAGATTGCGGGACCTTCCTAACCCTGGCGCTCATCACTCCCTTGCTGAGTGCGCTGCGCTACCCGGGTTCATGGTGCTGTTTAGTCTCGGAGTTGCCGAGGGGGTGGCCCCGAGAAATCTGAGGTCGCCATCGTGTGGCTCTCAGAGGAAGGAGGAGGCCTCACCCTGTCTGAAGAGAGGAGAGTCTCAATGACGATAAGCCCACCGGAGCGAGAAGCGAAGGTGAAGGCGTCAGTCGATAAAGATCCAGTGCCAACTTCTTTCGAGAAGTGGGGCAAGCCGGGTCACTTCGACCGCACGCTGGCCAAAGGACCCAAAACCACAACCTGGATTTGGAACCTTCACGCTAACGCTCACGATTTCGATAGTCATACCAGTGACCTTGAAGATATTTCGCGGAAAATCTTCAGCGCTCACTTTGGTCACCTCGCGGTGATCTTTATCTGGTTGAGCGGCGCTTACTTCCATGGCGCTCGCTTCTCCAATTTCAGCGGCTGGCTGGCCGATCCAACCCACGTCAAGCCCAGCGCCCAAGTCGTTTGGCCGATCTTCGGACAGGAGATCCTCAACGGCGATGTCGGCGGTGGCTTCCATGGCATTCAGATCACCTCCGGTCTGTTCCAGCTCTGGCGGGCCTCCGGCTACACCAACGAGTTTCAGCTCTACGTCACGGCGATCGGTGCGCTCGTGATGGCGGGCCTCATGCTGTTTGCTGGCTGGTTCCACTACCACAAAGCAGCTCCCAAGCTGGAGTGGTTCCAAAACGTCGAATCGATGTTGAACCACCACTTGGCTGGTTTACTCGGTCTGGGCAGCTTGTCCTGGGCGGGTCACCAGATCCACGTGTCGCTGCCGGTCAACAAACTGCTGGACGCGATCGACGCTGGCGAACCGTTGGTGCTCAACGGCAAAACCATTGCCTCTGCGGCTGATATTCCGCTGCCGCACGAGTTCTTGGATGTCAGCTTGATCTCGCAGCTCTTCCCGGGCTTTGAAGCGGGTGTGAAAGCCTTCTTCACGCTCAACTGGGGAGCCTACGCAGATTTCCTGACCTTCAAAGGTGGCTTGAACCCCGTGACCGGTGGCCTCTGGCTGACCGATACGGCTCACCACCACTTGGCGATCGCCGTTCTCTTCATCGTTGCGGGTCACATGTACCGCACGAACTGGGGTATCGGCCACAGCCTCAAAGAAATCTTGGAAGCTCACAAAGGTCCTTTCACTGGCCAAGGCCACAAAGGTCTCTATGAGATTCTGACCACCTCTTGGCATGCCCAACTGTCGATCAACCTAGCCATCCTGGGTTCGATCAG
This sequence comes from Synechococcus elongatus PCC 11801, assembly GCF_003846445.2. Lineage (NCBI taxonomy): Bacteria > Bacillati > Cyanobacteriota > Cyanophyceae > Synechococcales > Synechococcaceae > Synechococcus > Synechococcus elongatus. The sequence goes on along the minus strand of NZ_CP030139.2, from coordinate 1,222,274 downwards.
CATCATCGTGGCTCACCACATGTACGCGATGCCTCCGTATCCGTACTTGGCGACCGACTACCCGACGATGCTGTCGCTGTTTACTCACCACATCTGGATTGGTGGGTTCCTGATCGTCGGTGCTGGCGCTCACGCTGCCATCTTCATGGTGCGTGACTACGATCCGGCCAAGAACGTCGACAACCTCCTCGATCGCGTTCTGCGTCACCGCGATGCGATCATCAGCCACCTGAACTGGGTGTGCATCTGGCTGGGCTTCCACAGCTTCGGCCTCTACATCCACAACGACACGATGCGTGCGTTAGGCCGTCCCCAAGACATGTTCTCGGATTCGGCTATCCAACTGCAGCCCATCTTTGCGCAGTGGATCCAAAACATTCATGCCCTTGCACCGGGTAACACTGCTCCCAATGCCCTGGCTTCGGTCAGCCAAGTGTTTGGTGGCGATGTGGTTGCAGTTGGCGGCAAAGTCGCTGCTGCCCCGATCGTGCTGGGAACTGCGGACTTCATGGTCCACCACATCCACGCTTTCACGATTCACGTCACGGCGCTGATTCTCCTCAAGGGCGTTCTCTACGCTCGGAGCTCGCGTCTGGTTCCTGACAAAGCCAACCTTGGCTTCCGGTTCCCCTGCGACGGCCCTGGCCGTGGCGGCACCTGCCAAGTCTCTGGTTGGGACCACGTGTTCCTGGGCTTGTTCTGGATGTACAACTCCCTGTCGATTGTGATTTTCCACTACAGCTGGAAAATGCAGTCCGATGTTTGGGGTTCCGTGCTGCCGGATGGTTCGGTGGCGCACATCGCGAATGGCAACTTTGCTCAAAGTGCCCTAACGATCAATGGCTGGCTGCGTGACTTCCTGTGGGCGCAAGCGTCTCAGGTCATCACCTCCTACGGCAGTTCGACCTCTGCCTATGGCCTGCTGTTCTTGGGTGCTCACTTTGTCTGGGCCTTTAGCTTGATGTTCCTGTTCAGTGGCCGTGGCTACTGGCAAGAGCTGATCGAGTCCATCGTCTGGGCTCACAACAAGCTCAAAGTGGCTCCTGCCATCCAACCGCGTGCGCTCAGCATCATCCAAGGCCGGGCAGTGGGCGTTGCTCACTACCTGTTGGGTGGAATTGTGACCACATGGTCTTTCTTCCTGGCCCGCATCATTGCAGTAGGTTAGGAGCGAGCATCTAGGACTTATGGCAACCAAGTTTCCTAAATTCAGCCAAGACCTCGCTCAGGATCCGACAACACGTCGGATTTGGTATGGGATTGCTACCGCCCATGACTTTGAAAGTCATGACGGGATGACCGAGGAAAATCTTTACCAGAAGATTTTCGCCTCGCACTTTGGACACCTCGCAATCATCTTCTTGTGGGTGTCTGGCAACCTGTTCCATGTCGCCTGGCAAGGTAACTTCGAGCAGTGGAGCCAAGATCCGCTCCATGTTCGCCCGATCGCCCACGCGATTTGGGATCCCCACTTTGGTCAAGGGGCGATCGACGCCTTTACCCAAGCGGGTGCTTCTTCTCCGGTGAACGTCGCCTATTCAGGCGTCTACCACTGGTGGTACACCATCGGCATGCGCACCAATGGTGACCTCTACCAAGGCTCAATCTTCCTGTTGATCCTGTCTGCGCTATTCCTGTTTGCAGGTTGGCTGCACTTGCAGCCCAAGTTCCGCCCCAGCCTCAGCTGGTTCAAGAACGCCGAATCGCGCCTCAACCACCACTTGGCAGGTCTGTTCGGCTTCAGCTCGCTGGCTTGGACGGGTCACTTGGTGCACGTCGCCATCCCTGAAGCTCGTGGCCAACATGTGGGCTGGGATAACTTCCTGTCCACCCTGCCTCACCCGGCTGGTTTGGCTCCGTTCTTCACTGGCAACTGGAGCGTTTACGCCGAAAATCCGGACACCGCTAGCCATGCCTTTGGTACGGCTGAAGGTGCGGGTACCGCAATCCTGACCTTCCTGGGTGGCTTCCATCCGCAAACGGAAGCGCTCTGGCTGACGGATATTGCCCACCACCACCTGGCGATCGCAGTGATCTTCATCATTGCGGGCCACATGTACCGGACCAACTTTGGTATCGGCCACAGCATCAAAGAGATTCTGGAAGCTCACAAACCCCCGGCTGGTGGTTTGGGTGCAGGCCACAAAGGTCTCTACGAAACGCTGAACAACTCTCTGCACTTCCAACTGGCGCTGGCACTGGCTTCGCTGGGTGTGGTCACCTCGCTGGTGGCTCAACACATGTACTCCATGCCTCCGTATGCCTTCATCGCGAAGGACTATACGACCATGGCTGCGCTGTACACCCACCACCAGTACATCGCGACCTTCATCATGTGCGGTGCGTTTGCCCACGGTGCGATCTTCTTGATTCGCGACTATGACCCTGAGGCAAACAAAAACAACGTGCTGGCTCGCGTGCTGGAGCACAAAGAAGCGATCATCAGCCACCTGAGCTGGGTCTCGCTCTTCCTGGGCTTCCACACCCTCGGCCTTTACGTTCACAACGACGTCGTCGTTGCTTTCGGTACCCCCGAAAAACAAATCCTGATCGAGCCGGTCTTCGCACAATTTGTGCAAGCCGCTTCGGGTAAAGCGCTCTACGGCTTCAACGTGCTGCTGGCGAATGCTGACAGCGCTGCGACTGCTGCAAGCCTGGGCACCTACCTGCCCAACTGGCTGGATGCTATCAACTCCGGCAAAACCGCTCTCTTCCTGCCGATCGGCCCTGGCGATTTCCTGGTTCACCACGCGATCGCTCTCGGCCTGCACACCACCACCTTGATCCTGGTCAAAGGTGCTTTGGATGCCCGTGGCTCCAAACTGATGCCGGACAAGAAAGACTTTGGTTACAGCTTCCCTTGCGACGGTCCTGGCCGTGGCGGCACCTGCGACATCTCGGCGTGGGACGCTTTCTACCTGGCTGTCTTCTGGGCACTGAACACCGTTGGCTGGGTGACCTTCTACTGGCACTGGAAAAACCTGACCGTTTGGCAGGGCAACGTGGCTCAGTTCAATGAGTCCAGCACCTACCTGATGGGCTGGTTGCGCGACTACCTCTGGTTGAACAGCTCGCAGCTGATCAACGGTTACAACCCCTTCGGCACGAACAACCTGTCTGTCTGGTCTTGGATGTTCCTCTTCGGTCACCTGATCTGGGCAACTGGCTTCATGTTCCTGATCTCTTGGCGGGGTTACTGGCAAGAGCTGATCGAAACCATCGTCTGGGCGCACCAACGCACCCCGCTGGCCAACATCGTTGGCTGGAAAGACAAGCCGGTGGCTCTGTCGATCGTCCAAGCTCGGGTTGTGGGTCTGGCTCACTTCACGGTGGGTTACTTCCTAACCTATGCGGCCTTCTTGATTGCTTCGACAGCCGGCAAGTTCGGTTGATAGCGCTCAGCTAGGCCAATAACAAAGCAAAGCCCCTGACTTCGGTTGGGGGTTTTGTCGTTGGAGAACAAATGGTTTGCGTCTTCGGATTCGCTGAATATTCCTCCTCCCAAAACAAGAGAGGGGAAATCTAAGACTGGATTCAGTTGCCCGTTTAGCGATCGCTGTAGGCGCTCATCGGTAAGCAGGAGCAGACAAGGTTGCGATCGCCGTAGGCATTATCGATACGGCTGACCACTGGCCAAAACTTATGCTCCCGTGTCCAAGAGGCGGGATAGGCAGCTTGCTCGCGGCTGTAAGAGTGATTCCAGTCAGTTTGGAGCAAGACCGCAGCGGTGTGAGGTGCTTGTTTGAGCGGATTATCAAGGGCGTCGAACTCACCAGAGGCGATCGCTTCGACCTCGTGGTAAATGCCGATCATGGCTTCACAGAAGCGATCGAGTTCTGCCAGCGATTCACTTTCAGTGGGCTCCACCATCAGCGTCCCAAGCACTGGCCAAGACATGGTGGGAGCGTGAAAGCCGTAGTCCATCAAACGCTTAGCGACATCCTCAACTTCGATGCCTGCCGTACGTTTGAGTGGCCGCAGGTCGAGGATGCATTCGTGGGCAACAAAGCCACGATCGCCTCGATAGAGGATGGGATAGTAGGGCGCGAGGCGGGTGGCAATGTAGTTGGCATTGAGAATCGCGATCGCGCTGGCTTGCGTCAGTCCAGCGGCACCCATCATCCGGATATACATCCAAGAAATGGGCAGGATGCTGGCACTGCCCCAAGGAGCTGCTGCGATCGGGCCAAGTGCTTGCGGATCGATATTGACTTCCGGAACAAGCGGATGACTCGGCAGGAACGGGGTAAGGTGCGCCGCTACACCGATCGGGCCAACTCCAGGGCCGCCGCCGCCATGGGGAATACAAAAGGTCTTGTGGAGGTTGAGGTGGCAAACATCTGCCCCAAATTGACCGGGCTGACAGAGACCCACTTGGGCGTTGAGGTTGGCGCCATCGAGATAAACCTGGCCGCCATGTTGATGGACGATCGCACAGATCTCTGCGATCGCCTCCTCAAAAACACCGTGAGTGGAAGGATAAGTGACCATCAGTGCCGCTAGCTGATCCGCATGCTGGGCGGCCTTTTGCTGCAGGTCACTGACATCAATGTTGCCGCGATCGTCACAGGCGATCGGCACGACCTTCATGCCGGCCATGACTGCGCTGGCGGGATTGGTGCCGTGGGCGGACTGAGGAATCAAGCAAATCTGGCGGTGACCTTCGCCACGGCTTTGGTGGTAGCGCTGGATGACCAGTAGACCCGCATATTCCCCTTGGGAGCCGGCATTTGGTTGGAGGGAAACGGCGGCAAAGCCTGTAATCTCAGCGAGCCAGTTTTCCAGCTGTTGAAAAAGTTGTTGATAACCCTGAGTTTGGTTCAGCGGTGCAAAGGGGTGAATTTGATTAAACTCGAGCCAACTGATCGGTAACATCTCAGCCGTGGCATTGAGCTTCATCGTGCAGGAGCCGAGCGGAATCATCGCCGTAGTCAACGACAAATCGCGGCTTTGCAGGCGATGGATGTAGCGCAGTAGCTCAGTTTCGGAGTGGTATTGCTGAAAAACAGGATGAGTCAGAAAGGGCGTCTGCCGCGCAAAAGCCGGATCCACCTGTCCATCTGCCGCAGCAGTGATGTCTTCCCAAGCGGGCAATGATTGGCCGTCGGCAAAAACAGTCAGTAATTCAGTTAGATCAGTCTGAGTTGTCGTCTCATCCAAGCTGATACCAAGCCGATGATCGCTCAGACAACGCAGATTAAAACCCGCTGCTTCTGCTCGCGACTGCCAAACTTTCGGGTCTTCGACCTCGATGATCAGCGTGTCAAAGCCGGGCTGTTGAGGAATCTTGAACCCGAGGGACTGCAGCCCCTCAGCCAAAATTTGAGTGTTACGCCGCACTTGCTGCGCGATCGCAGTCAGCCCTTCTGCCCCGTGGTAGACCGCATAAAATCCAGCTACAACTGCCAGCAGGACTTGCGCCGTACAGATGTTGCTAGTGGCTTTGTCGCGACGAATATGTTGCTCGCGGGTTTGCAATGCCAAGCGCAAAGCCGGATTCCCTTGAGCATCTTTAGAGATGCCGACAATCCGACCTGGAATCTGTCGCTTGTAGGCTTCTTTGGTCGCAAAAAACGCAGCGTGAGGGCCGCCGTAACCGAGCGGAACGCCAAACCGCTGACTATTACCAACCGCGATGTCGGCACCAAATTCCCCCGGCGGGGTCAGCAGAGTGAGCGCCAGCAAGTCACAGGCAACGGTCGCGATCGCGCCCTGAGCATGGGCTTGTTCAATCACCGAGCGGTAGTCTGCGATCGTGCCATCAGTGGCGGGATATTGCAGTAGCAGCCCAAAAATTGGGGTCTGAAAGTCAAACTGCAGCGGATCGCCAACGAGCACTTCAATCCCCAGCGCAGCAGCTCGAGTCTGCACCACGGCGATCGTTTGCGGATGACAGTTGTGGGCAACGAAGTACGTCTGAGACTTTGACTTCGCGACTGCTAAACTGAGCGTCATCGCTTCGGCTGCCGCTGTCGCCTCATCCAACAAGGAGGCGTTGGCAATCTCTAGACCCGTCAGATCGCTGACCATCGTCTGGAAATTGAGCAGCGCTTCTAAACGACCTTGGGCAATCTCCGCTTGGTAGGGCGTGTAGGCGGTGTACCAGCCAGGATTTTCGAGAATGTTGCGCTGAATCACCGGTGGTGTCAGGCAGTTGGCATAGCCTTGACCGAGGTAGGAGCGCAGCACTTGATTGTGATTAGCGATTGCCTTGAGTTCTGCCAGTGCCTCGGCTTCGCTACAGGGCTCAGGCAAGTTGAGCGATCGCGGCAGCCGGATATTGGCCGGCACAACTACGGAGAGTAAGTCTTCCAGACTGTCGCAGCCCAGCTTCTGCAGCATGTGCTCCACATCTGCTGGCCGAGGGCCAAGGTGACGCTGAGCAAAGTCGTGGGGCGAAGCAGGCATGGACAAATCCCCCGCAAGGTTGGGCCTATTGTGCAAGATCCTGGGGCGATCGGCAGGTGTTATTTCCCTTCGACCAGCGCTTGATATTGAGTGGCATCGTAGGAGTCTGACAAATCGGGCTTGGCGGCCAGTTGTACCTTAAGCAACCAACCCTGCTCGTAGGGATCGCTATTCAGAATCTCTGGGGCTTCTAACACGGCTTCATTCCGTTCCAGAATTTCGCCAGTCACCGGCGCGTATAGTTCCTCAACTGCTTTAACAGACTCGACGGTGCCAAAACTTTCCCCGATTGTGATCGTGCTACCCACTTCCGGTAGTTCCAGAAAAACGATGTCACCGAGCTGGTCGATCGCATAGGCACTGATCCCAATGGTGGCGACATCGCCGTCCAGCTGAAGGTACTCGTGACTATCGAAGTAGCGAAGGTTGTCGGGGTAGATCAGCGCCATCGCAACAAAATCGGGAGGACGCTTTCAGTTTGCCCGTTGCCCGACGGGAAAAACAGGGGGTCAAGCCGAGAATCTGTAATCCTTCTTGCAGCAGCGGTTGGGGAGTGCAGTGCTAGTCCCCACAGCTTGGAGAACCACACCCCTCAACGGATTGTCATCTCATGCGATCGCAGCTTTTTATTGCCTTGACATCTCAGTGATCATGGTGCGATCGCGATTGGCATAGCTGTTGCAATCCAGTCCATTCCCGCTGGGCTGCTGAGTCTGCAATCTCGGTTTCTGCCATCCCGAGAATTGAAACCGGTACACTAACCTCTGACCTCGTGGCAGAGCAGCCGTTTTGGTCTACATCAAACAGATCGAGCTGAGCCATTTCAAGTCCTTTGGGGGCACCACCTCGCTGCCGTTGCTGCCGGAATTCACGGTGGTGACGGGGCCGAATGGTTCTGGGAAATCCAACATCCTCGATGCATTGCTGTTTGCCCTCGGACTCTCGAGCTCCAAGGGAATGCGAGCCGATCGCCTGCCGGATCTGGTTAACTCCACCTACGCCAGTCGCAGCCGTAGCACGGTCGAAACGCTAGTCAGCGTTACCTTTGCCCTCGATGACTGGCAGCCCGAAGCAGAGGAGACAGAAGAGGAAGAAGGCACTGGCATACAGTCGGGCATGGCGGAGTGGACGGTCAGCCGCAAGCTGCGAGTGACACCCTCGGGCACCTATACCAGCACCTACGCCATGAATGGCGAGGCCTGCACGCTGCAGCAATTGCATGAGCAACTGAGTCGACTGCGGATTTATCCCGAGGGCTATAACGTCGTCTTGCAGGGCGATGTAACCAACATCATTTCAATGAGTCCCCGCGATCGCCGCCAAATTATTGATGAGCTGGCGGGTGTGGCTCAGTTCGATCGCAAAATCGAGCAGGCCAAAGGCAAACTCGAATCGGTGAAGGAGCGAGAAGATCGCTGCCGGATCGTTGAGCAGGAGTTGATCGAGCAGCGCGATCGCCTGGCTAAGGATCGGGAAAAAGCTCAGAAGTATCAAGCGCTGCGCCAAGAACAGGCGACCAAGCAGATCTGGGAAGCTGTGTTGCGTTGGCGGGCGGGTCAGCAGCAGGTCCAAACCCTGCAGCGATCGCTAACTCAGTTAGCGACTGATGCAGCCACGGATCAACAAACTCAGCAGACGCTCGAGCAACAAATTCAGCAGACGGAAGTAACCCTAGAGAGCCTCAATCAACGGGTTAAAGCACTGGGGGAAGAAGAGCTGCTAAAACTGCAAGCAGCGCTGGCCCAGCAGGAGGCTGAACAGCGGCAGAGTCAGCGGCAGCAGCAGGAATTAGTCGAGGCTCAAACCCAGACGCAGCAGCAAATTCAGGCATTGCTGCAAGCCCAAACCCAGTTGCAGACGGAAGGACAACAGCAGGCGCAGCAGGCCCAAACCCTGCAAACGACGATCGCCCAAACCTTACAGCCGCAGTATCAGCAAGCGCTGGAACAAGTGGAGGCTGCACGGCAGGCTGCCCACGCCCTCGCCGCCCAATCCCAAGACTGGGTGACGCGCCAAACCAGCCTGCGTCAACAGGCCGACGCGATCGCGGCTCAAGTGGAACCGCAGCGAGCAGAACAGGCCCAACTGCTGGAGCGCCAAACTCAACTGCAGCAACAACTGGAGGCAACCCAAGCGGCCTTGGTAACGGTCACAGCCGAGCTAGAGACAGAACAGGCTGAAGGCGATCGTGCCGCTCTCAGCCAAGCGGAAGCGGCGGTGGTCACTGCGGCAGATCAGCTTGTGCGGCTAGAGGAAGAACTGCAAATCCAACAGGAAACCCGCGATCGCCTGCTCAAGGAGCAGCGTGAGAAACAACGCCAGCTCGATCGTCAAGAGAGCTTGCGCCAAGCCCTGCAAGAAACCCAAGGCACGGCCGCTGCGCGAATGATTCTGGAGACGGGCTTGCCTGGTGTCCATGGACTTGTGGCCCAACTTGGACGAGTTGAGCCCCGCTACCAAGTCGCCTTGGAAGTGGCGGCGGGCGGGCGTTTGGGCTATCTCGTCGTCGATGATGACAGCGTTGCAGCAGCAGGTATTGAACTGCTCAAGCAAAAGAAGGCCGGTCGGATTACCTTCCTACCCCTCAACCGCATTCGGGCTGGTAAGCAGCCGGAAATTCCGCGTTGGCAGCAGCCAGAGGGGTTGGTTGATTTGGCGATCGCCTTGGTGGATTGCGACGATCGCTACCGCGAAGTGTTCAAGTTTGTTTTGGGCGGCACCGTTGTCTTTGAACGGCTCGACCAAGCTCGCCGCTACATGGGTCAGTACCGCATCGTCACCCTCGATGGCGAGCTGCTGGAAACCAGCGGGGCGATGACTGGCGGTAGCTTGTCGCGGCGATCGGGCGGATTGAGTTTTGGCAGTCCCGATAGCGGCGAATCGGCGGAAGTACGAGCGATTCGCGATCGCCTCGAACAGTTGGAAGTCATTCTCGATCGCAGTGAGTTGCAGATTCTCAACCTGCAAGCGGTGATTAAAGATGCGGCCAGTGCGCTCAACGATCGCCGCCAGCAACAACGCGAGCAGCAACTGACTGTTCAACAACGCCAGCAAACCCTGCAGCGTTTGCAGCAACAACAGCAACATCTCAAGGCTGAACTGCAGCAACGCCAACAGCAAGCGAGTCATGCCCAGGCACGGCTGGAAGCCTTGGCCGTAGAATTGCCTGCTGCACTGGAACAACTTCAAGTACTCCGGCAAGCCCTGGTGGAATTGGAGGACTCCCCCATCCACGGCGAGTGGCAGCAGCGGCAAACGATTCTGCAACAGCAAGAGGCGCTGCTCCAGCGACAGGAAACGGCTCTGCGCCAAGCCGAACAACAGCTGCAGCAATTGCAGACCGACCAAAAACGCTTGCAGGACCGCACCACTGCAGCCCAAACCCAAGTCAGCCAGCTGCGGCAACAGCAGGCGGAACAGCTCAATCGTCTTGCTCAGATCGATGAACAGCAGCGCCAGCAAGCGACCGCGATCGCCCAGCTCCAGCAACGCCAAGCCCAACTAGAAGCCCAACTCGGGCAAGAGAAAGTCGATCGCGATCGGGCGGAACGGCAACTGCAAGAGCAGCGATCGCAGCGACAAAATCTGGTCTGGCAGCAAGAAAAGCGCCAGCAGCAACAACTAGAACTGCAACAGCAATTGAACGAGCTCGAGGCCCAACTCCAGGCACAGCAGCAGGAATTGCCGCAGCCCCTGCCCGAAATTCCGGAAGCGGTGCAACAGCAGGGTATGGAAGCGCTGCAGCATGAACTGCGATCGCTGGCGAAGCGCATTCAGGCGATGGAGCCAGTCAACATGCTGGCGCTGGAAGAATATGAGCGCACCCAAGCTCGACTGGAGGAATTATCAGAGAAGCTGACCACGATTGAAGCGGAGCGCACGGAGTTACTGCTGCGCATCGAAAATTTCACCACCCTGCGTCGACGCGCCTTTATGGAATCCTTTGAGGCGATCGATCGCAATTTCCAGGAGATTTTTGCGCACCTGTCTGACGGCGACGGCTCACTGCAGCTGGACAACCCTGAAGATCCCTTCAGCAGTGGCCTCAATCTAATTGCCCACCCCAAGGGCAAACCGGTGCGTCGCCTCGCGTCGATGTCCGGCGGCGAAAAATCCCTGACGGCTCTCAGTTTTATCTTTGCCCTGCAGCGCTATCGGCCCTCCCCTTTCTATGCCCTCGACGAAGTGGATAGCTTCCTCGACGGTGCTAACGTGGAGCGGCTGGCACGGGTGATTCGTCAGCAAGCGCAAGCAGCCCAATTTATTGTGGTCAGCCACCGGCGCCCCATGATTGAAGCGGCGGAGCGCACGATTGGCGTTACCCAAGCTCGTGGGGCCCACACCCAAGTCTTGGGGATCCCACAACCCTAGCCAACCGGCCGCTAGGATTGCCTTATGCTGGGCGACAATGTAAAGATGTCGCGACATCAGCCACAATCCGAAGTGACTGCTTCTGACCAAGCTGTCGCCACTTCTGGGGCCTAAGCATTGGTCCCTCACGATAGGACTCAAGAATGACCGCTGAGCAAGTTTGGTTGCGTTCCGAAATTATGGGAACCCAAGTCATTACTCGTGACAGCGGGCGACGATTGGGCGTGGTCGGTGAGTTACTCGTCGATATCGATCGCCGCGAAGTAGTGGCCTTGGGCTTGCGCGACAACTTGCTGACGCGCTTCTTGCCCGGCGTCCCGCGCTATATGTTCCTGAGCAGCATCCGACAAGTCGGTGATGTCATCCTCGTCGATAACGACGATGTGATTGAAGACAATTTCGATGCGATCGGCCTCAGCAATCTGATTAATTGCGAGGTGATTACCGAAGCGGGAGAGCCGCTGGGTCGTGTCCGTGGGTTTAAGTTTGACATCGCCACCGGTAAGCTCGAATCCCTAGTGATCGCCTCTTTGGGCTTGGCTTTTGTGCCGGAAAGTGTCCTCAGTACCTTTGAGCTGGGCGTACAGGAAATTGTTAGTGGCGGGCCCGATCGCGTCATTGTCTTTGAGGGTGCCGAAGATCGGATGGTGCAGCTGACCGCTGGCCTGCTCGAGAAACTGGGGCTCGGTGGTTGGGACGACGACGAGTACGATCGCTACTCCCTACCGATTACCCCAGTCGAAAATCAGCTCGGTGCCGGTGAACCGCTGCCGCCGCAACGGGATTACAGCCAGCAACCGTTCCGCGCTCGGCGCGAAGATCGCCGCCAAGAAGAACTGGTTGAACCGCTGCGCCAAAGTCGTCCGGCTGCCCGTCGTCTCTACATGGACGAGGAAGAAGCGGCACCCGCACAACGTCGCTGGGAAGATGAGCCTGCACCTCGCCCGCGATCGCAACAGCCTAGCCGCGATCGCTACATCGACGAAGATGAAGGCTACGACGATCTGCCTGCACCCCGCGTCCAACGTCGTGCTGATTCAGCACGACCCGCACCAACTCGGGCGAGCAACCCACAACCGCTGCCCCAAGATGATGATCCGTTTGGGGACGCATGGGCCGAGCCAGATAACAGTCCTGAACTGCAGCTGCCCCAGCACCAACGTCAGCCAGAATACGAAGAAGGCTAGGTTGCACTGAATCGAAATTGAGCTACTGCAGGCAGTAGTGATATTCAACAGTGGCTCATTGCCTGATATTTTGTAAAACGCGTACAACTCAAGCAGCGTCAGTCTTTGCCTGCTGACTCAGGTTGCTGCTTGCGGTTCTCTAACTGCGCGATCGCCATGCTCAAGAATTGGCGACTTCCCGCAGTCCCACACGAATTTGGCGCGATCGCTTGCTAAAAATACAGAGAACAAGTTATACCTGTTTAACAGGTTGTCTTTGTTTAACGGAGAACCATGACCGTCTCCCTCAATCCCCTCTTGGCTGATCCTCCTGCACTCGGTGTTGGACGGCACTGCATCCTTGAGATCTACGGCTGTGCCGGTGAACTGCTCAATGATGCTGCTTACGTAGATCGTTCGATTCGTGAAGCCGCGATCGCTGCCGGAGCGACTCTCCTCAATCAGGTCTGCCATGAGTTTGAACCTCAGGGCGTGACAGCTCTAGCACTGCTGGCTGAATCCCATATCTCCATCCACACCTGGCCCGAAAATGGCTATGCAGCGGTGGATGTCTTTACTTGCGGCGACCACACTCAGCCCGAAGTCGCCTGCCACCATCTCATTCAAGCTTTCAAAGCTGAACATCATAGTCTGCACAGTATTGTCAGACGGCCTCCCGCTGCGATTCGCGAACACGAGCGCGTGCCGGCCTAACGCCAAGGTCATCGATTCAATCTAGTGATTAGCGGTGGGCGGCTCCTTGAACCGAAGTCTGGGGGCCGCCTTCTCTTTTCCGTTGTTTTTCTTTGCTGCACAGCACATGAACGAACCATGGCAAAAAAAATTTTTGGTGTCCGCGTTGAGGAAGATTTACGCCAGCAATTGAAGCAGTTGGCGTTGATTAAGGGTTTCTATCACAACAGTGGCCAGCACAAGGGCAAGCCCGATCTCAGTGGCTTGGTGCTGGCGATTCTGGAAGAGTATGTGGCTCAAAACCAAGCAGTACTCGATGCTGCTGGGCCGTTTGTGGAAGAGCCCGAGCCAGCCACTGCGCCCAAATCAACTCCAACCCGTCAGCGTAAACCCGCCGCCACAGCGTCGAAAGCGAAAACAACGCGATCGCCCCGCAAACGTAAAACCTCTGGTTCTGGTCCCGCCAAATAAGGTGGCGGCGCTGTTAGGAATCCACTGGCTGCCGACGACGGAGCAGGCGATCGCGCAGTTGCTGAACTTCTGGTAGAGGCAAACGACTGACCGGCAGAGCAAAAGCCAGTAAACCCACGCCACTCGCGATCGCCAGTTTCACAATCAGCAGGATCAGATTCTGCGCGGGCCAGAGGCGATCGAGCCCCAGTTGAGCACCGTAGGCCAAGACCCCACAGCCAAAGCTCCAAGCACTGAGTAGCGCAATCCAGCTCCCCCATGGCAGGAGAGGCAATCCTTTCAGTCGACGATGCAAAATCCAGAGCAGGGCAATAAGAGAGACAAGGTTGACGCCTACGGTGGCCAAGACTAAACCGGGTGCGCCAAAGGGTTTGAGCAGCAGCCAGTCGAACAGGGCATTGAGGAAGATATTGAAGATGCTGATGCGGAATGGAGTCTGACCATCGCCTAGGGCATAGAAAACCCGCACTAGGACATCGCGCCCGAGGTAGACAAACATACCGATGCTGTAGGCCACCAGCAGCGAAGCCACCAGATCAGTTGCTTCAGTTTGAAAGGCGCCGCGCTCGTAGACCAACTGCACGATTGGGAAAGCTAGTGCTGCCATCAAAGCTCCGAGGGGCAGCATCAACAGCGCAGTCAAAAATAAGCCCTGACGGATCCGCTGCTTCAGTTCTGGCCATTGCTCCGGCTCTGCTAGACGAGAGAGCACCGGCAACAACGGTACCAAAATGACATTCGAGAGAATGCCGAGGGGAGTTTGCACCAGTAGACCGGCATAGCCTAAACCGGCGGCGGCTTGGGGAATGAAGGAGGCAAAGAACAGATCGGTGTAGACGTTGATCTGCAGCATGCCTGAAGAAAAAGTGGCAGGGCCGAGAATTTTCAGGACTGCTTGTACCTCGGGACGTTGCCATTCAAAGCGCAATCGCAGTCCGGCGAGGCCATGACGAAACTGGGCGGGCAGTTGAATCACCCATTGCAGGATCGCGCCTAGCAGCGTGCTACCTGCCAACACAATGCCGCCCAGAATTGCGAGTTGGGGACTGGTGATTTGGCTGCCGACTTGCCACCACAACACCCCGACGCCACCAATCACAGCCAAGCTGGAAAAGAGCGGGCTGACTGAGGGTAGCCAGTAGGTATCAGCGGCGTTGAGCACGCCAAAGCCAATGCCAATCAACCCTGCGAGCAAGGCCATCGGTGCCATGATCCGCAGCTGAAGAACCGCGATCGCCCTTGTTTCTTGACCGGTCGGCGTTAGGTCCAGACCCGGTGCAACCAAACCGATCAGCGGATCAGCAAAGATCACCAGCAGCACGGTGACGATCAGCAGACTGATGCCAACAAGGGTCGTAATCGTTTCGACCAAGGGGCCACTGTCGCGGCGATCGCGCTTGGCAAGAACACTGACCATCGCACTGTGAAAAGGACCGTTAATCCCCCCCAATAGAATGAGCAGGAAGCCCGGAATGACGTAGGCATAGTTGTAGGCATCGAAGGCTGGCCCAACCCCAAAGGCGGCCGCGATCGCCTGTTGCCGGACCAGTCCAAAAACTTTGCTGAGCAGGGTGGCCACAGCAACGATGCCAGCAATGCCAGCAAGCGATCGGGCCGGTTTAGGAGCGTCTGGCACAGGATGCGAAAGAATGGATGACGGCCTGAACAGTCTACGACGCCCCCATGCCTCAGCGGCTCTACACCTATCCCCCTCTGTTGCGGGGGCGCCTGCTCCAGCGCTACAAACGCTTTTTTGCCGATATTGAACTCGACAGTGGTGAGACGATTACTGCTCACTGTCCCAACACAGGTCCAATGACAGGTATCTGCCAGATCGGTAATCCTGTCTACGTCTCGAAATCGGATAACCCTAAGCGCAAGCTGGCCTACACCTGGGAGCTGATTGAGGTAACGGACAACGAACCGACTTGGGTAGGCGTCAACACCGGCTTGCCCAATCGTGTGGTTCAAGCCCTGTTGGAGCAGCATTATCTAACCGCTCTAGGTGACTACGGCACAGTCCAGCGGGAGGTTCCCTACGGTGAAAACAGTCGGGTGGACTTTCGACTAGAAGGCGATCGCCCCATCTACGTCGAGGTCAAAAACACGACCTGGACAGATGGCCGTCTAGCGCTTTTCCCCGATACCGTTACGACCCGTGGCCAAAAGCATCTCCGAGAGCTGACAGCCCTGCTACCGGAAGCGCGAGCGGTGATGCTCTACTTCATCAATCGCGGTGATTGCACCGCCTTTGCACCGGGTGACAGCGCTGATCCGGTCTATGGCCAACTGTTGCGGACTGGCGTAGCAGCAGGACTTGAAGTCTATCCCTGTCAGTTCCAGATCAGTCCTGAAGGAATTGATTTTCTAGGTGTGGCCCCTTTGCAACTCTAGAGGGATCAGTGATGTTCAGGATGCACTTGGGTTTCTTCTGGAACCTGCGCTAGGCTGCGATCGCTTCTGTTGCTTTGCTATGAACTACGCTCTTACCCAAGCTGTCCTGACTGGCACCCTTGAGGTCATCACCTTTGGCGGTGCTGCTGTTTTGGGCGTGGCTGCCGTCCGCAGTTGGGTCAGGGATGTCTTGAATCCCGATCGCACCTTGATTCAGCTCCGTCAGCAACTTCAAGACTTGGAGCGGAAACTTGAAGAAGCTCCCGAAGATCTTCGACAAGTCGGTCGACTGCGGGCTGAGAATGCAATCCTGACCCAAAACAATCAGCAACTTGAACGCTTAGTAAGTCAACTGCAGCAGCAGGTTAAAGACCAAGAAAACACTCTCTTAGGGTTAGTTCAAGAGAAACAAGATTTACTCACTCAAGTTAGCGATCGCGATCGCCAAATTGCCCAGCTCACCACGGCTTTACAGACCCTTGAAGCCCAAGCTGATCAGCGATCGCAGGATTTTCAAGAGCTACTGGAAGAGCGCGAACAAATCTTGGAAGCGATGGAACTCGCGCAAACCGATCGCGATCAGCTGGCCCAGACCCTTCAGCAACTGCAAGTACAGCAAGGTAGTCTGACCAGCCAAGCCAGCCGTTTAGATGAGCAGAATCGGGAGCTCATTAGTAATCTGCAGGTGCGCGAGCAAACCATCCAGCAACTCCACGACAACTTGACCGCGCTGGAATCACTGCTGCAAGAAGAGCAAGAGCGCAGAGCAGAACAAGAGACGCAACTCATTCAAGTTCGTGAGCAGCTCCAGATTTTGATTCGGCAGCGCTTGAGCCAACAGGCTGGTGTGCGCCCTGCCACAGTCCGCCGTTGGCTAGGCGGTGCCTAGAGTCTCCTTCAGAGTCACCTGGCTGGATGCTCTCTAAAACAGTATTCAATCCCTCCGTCCAGCCATTGTTCTTATCGAATTGAGCCTGTCTCAGCTCACAATTTGATAGCTGCAGGAAAAGAAGTTTCTCCTGAGTGGAATAGTGATTAGTGAAGCAATTGCGCATTGCTGTGTGCTGGTCTTGAGTGCTTATGCTAGGGCTAATGAATGGATCGATGAGAAGGAGTGAGTTCCTTGCGTTCAGCGATCGGATGCTGGGTCTGGCGATGAAGCATGCTGAACATCACAAAATGATTCACGAAATCATCTTGAAAGTCCGTTCTTAGTGTTCTTTTTCCTGCACGTTGATCATGATTTTTTGGTTAAAATAAAGAAACTTTGTTTCTTGATGGTGGAACTGTAGCCGCTGATTCTCTGAAATTTAGATCATCTCTTCTAAAATGTGTTCAGTGGTTACATATTCCGGTTTACAGTTATAAGAATCTCTTTGTTATCTGAGGTCTGGGATGAGGTCGGCGGACGCTGATTTGGGAGCTTCAAGCGGTCCAATAGGGGGTAATAATGCCCTTTGTCGCTACTTGGGAAATACCATTCGCGAATTGCGTCAGCGCCATGGATTAACGATTGCAGAAGTCTCTCAGAAGGCTGGAATCTCGCGTGGCATGCTGTCGAAAATTGAAAACGCACAAACATCAGCGAGTTTAGAAACCCTAGAAAAATTAGTATCTGTTCTAGGAATTTCGCTCAGTGCGCTGTTTAAGGGCTACGAAGTCTCGACAGAGAAAGTCTTTTTGGTTCCCAGCGGTACTGCCAAAGAGGTGGTTCGACGGGGAACTCGCAACGGCCACACTTATCAGCTATTAGCTAGTGATCCCAGTACGCAATTTTGCTTTGAGTCCTTCTTAATTACCCTTCATGAAGGGTCGGAGCCGTTTGCCGCTTTTGAACATCCCGGCTTTGAATCAATTTATGTTCTCGAAGGAAAAATGCAGTATCGCCACGGCGATAGATCTTACTTGCTGCAAGCGGGAGATGCGCTCACTTTTCAAAGTGATATTCCCCACGGTCCTGAAATGCTGATTGAGCTACCGATTCGCTTTTTAGCGACTGTTTTCAATGTGCGAGGCATGCTGCCTGAGTTTGCGTTTATTGCTGCATCTGAGGTAACTGGGGCCGAAGAACCAGAGGGGCAGTCCTAGCCCGATCGCAGTTGCGGATATTTTTCTCGCTTGAGACTGGTGATTGCCCCTGTTTGAGACCAGAATCCAGCAAGTGGGCGGCTGGTGATAACTTGACGATCGCGATGCACTGGGAGTACCTCTACCGCGATCGCCAGAGTGGGCGCTAAAGTCTGGGAAGTTTTTGCTGTCTTCCAAACCCCAGCCTATGGCGACTGTTGTATTTGTCGGCTACAGCGTTTTGCACAGCCTGCTACTGGTCGGTGCGCTGCTGCTCAGTTGGCGATCGCCGGGTTGGGACACGGCCATCCTCGCGTTTGTGGCGCTCGGGCTGGTTTATGACAACGCGATCGTGGCGGCTGGCCGCTGGATTGGGGAAGGCGATCGCCTCGCAGGTCTCGCTAAGTGGCGCTATCTACTGCACATCCTTGGCTCGCCGCTTTTGATCATTGCCGGTTGGCAGGTGGCCCTACGAGCGGGTTTTGCTTGGGCGGAAACATCCACGGCGATGTGGCTGGCGATCGCCCTGACGGCCAGTCTGATTGGCATTGACCTCTGGACGCGCTACCGCGGCTTGGATCTCGCGCCCGTCAACTTCGGCGGCACGCTGCGCTATAAGGATGTGCGCTTCAATCCTGAAATTCCAGTCATTCTGACCACGCTGATTTTGCTGGGGCTGGGCATTCTTTTCGATCGCGAGCGGCAATGGCCTTGGTTGCAAGCGGGTGCGATCGCCATGCTCGTGACCGGTGCCATCCCGATTCGGCTGGTGGGGGTGCTGGCCAGTAATGGTGGCGAAGTGCTGTTCTGCGCCAGTCTTCTGTTGAGCGTCTGGCATTTCAGTCATGGCTAATTTATTAGATGTCACGCTGCTGCCGAATCACTGGTATGCCGTTGCAGCCAGTACTGACTTAGTAGGTACAACGCCGATCGCAGCGTCTCTGCTCGATCGACAGCTGGTGATTTATCGCACTGCTGGCGGGCAAGTTGTGGCACTGGACGATCGCTGCCCCCACCGGGGGGCCTCGCTGGCCTGTGGGCAAGTCAAGGACAACGCGATCGCCTGTCCCTATCACGGCTGGCAATTCGCACCCGACGGTCATTGTGTCCACATTCCTTCTCAGCAAGCTGAGGCGCGAATTCCTCAAGCTGCCAAAGTGGCGACCTATCCGGTGCAAGAGCGCTACGGCTTGATCTGGGTATTCACGGGCGATCGCGATCGGGCTGGCCAAACGCCCCTCTGGGAACTGCCGGAGTATGAACAACCTGGCTGGCGGGTTGTCCAAGGTCAGTTCGACTGGGCAGCGGACTATCGGCGCGTCACGGAAAACGGCATGGATGTGGCGCACTCGCCTTTCGTCCACGCCAATTCCTTTGGCGCCAGTGGCAATGAAGTGATCGCTGATTTTGAACTGGAAAAAAGCGATCGCGGGGCTCAAATCTGGATTCCAATTGAGCCGAAGGCGAACTATCGCGGCAGCTTCAACCTGCTAGGACGCAAGCAAGAGACTCCTAAAGCAGGGCGATCGGGGGCGGCATTTCACTTACCGAACATCACCCGGATCGATATTGAGTTTGGCAATTTTCATCTGATCTTGGTGGGCATCCACCAACCCACTTCAGCAACAACAACTCGTAGTCACTGGTTGCATGTCCGAAATTTCTTGACGGCAGGCTGGGCTGATAGTGGAACGCGGCGACGTACCGCCAAGCTCTTTCAGGAAGACCAACGGATTATTGAAGGCATTCTGCCCCTGCGCGATCGCAATGAAATTTCGGTCGCTTCCGATCGCCTGCAACTGCACTACCGCCAGCTCTGGCAGCAACACTGCGATCGCTACCTCGTCACTCAAGGCTGACCCATGTTTTTCAAGAACTACTGGTATCCCGTAGCCCTGGCTAAGCAGGTTGGCGATCGCCCCTTGTCCGTTACCCTCTGCGGTGAAGCGATCGCTCTCTACCGTGATGGCAGCGGTCAGATTCAGGCCTTGAGCGATCGCTGTGTTCATCGGGGTGCAGCACTCTCCGGCGGTTGGGTCGAAAACGACTGTCTCGTTTGTCCCTACCACGGCTGGCAGTACGACGCCCAAGGCCACTGCCGCAAAATTCCCGCCAATACGGAGCAACAGCGGATTCCCTTCGCGGCGAAAGTCCCCCACTATGAAGCGACAGAACGCTATGGCCTAGTCTGGCTGTTCTACGGCGATTTGCCCGAGGCCGAGCGTCCACCCTTGCCACCCTTGCCGGAATATGATGATCCAGCTTGGCGTACCGTGCAGGGCGAAGTGACTTACACCACCCACTACACCCGCGTCACTGAAAACCTGATGGATTTCGCTCACGCGCCCTTCACCCACTCGGGTTCGTTTGGGGCAGCATCAGATCCATTAATTGAGCCTTATAAAGTCGAACAACTTCCAGAAGGCTTGCGCGCCCAAACCCAGTTCACCAAATCGGCCTATCGCGGCATTTGGAAGCTGTTCAATCGCGGCGATGCCCCGCGAACGGTCACGACGACGATCACCCTGTACATGCCCTGTATCGTCCGCACCGAAACGGACTTGGGTAATGGTTTCCGCTTCATTGGCTATGGCGCAAACCTGCCCATCGATGCGGAGACGACCAAGACCTTTTGGCTGACTGTGCGCACCTTTTTCACCGGTGCTTGGGCGGATGGCGACACGGTGCGCCGCAGCCTCAAAATCATCGAAGAGGACAAGCGGATTGTCGAAACTCAGCGCCCCAAGATGATTCCCTTGGACGATCGCAGCGAAACCCACGTCGCCGCTGATGCCCTGCAAATCGGCTACCGCAACTTGCTGCGACAAGCCCGCGATCGCGGTTGGGCGATCGCCGACTCCAGAACAGCTGCTCAAGAACTAGTCCCTGCCGCCAAATAATCACCGAGTAGCTTCACTGCTTTAGCAACCCCATCCTCAGCCCGCAACTGTTCTCCGATCGCCTGCGCCCGCGATCGCATGTGCGGATCGCTAACGGCTTGGGTGATTGCGCTGGACAGAGTCTCTGCCGTCAAGCCCTCGCGGGTAATTGGTGCTGGACCTGCGCCCAGTTCTGCGACCCGCTTGCCCCAAAAAGCTTGGTCGTTGCCGTAGGCCGTGATGATCGTTGGCAAACCTGCCTGCAAGCTCGCTGCTGTGGTGCCACAGCCGCCGTGATGCACTGCGGCCGCAAGGCGCGGAAATAGCAGACCAAAGGGTGCAGACTCTAGCGGAAAGACTGTATCTGGCAGTTGAGAGCGATCGACCCGACTCCAGCCCGCTAGCAAAATGCCGCGTTGACCACTCAGCAGTAAGGACTCAACCGCGATCGTAGTCAACCGCTCTGGTTCTTGGTCGACCATGCTGCCAAAGCCGATGAACACGGGTGGTTCACCCGCTGCGAGAAATGCTTCCAACTCTGGCGAAAGGGCTGCCTCGGTTTCGGGTAGCAGCCAGTAGCCAGTCAGATGTGCCTGCTCCGGCCAGTCTGCTGGCTTCGGCAAGGTTACCTCGCTCAGCGGATGCAGGAAGACTTGCCCTTTGCGCACCAATTGTTTGTAGGGACTACTCCACCCCAAGGGTTTCAGCCCTAAATCTTGAACCCGCCACTGGTTAACGGTCTTGCGGGTTGCCGCCCAGAGCAACTTATCGACTGCGTAGTGACTGAGCCAATTGCCCCAGCTCCCGCCAAGCTTGAAGTTGGGCGGAAACCAAGGGCTGGCAAAGGCATGGGTAAAGCCATAGGGGGTTGGCGATCCCAGGAAACAGGGAATATGCAGGGCTTCGGCAATATGAGTTGCTCCCCGCGCATTTGGCGAAGCCACGATCGCTTCTGCATCCTGACAAGCCAGCCAAGAATCCTTGAGAATCTGGCCAAGAAGCTGTGCGGCTGCAGCCACGGTCTCCTTGGAATAGGCCCCTGATTGTTGCTGCACGCCTTGAGGATCGCCTGCTAGCAGCCGGAATTCTAGCCCTAGCCCTTCCACCATCGACTGGTAGTTGGCTTGAGTGGCGATCGCCACCTCATAACCTGCTGCTTTCAGACCCACGCCCAGCGCCATAAATGGCTGCACGTCGCCGCGCGTCCCAATCGTCAGAATGACAATCCGCATCGATCTACTCCGCCGGACGAGTTAACAGCAGCATTTGCGTTTCGCCATAGACCGGATCGCGCACCGCTTTCAGTTCCGCCGGAATTCCCGCTGCCGTCAGATCGCTCAGCAACTGTTCCACGTAGGCATGACTGCCACCACCGCTGCCCCGCGTCGGGGAAATGCGTACCTCGCGATCGCAGACCCGATAGAGTTCCAGCACTGATTGGTAATGAAAGGGGTAGTTGAAGCCGTCGTCGCTGGCGTAGATGAACAGGAAGTTGCCACAGAGGACACGATCGAATTGGCGATCGTCGAAGGGCAAAACGGGCAGTGCTGCTTGAATGTAGCGATCGCGATTTGCTTCAAAATCAGCTAAGAACCCAGCTGCAGCCTGGCGTGCCGAGCCCTCGACAACTGAGGATTCGGGTGCCGCATCGCCTAACTGCGCCGAGATGATCGGGAACAGCTGCACCACGGTATCGATATCCGCCTCGATCTGCTGTCGTACCACTTCTGGATCGGGGTCATAGGCTGGATCCACCCCGATCGCGGCAATTCCTAATGCATTCGCTTCTGCAACAAATGAGGCTGGCCCGCCCGAGCAATCCAGC